>CAYYZW010000272.1:0-1501 GCA_964476375.1 uncultured Pirellulaceae bacterium
GGCTGCGGCCGACCGGGCTGGTCTCGGTGCCGGTCCTGAATCGATACCAGTACCAGCGGTCCGGTTCCAGGCCCTCGACCTCCACATGGACGCTGTGGCCCAGTGCCGGCGTGGCCACGCTGCTCCCTTTCTGGACCACCCGGGTCAGCCCCTCATCGGCATAGACCTGCCACTGGACCTGGACATTCTCGTCCGGCATGCCACCCCCCTCGAGCGGCCTGGGCGCCAGCCGGGTCCAGATCACGAAACCATCCGGTGCCGGGTCCCCCGAGGCAACGCCCAGCTGGAAGGGGCTGTCCGGCAGCGCCAGTCGCGTGCGGACGATGCCCTGGACCTGGTCTTCCAGCAGCGGCAGCAACGGCAGGGCGGCGGTGGACTGGAGGAAATGGCGGCGGTTCCATTCGGGAAGCTTTTTGGAACGAGGCAGGTAATGCATGGGGTATGGACTCCGGTGGTGGGTTAACGGTCGGTGGGAGGGATATCCCGCTGGTCCCAGGGGATCGGCATCGAGGTCGGCCTGGCCTGGTGGGGAGTACGGACATCCCTGGGACGGGCGTGGAAGAACTCGACCATCCCGGAGAGCTGCTTGACCCCCTCCTCGTAGACCAGGCGTCCTTTTTCGGCGGTGGCCAGTTCGGGCTGACCCATCACGCCTCGGGGCGAGTAGGTGCTGGTCCAGGAGGTGAGTGCTCCGGGGCCGTGGCCGAGCAGGTCACCCCAGATATAGGGGTTGCCGGCGTTGAGCGTGGAGATGTGGTCATGGATGCGGTCCTTGCGGACGCCGTCCTCGTCCAGGTAGAGATAGAGCGAGGTCTCCAGTTCACAGGCATGCGAGAAACCACCCGGGTAGACACTCTCGCGCCAGGAGGGAAGGAACTCGGGGTCCACCGTCAGCAGGTGCCACCAGGCGACCAGGATACACTCGGCATCGGTTTCCAGGTTGGTGCGGCGGGCGGCCAGGTCGAGGTTGGGCATGTTCGAACCATGGCCGTTAAGCAGGATGATCTTCTTGAAGCCGTGGTAGGCCAGGGACTGGGTGATGTCGAGCACCTGCTTGATGAAAGTCTCATAGTGGGTATTGATCGTGCCGGGGAAGTCCATCACGTGTCCGGTGTACCCGTAGGCCACGATCGGCAGCACCAGCACCTTGTCCGGCTGTGCCTGGCCGGTTCCCTCGGCGATCGAGCCGGGGCACATCAGGTCCACGTCCAGCGGCAGGTGGTCGCCATGCTGCTCGACGGCGCCGCAGGGGATGATGCAGATCTTCTCCATCTCGACCGCCTCGTTGATCTCGGGCCAGGTCAGTTTCTGGTAGCGGTACTCGGTGGCTGCTCGACTCATGGTGATAGCGTTCTCCGGCACATGACGGGCCTGCCCTCCACGCGGGGCACGGTGGTGCCATTGTGAACAGGCCGGGAGCGGGAAGCAACGGCCGGAAGCCCGGAAATCCGGTTCCCGCGACTGGCTTACCGGGGGACCAGCATCGTGCCGGCGATCAGGT
>CAYYZW010000273.1:0-18707 GCA_964476375.1 uncultured Pirellulaceae bacterium
TGCCGATCCTTCCGCGATCGGCCACCATGGCCATACCCTCCTGTTCCGCGACGTCCTCAAGGCCATCAAGAACGGTGGCCGACCATCGATCGACGGGCACGAGGGCCGTCGCAGCGTCGAAATCATCCTCGGGATCTACAAGGCAGCAGAAACCGGCCGCACGATCCAGCTGCCCCTCACGAAGGACCCCGTCCTCAAGGCCCGAAAAACCGGCGTCGCCTCGTAAGGCTATTTGCGTGTACAATCCCCGACCAGTGAAGGATCACTGACATCCCCCCCGGGTACCCCATGCAAGGACGCAGGTTCACCGACTGGTTTGTTTATCTCGCGGTCCGCGTTTTCATCTGCACCGTCCAGGCAATGCAGATGTCCAGCTGCCGCCGCCTTGCGGCGTGCCTTGCATGGATTGCCAGTCGCGTCCTGCACGTTCGCGAACAGGTCATCGATGACAACCTGAGGGAGGTTTTTCCCTCCATGAAGTCAGGCGACCGCCATCGTCTTGCACGGGCGATGTGGGAACACCTGATTGTCATGGCATGTGAAATTGCTCATGCACCCCGAAAGATCCACCGCACCAACTGGCGACAATATTTCACCATGCACAAGAATCGCCAGATGATGGAATACTTCCTGGACAGCCGCCCTACCATCGTCGTCTCGGGCCATTTCGGCAATTTTGAAATGGCAGGTTACGTGGCAGGCTTGCTCGGTTTCCCCAGTTACACCATCATCCGGCCCCTGGACAACCAGTTCCTTAACCGTTTCATCAATCGCTTTCGTTCCCTTCATGGTCAGTACATTCTTGAGAAACGAGGGAGCTCGGTGGAGGCCGAAGCAGTCCTCCAGCGAGGTGGCATGCTGGCCCTGCTGGGCGACCAGCACGCCGGCCCGCGTGGCTGCTGGGTTGATTTCCTTGGCCGCCCCGCCTCCTGCCACAAGGCGCTGGCCGTCTTTTCGATTATCAGCGGGGCCCCCCTGCTCGTCTGCTATGCACGCCGCACCGATGCACCGCTCCAGTTCGAGGTCGGACTGGTAGACGCCACGGACCCGGACGTTCACCTGGAACGATGCCAGAGCGTCCGCAGCCTGACCATGTGGTATAACGCCATGCTGGAAAAGGTTATCCGGAATAACCCGGAACAGTACTGGTGGGTTCACCGCCGCTGGAAAGGCACCCCCCCCACCCGGCGTTCACGTATCCGCACCGCCGCATAACAGGCACACTCCGCAGGGGATTCCACCGTGACCGACCAATGGCACCATCTTTCCACGGTCAAGGAATGCACGCCCGGGAGCGTCCAGGAGCTGGTCGTTGCCGGCCGCGTGGTTGCCCTTTACTGTGTTGACGGCGATTATCACGCGATGGACGGAATCTGTCCGCACCAGGGCGGGCCCCTCGGAAAAGGCCAGCTGGACGGCTGTATCGTTACCTGCCCCTGGCATGGCTGGCAATATGACGTCACCACCGGCCAGCATGAAACCACGCCGCTGCGCCATAGTACCTTCCAGGTCCGCGTGAAGGACAACAACATCCTGGTCTGCTTGCCCCATGATTGAATGTCGCCCGTTCAATAACTCGGATTCACCCCGCATTGCCCTCTTCTGGCAACAGCACCACCTCGACGGCCTCGCCCGCCCGATGACCCCGCCCGTCCTGGAACTGGTTGTCCTGGTCAAGTTGCATTTCCAGCCACAGGACATGGTCCTTGCCATGCAGAATGATATCCTGCTGGGCCTTGTCCACTTCAGCCTTGACCTGGCACCTTCTCCCGAAAATACAACTGGTGACACACCCCGAATCAACATGCTCCTGGTCGATGACACCCACGAGAACCCTGCGGCCGTCGCCGATGAGCTCCTCCAGGCCGCCCGGGATCTCCATGGAGACGAATTACAGACAGCAGGACCACTTCAGCCGAACCTTTTCTACGTGGGTTTATATGGTGGAAGTGGATTCCCCGGTCTGCTGACATCCGACACCATCGTTATCGCGGCGCTCCAGAGAAATCGATTCACTCCGGTTCACCGGCGTGGCATTTTCCGGGCGCCCGCCTCTGCCCACTCTGTTTCCCACGATCGCGAGGTTCGCCAGCTGCGGCGCCGGGCCCGGTCCCGCGCCACTCCCTGCCTGCCCGACGACGACTGGAAAAAGGCCGGGCCAACATCCCACCTGGAACGCCACCTGATCCGCCTCGATGCGCAGCCCGGTGGCCCCCTCCTTGGCCAGATCGAGACCTGGGACCCCAGCCCCCTGGCCGATCGCTGGGGAGGACCCGTGGTCGGCATCCATCGCCCCGTCCTTCACCAGGACGACCACGAGGGTCTGATCCACGCAGCCCTGATTTCCGAGGCGATCACGTTTTTACAGCGAACACCAGCCGCATTCATTGAAATCCATGACGACCTGGCAGACCCGGCGATGCTGCTGGAGCTTGGATTTAAGGTCGTCGGTGAGGCCCTGGAGCTGGCCACCCACCCGCCGTCCTAGCGTTTCCCGGCAAACAGGTCCCGCCCTGCCACCAGGTTTTTCATTTTTGCATCCGCCACGCTACGCGGCAGCATCCAGAAACCACAATCGGGATGGACGTAATGGATTCGTTCTTCCCCGAGCACCTCGGCAGCCCTTTCAATCCGTGCCGCCACCAGCTCCGGCGTCTCCACCACGTTGTCCTTGATATCAATCACCCCGATCCCCAGTCCGATTTCAGGCCGCACGTCACACAGCATGTCGAGTTCCTCTTCCGGCCTCCGCGCCAGCTCCAGGATCACGTGGCCCACATCCAGTTCATTCAGAAAGTCGACGAGTTTCTCGTACGTCCCTTTCTGGATCACCTGACCCCCGTAATTTCCAAAACAGAGGTGAACCGCCTTTTCACCCTGGACACCTTCCAGCACGCGGTTGATTCCTGCTGCGGCAATCATGGCATCCTCCGCATGTCCGGTCACATTCGCTTCATCCACCTGAAGCACCTCCGCGTCAATGGCGGCCACCTGCTTCTTGAGAATATCTCCCAGGGCCAGGACGAGTGACTGCAGGTCCTGGTAATGATCATTTGCAAGCATCTTGGCAAGCATGTACGGGCTGGTGACAGTGAACTTTCTTGGCCGGGTGGTAAGTCCGGCATACAGGCGGTAATCCGCCAGCAGGTCAAGTGTGCCGGCCGCCAGGTCCCTGACAACAATCCCCGGCGGCTTTGCCCGGAATTCATTCCCGGGCGTGGAACGCCAGTTCTCCAGCTGGGTGGGATCGAGTTCACGGTTCACCCCTTCCAGGGGCCGAACAAAATAATCGATCATGCCGTTGGTTTCCGCATGATTGACATCCCAGCGATACAGTTCCCCGTCGGCCACCACGTCGATTCCTGCCAGCTCCTGCGTCTTGATCACCGCCAGCATCGCGTCCCGAAGACTCTCCCGCGAACTATACGCGGGAAGCCAGGACGGTACAGGATAACTGCCGACCACGGTCGTCTTGATCATCGAATTCCTCATTCTTCCAGGCCAAGCGTGGAAAAGTCCCAATCGCCGGCCGCTGTCCAATGTTCGATATCGGGAACGACGTGGAAGCCGTACCCGCTGTTATTGATGGAGTGGATCTGAAAACACCCGTTCTCGATACGGGGGCCGACGGTGTCCCCCTGGGCTTCATAAAAGTCACCGTGCGACGCAAGCGCTGCCTGCTGATCTTCTCCCGGCAGGTATTCCAGGCCCGGCATGAAATGAAGACCGTATTTCTCCACGTGTTCCAGACCCAGTGCGGCCACCAGGCACAGGTCCGACTGGACCGACACCACTCCCACGCTACATAGATCCTCCCCGGGCATGACGAAATCCGACCGGCTGCCGCGATCATTCCGGTTCCATATCAACCCCGCATTCAGGACACTCTTGAGAGGCCCCTTGCAGTTCTTGCTGCTGACGCCCCGGTAACCCAGGTCCAGCGCCCGCGCACACGACTGGAGGTCCCCGTCGGACTCATCGATAATCACCGGTTTGGATTCCGAGAGCTGGCGGACGCCGGCTGTCTGATCTTTATCCAGGGCGATCTGCCGCGCCAGGGGTTGTTCAATGACGAGCACATTCTCCCAGAGCGTCGCCAGCGCCGGTTCCCCCCTGACCGCGTCTACAAGCAGGTCGAATTCCCCCGCCTCCCTGTACTGTTCATTCCCATCGAGGGTCACGCGATAAGCCCTGCCCAGCCTCGATTCAATCACCCGGGCAATATGGCAGAGCCTTTCACAATCCCGCTCAAGATCGTTGGAAACCTTGATCTTGAAGTAAGAAATCCCGCAGCGTTCAATGTACTCATCCAGCGACTGCGGGCGGCCATCCTGTTGCCGGTCCGCCCCGTCGATCTGGTCGCTTTCAAGCGGGTCCCCGAGGCCGACCGTATGACGGAGATGAAGAGAATCGGCAGGCCGACTCGGAAGCCACTCTGCCGGCGAGGACCCGGCCAGCTCCGCGTGCACCTCCCCGGGCCGGATACCATACAGTCCCGCCCTCAGCGCCTGGCTCAATGTCCGGTCATGCCGACGCGCGGCAGCATCCAGCAGCGCCCTTTCCAGCATGCTGACGCCAAAACTGGAAAGCAGCGGACTCCAGTCCCTGGCCTCCCCCTCCTCCTGGACCCGGGCAAGCGTGGACAACCACCCGTCGAAACAGCTCGTGGGGGTTGAGAACTCCTCCGCACCGATCCTTTCCGACAGTTCGATGGCGCCGATCATCTCCCCAATCTGTTGCGAGTAGGGTTTATCCGGAGTCTTGTCAAACCAGCTCGGGGGAAGGCAGTCAGCGCTGTAGCCCAGCTGCCTCTTGCCATCCACTTCCACGACCACCTCGAGCATTGCCTGGGGGCAGCGGGTCAGGCAGGCCGAACCATACCGAAAGGGGATGCGGACAGCGGAATTCCGCAGCACCAGCCTGGACTCACAATATTTCACCAGCGCCGCCATCTTGTGTCCCCTTACTCCTCCTGGCCGAGGATTATATCGTCCAGCTGCCTCTTCAGCTCATCCAGGATGCGGTCATAGGGAAAGGCCCCGATCGCTGTTTCCCCTCGTTTCAGGTTCACATGGTTCGGCCCGCACCAGAGACCCAGGTCCGCGTCATCCGTTTCCCCGGGGCCGTTGACCCGGCACCCCATGACCGCAATCGTCAAGTTATGGTCTTCTGCATAGGCGGTCATGCGTTTGACATCCTCGGCCAGTTCAATAAATGCCTCGTTTTCCACCCGGGAACAGCTTGGGCAGGAAATGATGTTGAGTGAATCCGGATTGAAATCCACCACCGAACGAACCCGGCCTGCACGGATATCGCCAAGAATCTCCCGTCCGGCCACGATTTCCTCCGGTTTCCGGTCATTGGAAACCGTCAGCGAGACCCGGATCGTGTCGCCAATCCCCCGCCCCACGAGTTGCTCCAGGGCGACCCGGGTCTTGATCACACCATCCGGAGGCAGTCCTGCCTCGGTCACCCCGAGGTGAAGCGGGATATCCGGCCGTGATTCGGCAAACCGCCGGTTGACTTCCACCACCTTTGCCGGATCCGAGTCCTTGAGGGACACGCAGTAACGCTCAAACCCCAGCCGGTCAAGAAGTTCACAATGCTCGGTGGCACTGGCCAGCATCGGCCCAAGTGAATCGGCCGGATCAAAGAGTTTGTCCTGAGCCGGATCGACACTGCCACAGTTGACTCCCACGCGCATCGCGCAATCATGACTCCCGGCCACGTCCACCAGGTAACGCACCTTCTCCTCCCAGGGCTTGTCCCTTTCGTGATGGTACAGGTGCCCGGGGTTATAACGGATCTTGTCTACCGCCGGCGCGACGATCTCTGCCAGCCGGTAATTCTCCTGCAGGTCGACCGAGAGAACCACACTGGTTTCATCCCGGATGGCACGTACCGCCTCTGCCTCACCGCGATTGTCCACCGCGATCCTGACAATATCCGCGCCTGCATCGTCCAGCGCATTGACCTGTGCGGCCGTCGCTTCCACATCACTGGTGGCGGTCGCCGTCATGCTCTGAATGGCAATCGGATTACCGCCTCCGATTACCACATCACCGATCACCACGGCCCGCGTCGGGTTACGAGAGATTTCTGCCATCGCCATCCTGCCCAAAAACACTGCCGTGCACTGCTCCTTATTCTAGCTGGCAGCGGCCGTCTCCTGTACCCTTCCCTTGCCCGCCATCTTGACGACCGCGGGACGGAATGATATTTCACCAGTTGTGATCGAAACGCCCCCCCTGAACGTCGTGCTCCACCAGCCCGAGATTCCCCCAAATACCGGGAATATCGGCCGCAGTTGCCTTGCAGCCGGTGCGCACCTCTGGCTGGTTCGTCCCCTCGGCTTCCGCGTGGATGAAAAACAGCTACGCCGCGCCGGACTGGACTACTGGCAACACCTTCACTGGACGGCCGTGGACGACTGGCAGGAACTTGAAAGAAACCTTCCTGCCCGAACTCACTGGTATTTCACCAAGCATGCCGAGACACTCTATACCGATGTCCGTTACCAGCCTGGGGATGCACTCGTTTTTGGGTCGGAGACAGCCGGACTGCCCGACTCGATCCTCTCGACCGACGCCGACCGATGCCTGCGCATACCGATCAGGGACCCCGTTCGCAGCCTGAACCTGGCCAGTGCCGTCGCCGTGGCAACATTCGAAGTCCTCAGGCAATGGCGCCACGATGGGTTGATCCCGCGAGATTTTCGAGTTCAATAGGCAGTTCCTTTACCTCCTCCCCTTTTCTGGAGTGTTCCGTGCCCACATTTGATACCAACCGGATGAAACAATTTGCCATCGACCTGCTTGCTGCCGGGGGGACGACCGCGGAGGAAGCAGAGGTGGTCGGAACCAGCTTGATCGGGGCCAACCTGCGCGGCTACGATTCTCACGGTGTCATGAGGATCCCCTTTTACCTCAAGATGCTGGAGGCCGGGGACGCCCATTCCGGTGCGGAACTGAGCATTCTGTCGGAGACACCCACCTCCATCGTGGCCGACGCCAACTGGGGACTCGGCCGCGTCCAATGCGGACGCCTCCTCGAAGGACTGACCACCAAGGCCAGGCAGAACGGGATGGCCGCAGGGACGCTGCACAACTGCAGCCATATCGGTCGACTGGGGGAATACTGCGAGATAGCCGCGAGCGAGGGCCTTGTCTCGATCATGATGGCGAATACCCACGGCGCCGCCCGGCGGGTCGCGCCCCCCGGCGGCACCGCTCCCCGCCTGGGAACCAATCCCCTGGCCATGGGCGTCCCCCACCGTGATGAGCCGCTGGTACTGGACTTCAGCACCAGCGTCACGGCCGAGGGGAAGGTACGTGTCAAGTCGATCGCCGGCGAAACATGTCCCGATGGCTGGCTGCTCGACAGCGAGGGCCGCCCCACCACGGATCCCAATGACCTCTATACCGACCCTCCCGGTACGATCCTGCCGATGGGCGGATCCCAGGCCTACAAGGGTTTCGGACTGGCCCTGATGGTCGATATCTTTGCCGGGGCCCTGTCCGGCGGCCTCTGTGCCCGCGAGACGCCGATCACGCCCAAGGGGAACTGCCTTTTCCTGTACCTGCTAGACCCGGCCCAGATGGGGGGCGAGGACGCCTACCACGAGCAGGTGAACGGGCTTGTCGATTTTGTCCGTGGCTGCCCCACCGTCGAGGGGGTCGACGAGATCCTGCTGCCTGGCGATCCGGAACGACAATCGCTGGCACGACATGCATCCGGCTTTCATATCGATGAGGAGAACTGGCAGCAGTTATCTGACCTGGCCGGCGAACTGGGGGTCACGGCGCCTGCCGAATAACTCGCGATGTTTTTCGCCCTGCGACTTGCGGACAGCATGTTTCAGCAGCCAAGATAGAGACGTTCTAATTCCTTTTTACCACCGGGGGCCCCACCCATGACCAGCCTTCCCACTTCCTCTCGCCGTACTCCGCTGGTTCTCATCATGCTGTGTGTCACCGGCCTGATGAGTCCCACTGCTCTTCCTGGGGCGGTACCGCTGGTCGATAACGTGGAACTTCAACCACTCAAGGCACAGGTCCAGCGCGTCGTGGATGCACTTGGCTTTCTCGGGGAGCCGCTCAGCGGCCGAGAACGCCGGGCCCTTGAGCGAGCTTACGGACGAAACGACAGCCTGCAGGCCATCACGGAGATCCAGAAAGTACTCGACACCCGGGTTCTGCTGTCAGTCCATATCAATCCGGAAAGCCGCGTCAAGGTTGCCAGGGGAACCGCGAGTGCCGAACTGAACGAACAGGGCTGGCGGGTTTTCCTCGTCAAGGTCCACAACGAGGCGGGGGTCACGGCCGAACTTGCCGGCTCCAGTCCCAACGCGGCGCCCCTTTATGTCCGTTCCACCGGCAGCCCGGATCCCATGCCCACGGTCACCGAACAGGACGTCCCGGACCGCTGGCTTGACCTGCACATGTTCAACAGCCAGCCACTGGAAAAGGAACTTTCCGGACTGGAAGTGGAATACCGCATCCTCCAGCTTTACAGTCGCGACCGGGGAAAACGGGAGGCCAAGTTCGCCTTCAACGTGGGCCAGGGCAGCCAGGACATCGGTTTCCGGAACGAATCCTCGATCCTGTTTCGCTGCCAGCGCGCGGTCACCGTCCGGCTGGACATTCTCGACCACGATGGAACTCCCACCACCGGGCAGTTTGTCTTCAAGGACACCAAGGGCCGTATCTACCCAGCTCGTTCACGACGACTGGCGCCCGACTTTTTCTTTCACAACCAGATTTATCGTCACAGTGGCGAAAACGTCCTCCTGCCTCCAGGCGATTACGACGTCATGTACACGCGTGGCCCGGAATACCGTATCGAGCATCGCCAGGTCCGGGTCCCGGAACGTGATAACTACCGGCTTTCATTTCGCCTGCAGCGGTGGATCAAGCTGACCGACCACAACTGGTATTCCGGCGACCATCATGTTCATGCGGCCGGCTGCTCTAATTACGAGGCGCCCACCGAGGGGGTGACTCCCGAGGCGATGATGCGACACATCCTTGGAGAAGACCTGAATGTCGGCTGCGTCCTCTCCTGGGGGCCCTGCTGGTATGCCCAGAAGGAATTCTTTGACGGAGCGGTCCACCCGCTCTCCACCCCGCAGAACCTGATGCGATATGACGTGGAAGTCTCGGGGTTTCCCAGCTCGCACACCGGCCACCTCTGTCTGCTGCGACTGAAGGAGGATGATTACCCCGGGACCGAGCGGATCGAACAATGGCCAAGCTGGGATCTGCCGGTACTCAAGTGGGGCAAGCAGCAGGGCGGCGTTGTGGGATTTTCACACAGTGGCTGGGGTCTCCAGATCGAGGGGGAGTACCTGCCAAATTACAACATGCCCAAGTTCGACGGCATCGGGGCCAACGAGTACATCGTGGACGTGGCCCACGATGTATGTGATTTCATTTCGGCCGTCGACACCCCATCGATCTGGGAACTGAATATCTGGTACCACACGCTCAACTGCGGGTATACCTGCCGGATCAGTGGAGAAACGGACTTTCCATGTATCTACGGCGAGCGGGTGGGGCTCGGGCGTGGCTACGTCAAGATTGACGAGGGGAAGCCGCTGACGTATGAAAACTGGATCCAGGGCATCAAGGAGGGGCGCAGTTACTGCTGTGACGGCCTTAGCCACCTGATCGATTTCGAGGTGAATGGACTCGGGGTTGGTGAGCCCGGCTCGGGAGGCCGATCCAGCGTGCTGGCAGTCAAGGCGGGCGAATCACTCGCCGTCACGGTCGATGCCGCGGCGCTACTGGGAGAGACTCCCCGTGAGGATATTCGCAGCCGGCCCCTTCACCAGAAACCCTACTGGCACGTGGAACGGGCTCGCATCGGGGAGACCCGAACAGTGCCGGTGGAGTTGATTGTCAACGGCCAGTCCGTGGAGACAATCGAGATGGAGGCGAACGGCGAGATCAACAAGCTTTCATTCCAGTACACTCCTGAAATATCCAGCTGGGTGGCGCTGCGTATTTTTCCCAGTTGCCACACTAACCCGGTTTTCGTCGAAGTGGACGGCGCGCCCATCCGGGCAAGTAAACGGAGTGCACGGTGGTGCCTGGAGGCCGTCGATGTCTGCTGGAAATCCAAGGTGGAGCGGATTCGTGTGGAGGAACGCGACGCCGCCGCCGCCGCATACGACGTGGCCCGAAAGGCATACCAGGCGATCCTGGAAGAGTCCCACGACGACCGCCAGTAGGTTTACTTGAGGCCGTAGTTGTAGATCGGCAGGTGCCGGTAATAGACTTCCAGCATGTAGATGCTCAGGCAGGTCGTGAAGAGCCGCCCTCCGTGCTGGCCCCACTGGTCGCCGGCCGGACTCCAGCTGCCTCGTTCCTCGCCGGTCTTGATCTGGTGTTCCGGCACGGCCTGCCGCATCACCCGGTTCCAGTCGCTCCAGGTTTTCCCCCCCATGTGATGCATGACCTGCGTGGCGTAATACCAGTAATAGACGTTCTGGTCCTCGTAACGTATGGGGTTAGCCGAAACAATCTGCACGCCCCGGTTCAGGCGTGGATCGTTATGTTTCCAGCCCAGGTACTGACGGGCAAGAAGCGCCTCGGCTGTCATCGAGATCTTCGCGGCAGTATTAGGCCGGTAACCATACTGCGAGCCACCATCGGTGGTACATCGGTCGAGGAATTCATCAATCCGGTCCAGGGTCTTCTGCGGCACTTCAAGTTTTGCCATCAGGCCGCTCTGCATCAACATCACGAACCACCCGGTGACCGAGGTATCACTGTCCGTTCCCGGCGTGTACCTCCAGCCCCCTTCCCCGTCCTGGAATTTCACGGCATAGTTGATCGCCTTCTGGGCAGCCGCCCGGTACCGGGAATCCTCTGTCATTCCGTAAAGTTCACAGACACCGATGCTCGCCTGGGCCTGGCTGTAAAGCGTATGGTGGAGCGGAACATTTCCGCGGGTAAAGCTGCCCGATTCATCCTGCGTTTTCAGCATGAACGTCCAGCCTCTCGCCACCTGCTCCTTGTAGGGGCCACTGCGGTGCGTGCTGCCATGCCCCTGGAAGGCCAGCAGGGCCATGGCCGTCGCGGCCACCGAGTTTTCCTGGGCTCCCCCTCCCTGGTAGGGTCCCTCCAGGCTCCAGCTCCCATCCCGAAGCTGATTTCTCTTCAACCATTCGAGTCCGCGGACCACCGCCTCCTCCGTCGTGGCAGTCCCTCCATAAGCGGCCAACAGCGCCTTCTTCATGCCCTTCTCGCGGCCGGTCAGCGCGATCCCTACCGAGGGGGCCACGGTCTCATCGGTGGCATTGATCGGGTCGGTGATCTCCTCGATGACCGGCGGGGCAGCGAAGGGATCCTCGGCTTCCATTTCGTCCTCAGCCAGGACCGGCTCGATGATTTCCATTTCTTCCGACTCGGGCGATTCGAAGATGTCGTCCTCTACCTGGTCCCCGATTTTTTCCGCATAGACGATTTCCAGCTGCACCTGCTCGTCAAACAGGCCGGGAATAAAGAGGAAACCGAGGACAACCAGGATAATCGTGTGGACCACCAGGCTGACCACCCAGGGGGGGGCTGCCTGCTGCGCCTTGTCCAGCACATCCGAGAATTCCTCCTCTTCTTCCTCCCAGTCATCCGGATCAGCAGGCGCGACCACCGTTGGCGCGGTTACCTCCGACGGGGAGACAAGGATCGGTCGTGCTGGCTGCCCGGGAATGGGGGCCACGGGCGCCGGCGGCGGCACAGCGGTGAGCGGGACAGCCGGTTCGCGGTATTCCGATCCGGGGGGTGCAGGAGGCTTTTCCCCGCCGGGCGGGGGAGTGTCACTGACCGGCAGCGCCATGGGAACCTCCTCCTCGGTCGCCGGTGGAGGAGGCGTTTCCATGCCAGGAGGCATTAACGGATCCGCCGCATGGTCTTTCGGCGACCGGTTATCCGGGCGATTGGATTGCGGAGGTGTGTCGCTCATACCGATTGAAACTCCCACAAGGCATGCCGCTGTCCATCGGCTTATGCATCCCTATCTTATCGGTCAAAGGCTGGTGGGAAAACTTCAAAGTGGCGAAGTTGTTTCCAAAAACCCGGCCCGAAGCAGGCGAAAGCGGATTGAAATTGCAGAAAAGTGGCCGTTCACCTCTCGACGGATGGCGATTTGCCCGATTAGATTAGCATCTGGTGGTCGCCGGCGTATAAGGGCGACATAGAAGACGCGGGGTGGAGCAGTCCGGTAGCTCGCGAGGCTCATAACCTCGAGGTCGCAGGTTCAAATCCTGTCCCCGCCATTTGGGCATTTTCAAAGATGTCCACCACATCCGAAAAACTCGTGTTTCCCAGGACGGCTTGGGAAACGCGAGTTTTTTCATGCGCTGTCTATGCGGCCCCCCCCAGGCGGTTGCATCCCCAGTTTGTCCCCAGTGAGGGATGCCCCTGATGCGGTCCGCTTGAAGTGATCTTCCCTGACCGTCAGCTCATGCGTGCGAGCAATGGCGTGATTTGGTTCCTGCCGCCTTTCTCTGTTGATATATTTGATGCAACGAGCCAAAAGAAACGGAGGGCCGCCATCATGTCGCAACCAACAACGCGCCGACGATTCCTGAGAAGGTCCCTCGAATCGGCTGCGGTAACATCAGCAATCTCCTCCCTGGGCGGCGTTCACGCTGCAGTGGCCGAAGAAGAGGCCGCATTGAACATTGGGATTATTGGATGCGGTGTGATGATGGATCATCACGTGAAGCGTCTCTCGTCGTTTCACCACAACGTTTCAATCACGTGGTTGTGTGATGTCGATCCAGCACAGATCGAGCGTCGCGCAATTCATCTGGCCCGGCTGAAGTTAAAGCCCCCGCAGAAAACCTCGCGCTACGAAGATGTCGTGAGTGACAAGAACGTCGACGCTGTCGTCATCGCAACTCCGCATCATTGGCATGCCCCGATTGCAATTCAGGCGATGTCGGAAGGCAAGGACTGTTATATCGAAAAGCCGATTTCACACGTCTACAACGAAGGGCTCGAAATCATCAAGGCTTCGAAAAAGTATAAGCGGGTGGTGCAACAAGGAAGTCAAATGCGCAGCAGTCCGGTTACTGCAAAGGCGGCGAAGCTACTCCAAGACGGAATCATTGGAGAGATCAAGGTTGCCCGCGCGTGGACAGCGGAAAATCGCGACATTGTGCAACCCGTTGCGGACAGTCAACCGCCTTCGGGAGTCCTCTATGATCGGTGGCTCGGCCCTGCGCCCAAGCACGCGTTCAATAAGCATCGGTTTCATCAAACATGGCGGATGTTTCGCGATTATGGTAACGGCGAAATCGGCGACGATGGCATCCACGACCTCGACATGGCATGCTGGGGCCTTGGCGTCGACACGGTCCCACGCCAAATCACTGCTCGCGGCGGACGCATGAAACTGCACGGCCATTACAGCGAGTATCCGGACAACATGAACGTTGCGTACGAGTATCCAGATGGGCGATTGTTAATCTATGAAAACTATCCCTTTACGGCGTACGGATTACATGGCTTTGATAATGGCAATGCGTTTTACGGTACGGAAGGCTTTATGATTTTTTCACGGCGCGGTGCGTTCAGCACGTTTCTCGGCCCGAAAGGAAAGCCAGGGCCTACCGAGGGAAAAGAACTCCGCGGGCAACGTGGTTACGACGAACATATGGCGGACTTTCTGCGCGCGGTTCGGACAAGGAACCTAGCAACCAACGCCCGCGCTGAATTTGCACATCATTCCTGCGCGCTCGTTCACTTCGGAGAAATTGCGTACTTGACTGCGGGTCGCCTGGACTTTGATCACGAATCGGGACAATTCAGCGACTGCGAAGAGGCCAATCAATTGCTCTCGAAAACTTATCGCGAACCATACACCTTGCTGTCGGTTGACTAGGGCTCGTTCAAGAGTCCTGGTGCAGATTGCCTGCGAGAGGAATGCCACCGAGGGAGTTTGCTGCCCCCGTTCGGCAGGGGCTCCAATCGGAGGAGTATCATTTTTCTTATATCCACCAGGTGCTGCCATGATGCTCGTTGGTGCGACGGACGAGGAGTTAGCTGCCAACAATGAGATTGCCGGGCTCCTGCTCCAACACGGAGCCCAGGCGGATGCTGATTTCAAACAGTTCTTCCCTGACGCCGCCCCAGGGAACAAATGCCGTAGGTGTCCATCGTCAACATGATGGACTGCTGCCGCATCAATTGGTGCACTACCTTGGGGTGTGCACCGGTCATCGCCAGCCATCCGACGCAGGTGTGCTGTAGGGAATGGAAGTCGATAATCTCGCCTTCATGGTTGGCATCGGCCAGAAAATCACTGCCTTCCCGCTGCGTGAATGCCTGGGAGTCGTTCTTGGCCTCTGACAACCAGAACCTGCGGGCTTCGGCCAAGTCCTGCAGTGCAACCAACCCTGGACTGAGAACGGTCCGCAACTACGGCCGAGCGGCTTCACGCAGGCCTTTCCAGGCCGCCAAGAAGCTGGCTGACATCTGTTCGTGCGCCTTGATCTCGGCGAACGCGGTCGGATCGTGAACCCGAGTGCTCAAGGCCAGAGCTCCATACCGATTACCACGAAAGTAGGGGACGAAGAACTCCGCCTTAAATGCTCCGCGGTCGACCTCGGGATCGACCTCCGATTGCCAGACCGGTGGTGGAGGATCGAGCGTCGCATATCCCTGCTTCTCGATTGCGCTGAGCGCGTCCTCGTCACTGATGCGGTCCGCGAAATCGCGACCGCAGACCCTGAACACCTCCTCGCCTTGTGGGCCAATGACCAGGATCGCTGGCACCGCCATGCCGTCACGCTCATCGGCGTTCCACAAATCCAGCGGCCTTAAGAAACGCTCGCCCAGTGGATCGGAGACCACACGAAATGGAAGATGCCAGCGATCGGCCATGGCGACGTTTCGCCCCTCCGGGTCGGTCACCATCGCAATCACCTCTGCTCCGGCGTGATGGATGCGGGACAACTCATTCGCCAGCCGGACCAGCTGGCCACAACAGTAAGGTCACCAATCACCGCGATACGTGACCGTCAGCAGAGCTCCGTCGCTACTTCGTAGACTGAGGAGGTCGTGGGTTATTGCATTCATGTTCGAACCGAAATGGGGTTTGATTGATCGGACTCGCAACCGCTCTAGTGTAACCCATTCTGGCCTGAGACCAATTCGTAACCAGCGTGGAGTTATTCGGCAGGATCCGCGTGTTTGGCTACTCTCGGAACCTCGCCATGTGCCCTGTAAACACGACGACTAGCTAAGTAATTCGACCACCGCGCTGCATAGTTCTCGGGCCACGCTCCGAAGACGTGTCCGGATAGGGCCCGCGATTTACCGGACCAACACCGGCGAACATCAGGTTGTCACAGACCAGCACGCACGACCCTACACAGATCCCGGCTGGGAAGGTTTTGTCGTGTGAGTTACGTCGTCCGATTACGCAGCGATCGTCGGCAGCCTGGTCACCATTCTCGATTTCCGAGGAAGAGTCTCGAAGCACGACTTCGCGAATGGATCGTGGAATACGAGGTGCAAGAGTCAAAAAATCGATGGAGTGGGGTAAACTACCAGCTTGCCAATTCCCGCTCTTCGCAAGCTGGACGCTTACGCCACTTAAATACTCCTGGACGAACCATGATCGACTTGACGCAATCCGTCACGGCATCGCCATTGGTGCATACCGTCGCTCGCGATCCAGGCATATCGTGGGCGAGCCGGTCGATTGCGATTGACGCCCCGCCTGACAGCGATCTCGATCCTTCACCCGACGCTCAATGGTCAGCCGAAGCGGTGCGAAGCGGGTTGTGCGGAGCGGTGAGCCCTCGCGTTGTCGCTCTGCCGGACGGCGGCTACCGCATGTATTACACGCAGATCCTGCCGCGTGCCGGATTTCCCAATGGCGCGAATGACTACGACAACGCCACATCCCGAATCCTCAGTGCCACTTCGGCCGATGGCGAAAGATGGAATCCAGAATCCGGCGTACGCCTCTCACCGCAACAAGGCGGCGCGGGCGACTTTCGCGTTGTCTCATCCGAGATCGTTCCGTTGGCGGACGGTGGACGGCTTCGCATGTACTACGAGTGCTGCGACGGCACGCAATCGCAACAGAACTCGATCCGCAGTGCCATTTCCGACGACGGCCTGCTGTGGACTGTCGAGACGGGAATTCGCTTCGAGGTGAGCCAGTGCAACATTTCGTCGCCGCGCATCCTGTTCCTCGATGACGGACGATGGCGACTGTATTGCAGCGAGCGAGGCAAAGGGATCATCAGCGCCGTGTCCGACGACGATGGTCTCACATTCAAGGTGGAGCCAGAAATTCGCGTCGCCGCGGACGGGCCGTTCGATCGATACACAGCATTTGCGCCCGAGATCCTGCGTCTGCAAGATGGCGGCTACCGAATGTATTACGCGGGATATGGCGAACCGACGCGAGCTGACATTCTGACAGCAGTATCCGATGATGGCCTCGATTGGCAGAAGGCGGCCCAACCGGTCCTCACACCAGGCTCGGCACCCTGGGATGCGGTGAAGCGGTCAGAGATGTGCGTGATTTGGAACCCACAAGTCCGAGATTCCGCCGAGTGTTTTCGCATGTTTTACGAAGCATGCGACGGCACGGCTGAAGATCAACGCGGCGTATGGCGCATCGCCAGCGCGAATTGCATCTCATGATCATGAAAAGACGAACATTGCAATATCCAGCATCTCACTATCGCATGAACGCAACCGGAATGTTCTTCGCCGTTGTGAATTTGGTTTGGCTGGTTGGTGCAGCCCCGGCAGTTGCCGACGACGAGGGTTTGCCGAGTGGCATTCAGGTCACGGTTTATGCGCCGAAGAGCGCTTCGTTCCCAGGATGCACGCACATCGCCTTTAGCGGCAAGACGGAAATTGTGACCACGGGCGATCGACTGTTCTATCGGACCGATTCACGGTCACCGTTTCGTGAGTCGGCCATCGAAGGATTGAAAGACGCACATTCGGTCGCTTTCAACCCGCACGATCGGCTCTTCTATGCGACGGACACGGGGAACCATCGGCTGATCACTTTTCGTGACCCAGCGAGTCCCCAGGTGCAGAAACGTCTGACCTCGCTGGCGGAGTTTAAGCTCCAGCGTCCGCACGACATCGTGTTCGATCAAGCCACCGGCTGGCTGTACTCGCTCAACCCAGACAGGAGTCAGGTGTTTCGGTTCAAGACTGCGGGCAAGACAGCAGGCGCGCTGGATCTGTCCCAGCACCTGGGCTATTCACGCGCGCTGACGATCGTGGACGGCAGGCTCTACGTCGTTGGCTCGAGTGCTGGTGCTGTGGTGGAAGTCGTCGACTTCGGCAAACAGCAGTACAAAATCCACAACAGCTTCGAGAAGAAGAAAGATGCGACGGCTGGCAGTTGGAAGTCGACCGGCCTGGTGCTAAACGACGTGGACTTCTTTCATGGCCACTGGTACGCCACATCTTATTTCTGCCCCACCTACGCGGGGAAAAATGACTACGACGAGAACAAGTTCATTCGCTTCAAAACCTGGCAGGACTTGAAAGAAGGAACATGGGATGATCTCAGTCATTTTCTTCCCAGCAAGGTGGTACCTTACTACTTGACGCCTCGTGGAGAAGCACTTTTCATCGCCGTTTTCAATCACGAAGATCCGGGGACGTTTGATAAGGTGTACCGGCTGACGATAGCCAAGTAGGCCAAGCGTCCGCGCAAACAGAGAAAATCTCAGACCAGAGACCACCATCCTATGCCTGTTTTCAATTGCAGATTTCTTTCGTTGATTCTGAGGACACTCCTTGTAAGCCACGGATTTCCAAGTGCGTCAGCTCAAGACGAGTCAGAGCCGGTCAGACAAACCAAGCGAATTCGGCGAGTGCTCTACAACTTCGACGGCGACTCCTGCATGACGAGGAAGGCGGGCAGCAAGAGGCCAAGGTAAAAAAAGCTCAGAAGACGCATCCGGCCTCTCAGCTGTGGCGAAACCAGAGCGGTACATCATGATCTGTTGCCAAATACCTTGCATCCGCTACCCTGCAGACAAAGATGGGGTTATGTGAAAGAGACGCGAGTCGCTGGGGAGAAACCATGAAGAAGCCCACATTTATCTTAAGCCGGCTCTGCTTTGCCTTGAGCATGGGATGCCTGACGGCAGGAGTTCCGGCAGGGGAGAACCTGGTCAAGAACCCAAGTTTTGAAATCGATGCGGATGGCGATGGCGTGCCGGATGGATGGACGCATGGAGCAGGGCATCATGGCCGTTGGCAGGAAAAGGTGAAGAAGCAGCTGGGCAAGGCAGCGATGGTTGACCAGCAGGCGGCAAGCGGCAAACGCAGCATTCGCATCTCGGTGCCGAAGGATAATAAGGACAAATACTGGGATCAAGGCTGGGAGGGGATGTCATACCGGCAGAAGGTGGCGACGAAGCCGCTGACGACGTACACGATGTCGATGAAGGTCTTGAACAAGGATGCCGAGGGGTTGGGTGATTACGGGTTCCTTTATGCCATGGCAGGCGAATTTCGCTCAGGCGAGGCGTTTACCGAGATTCGCTTCGAACATAAGCCCAGTGGCGAGTGGATCGAATAGAAGGCGGTCTTCCAAACCGGTCGATACGCGAGCTACACGGTGTTGTCCGTTGAGACGCGCTGGAATATCGGCACGATTTACATCGACGACGTGCGCCTGGAGGAGGGGGGCACGCTGGAGTTGAG
>CAYYZW010000274.1:0-2873 GCA_964476375.1 uncultured Pirellulaceae bacterium
CGTGTTGGGTTAACCGGTTGCCTGGGGCGGTCGGGAAGGCACCAGTTGGAAATGGACGGCGTCGCGTATCTCCGCGGCTTCAGCCATTCGCCCCGTCCCCTCGGTTCGGCAGCTGAGCCAGCCGTGGCCGGGGCCCACCAGTGTGACGCCATCGACAACGAGGAATGTGACGTTACGCTGGACGGCGGTGTTATTCCACATCGCGGCATTCATCGCAGGTGCGAAGATCGTGGGCCCGCCGAAGGCCAGGAAGAGGGTGGAAAGGGCATCATCAGCAAGGCCACCGGCGGCCTTGCCAAGGAAATTAGCAGTTGCGGGCGCCACGACCAGAAGGTCCGCACGCTCGGAAAGCTGAATATGTGCTCCCAGGGGAAAACGAGGGTCTCCAAAGAGGCCTGTTACCACGCCACGCCCGGTGAGGGCCTCGAATGTAGCCGCACCGACAAAACGGGTTGCCGATTCCGTCATCACGACCGTCACGCCGGCACCGTCCTGTACCAACCGGCTGACCAGCATGGCGGTCTTGTAGGAGGCGATGCCACCACTGACCCCCACAAGGACCTCGCACCCGTCAAGCGTTTCAGGGGTCGTGTCAGGGGATGTCATAATTCACTGGGATCGAGATCGGGGATGTCGCCCGCGGCGGGCAGGTCCCCGGTGATCCGGACCTCCTGGCTGGTATCCAGGTAGATCTTGTCCTGGAGTATTTCCTGCAGGACAACAGCCATCTTGTCATGGGTGTCCAGGTCCACCAGGGCACGGCTTCCCTGCTTGAGCTGGACAAGCCGTTTCTGGATCAGGGTGGAGAGCTTGAATCGTCCGCCCACCTTGATAATAAGTTCTTCTTCTTTCAGGTCATCAAGCATCAGGGGTATTCTCCGAGGCTACCAGGATCTCACAAATATCTCGTGCTGCCTTGTCAGGGTCGGTGTTTTCAATCACGTGGGTGTAGTCACCGGCGCGGCCGAGTTCCGCGCGGGCGACATCAAGGCGACGCGCCATAGACTCTTCCGAATCCGTCCCACGGGCCCGCAGTCGCCGCTCGAGTTCTTCTGTCGAACCGGCATGCAGGAAGATCGTGACCACATTCGGAAGTTGCTCCATCACACTGGCTGCCCCTTCCACGTCTATCTCTAGGATAACCCAATTCCCCGCTTGCAGGCCAGTGGTGACAGCCTGTATGAGCGTGCCATACCAGTACTCGCGACCAAAGACCTGCTTGTTTTCCAGAAACAACCCCTGTTGTTGTTTCTGGAGAAACTCATCCGCGCTGAGAAAGTAGTAATCCACGCCATCGACTTCCCCCTCCCGGGCAGGCCGCGTGGTGGCCGAGACACTGAGAACCAGTGGCAGCGGGCAGCTGGTCAGGAGCGAACGAACAACAGTGGATTTTCCCGCCCCGGAGGGGCCGGAAAGGATCACGAGGTGGTCCCCGGTGATGCCGGTCAACGGGTGGCCCTCACCTGGGGAGGAGGTGCTATTCAATGTTCTGTACCATTTCGCGAATGCGTTCGATGCAGGTCTTTAATTGCACGACGGCCATGGCGATCTGGGAATCGTTGGCCTTGGATCCGATCGTATTGGCTTCCCGGAACATTTCCTGGGCAAGGAAGTCGAGCGCCCGTCCGTTACTTTTGTCCTCCTGCATGACGGCGGCAAACTGGTCGATGTGACTTTGGGAACGCACGACTTCCTCGGAAATATCGGACCGGTCGGCGAAAATGGCTATCTCGCGGACCAGATCGGCCTGGTTCAGATCCACGTTGTGTGGTTCCAGAAGTTGGGTGATCCGTTGCTGGAGTTTTTCCCGGTATTGATGGCCGACAACCGGTGTCCGTTCGGAAATGTCATTCAGCAAGCCACTCATTTCAACCAGGTTCCCGGCCAGGTCAGCACCCATGGCGGCACCTTCCTGCTGCCGCATCTGGCCAATCTTTGTCAGCGCGGTTTCGAGACATCGCTGCGCCAGCGGCCAGTGGGTTTCAGGGTCAGCCAGGGAGCCTGCCTGGCTGACAGCGCCGGGCAGGGAAAGAAGGGCGGGAAGAAGTTCGGCGAGCGGTGGCGTTGTCCCTCCGAGTGCCTCCTGCACCTGGCCGAAATAGCGGGCCAGGAGTTGCTGGTCAATCGAGGAGGTGGCGGGGGTGTCGTGATGCAAGGTAACGGTGGTGTTGATCGCACCCCGACGGAGGTGGGTGCGGACGAGTGTTTCCACCGCCGGTTCCCAGCCATGGTATCCATCGGGGAGGCGCTGGTTGAGTTTGAAATGCCGGTGATTGACACTCCGGATTTCCACCGATGCACTGAGAGAGGCCTCCGAGAGCGAAGCATCTCCATGTCCTGTCATACTGAGGAGCACGCGTTGAGTCCTGTTGTTCTGGTCGTGACCGGAAAGGCGCTATTGTCGAACCGCGTGGGGTGTATGGGGGCGGGCAAGGGAGACGCCGCGCGACCCAGGCCGGGTGGCTAGCCTGGGGGATCCGTGCTGTCGTCGTTCTCCGGTTCTGCCGGCGGATCTTCAGGGTCCGTACTATCGTCCGGCGACGGAGCCTCCCCCCCTGGTGAATCCGGCCCTGTTGAGCCCGTATCCCCGGGTGCTTCAATGGGGTCGATGGCCTCTCCGCCGTCTCCCGCTGGCTGGTCCTCGCCGCCGTCCTCGGTGGGTGTCTCCCCGGAAAGGAGATTCATGCCGGGATCGTCCGCGGTACTGGTCAGTTCGATGGCGTCATCGTCAAAAAACTGCTTTGAATCCTTGGGGTGCAATACCCAGATGCAGACCACACATAGCAAAATCCAGATCGCCGAAACGATCAGCGTGATATAAGTCAGCTCGTCCCCGGCTCGCGATCCGAATGCACTCTGGCCGGTTCCCCCCA
>CAYYZW010000275.1:0-40308 GCA_964476375.1 uncultured Pirellulaceae bacterium
AACCGAGGTCGCAGCTGCTGAACCGGAAGCCGAGGACGCAGCCGCCGAGGTCGCAGCTGCTGAACCGGAAGCCGAGGACGCAGCCGCCGAGGTCGCAGCTGCTGAACCGGAAGCCGAGGACGCAGCCGCCGAGCCGGAAGCCGAGGACGCAGCCGCCGAGCCGGAAGCCGAGGACGCAGCCGCCGACGACGCATCTGCTGAAGAGACTGCAGGTTAAACTGCCGTACCAGACCTCAAGAATAAAACCAGGCAAGCCCTTCCCGGCTTTGCCAAACAGGCCCAACACAGGGGCGGAAAAAATAACCGGAAACGAAACAGGCCCCCGGGCCACGAGCAGACGAAGGAGAAAATGGGATGGCAGAAATTACTGCAGCAGCCGTCAAAGAACTGCGGGAACAATCAGGACTCCCGATGATGGACTGCAAAAAGGCACTCACCGAGTGTGAAGGCGATGTAGGTGCCGCAATCCAGTGGTTGCGGGAACGGGGGGCACAGGTCCTTGCCAAGCGGTCTGACCGCGAAACAACCTTTGGCCGCTTCGGTCTCTACACCAGCATGGAGAATGGCCTGGGTGCGATGGTCGAGCTCAAGTGCGAGAGTGCACCCGTGACCCAAAATGAGGAATTTATCCAGCTGGCAAACGACCTTGCCGAACAGCTGGCAACGGGGCCAGGAGCTGCCGATGCGGATGAGCTGCTTGGGCAACCCTCTCCGAGCCAGGAAGGGAACACCCTGCTGGAGCAGCGAGATGAGCTGTTTAATCGAATCCGGGAAGTTTTTAACGTCGGCCGCCTGGTCCGAATCGACGGGAGCTGTGCTGCTTACAGCCATAATGCCGGTACGGTTTCCGGTGTACTCCTGGAAGTGGAAGGGGGCAATGCAGAGGCCGGACGGGACATCTGCATGCACATTGCCGCCATGCGTCCGCTTGCCCTGGAGGTCTCCGATCTCCCGGAAGATGCGATCGAGAAAGAACGCGGAATCCTGCGCGAGGCAGCCCTGCAGGAAGGAAAGCCTGAAAATATCGTTGACAAGATGGTTGATGGGCGGCTACGAAACTTCTTTGCCGAGCAGGTGCTTTGCGAGCAGCCCTTCGTCAAGAGTGACAAGCAAACCGTCTCCCAGTTTGCGGAAGAACATGGCATGAAGCTCAAGCAGTTCATTCACTGGGAACTTAGCGATGAATAGGTTGCCATTATCTGCCGATTCCTGTTGAAATCCTGATCCCCGGGTTGCCACCCAAAGGAGGTGTCGCATGGCGGACAAAGCAATCAACGATCCTGAACCGGTTTTTCGACGCATCGTCCTCAAGCTTTCCGGGGAAAGTTTCAACCATGCAGGGGAGCGTGGTATCAGCATGGAGGAGGTGCTTGGAATCGCCAAGCAGATTTTCGATGCCCAGCAATGTGGTTGTGAGATCGCGGTTGTCATCGGCGGTGGGAACATCCTGCGAGGATCCCAGTTCAAGGACCGTAATACCGGGATCCAGGAAGCGACCGCCCATTACATGGGGATGCTGGCCACGGTCATCAATGGCCTGGCGCTCCAGGATGCCCTCGAATCTCTCGGCTGCCAGACCCGCCTGATGTCGGCTATCCACATGGACGGCGTTGCCGAACCGTATATCCGGCGGCGTGCCCGGCGACACCTGGAAAAGGGACGACTGGTCATCCTGGCAGCCGGCACCGGCAGTCCTTTCGTGACAACCGATACCGCTGCTGCTCAGCGGGCACTGGAACTGGAAGCCGACATCCTCGTCAAGGCAACCCGGGTCGACGGCGTCTACAGCGAGGATCCGGAAAAGAATCCACACGCGGTCTTTTACCCGGAACTGGACTATGATGCCGTTCGTGAACAGGGCCTTGGTTTCATGGATAGCACGGCAATTACCCATTGCATGGAACACAGCATGCCGATCCTTGTCTTCAACTTCAAGCAGGATGGAAATATCCAGCGGGCGGTGATGGGAGAGAAGATCGGAACCTACGTCGGTAAGAAAAGGGACGCCTAGTTCGCATTGACCTTTTAGGGAGCCTCGTAACCATGTCGACTGATGAGATCTTGTTTGATGTGGATGACAGGATGGAAAAGGCGGCCAACGTCCTGAAAACAAACCTGGCCGGTATTCGTACCGGTCGGGCCAATCCCGGGCTGGTCGATTCTCTTCGAGTCGAGGTCTATGGATCACCGACACCGATGAAACAGATCGCGTCGATCGGTGTTCCGGAACCCAACCAGATCGTGATACGCCCGTTCGATCCCAACACGATCGGCGACATCGAGAAATCGCTGATCGCCAGTGACCTGGGTTTCAACCCCCAGAACGACGGCCGCCTGATCCGGATCATTATTCCAGCCCTCTCGACCGAGGTCCGTCGCAAGATGGTTTCACGGATCAAGGAACTTTCCGAGGAAGCGAAGATCTCCATCCGTAATATCCGCCGGGATGGAAACAAGGCAGCGGACCAGGGGGAAAAGGACAACGAGCTGACCGAGGATGACCGGGATCACGCCAAGGATGAAATTCAGAAGCTGACAAAGAAATATGAGGATATCATCAACCAGGCGATGGCCGCTCGTGAAGAGGACGTCATGGAGGATTGACAGCCTCGTCGCCCCGTCCCCCGTTCCATGATGCAGCATCCCGAACCGCCTGATCCTGCCAGAAATGCCCTGCTGCATTACTCCTGCCCCCGTTGCCAGGCCCAGCTCAAGGCACCCTCTCACCTGGCAGGGACGCGGCAGACCTGCCCCACCTGCCAGCAATCCATCCAGCTTCCTGGAATCCCCCGTCTGCCATCCCCATCGGCCGATCCGACCACCCCTGTCTCCCAGGATGTCAATATTCCGGCCTCGGCACGCCTGGCATTGACATGTACCGAATGTGGAAAGCGGGCGTTTGCCCGTGGCAGCCAGCTGGGAGAGACCATCGTCTGTGAAAACTGCCTGGAGGACATCCTGGTGGTCGCTACACAGGCCGGGGAGACAGAACCTATTCCACAGGCCCCGTCCGTGGCTGAGCTGGAACCTGCCTCCAGTCCAGGCGTGGAGACCCTTGCCCCCGACGAGCCTCCCCCCAGTGCTCCCTCGGTCCAGCTCACGAGCGATGACCTGGTTCCAGAGCCGCCCCCCGTGCCATCGCCACCAGCCCAGCCGGTCGACCAGGTTTACGATCTGGCCAACGTGGATCTGGACAACCCCCCGGATGAATCTCTCCACCTGGCCGACCCCCTGCCCCGCCGACAGATTTCACTCGAGGGCCTGGCTGCCGGCCCGGGAGAGACGCGGTCGAGCGAGGAGATCCTCCGCAGCCTGGGATCCGCACCGACCATTCCGGCACCACCAGCAGGCCAACCAGATGGTATGGATTCCTATAGTTTTGGAATTAATTGCCTGCTCTGTGGAACCCGCCTCTACGTCGGCAGTCGTGACATAGGGACCGAGATCCGCTGTCCAGACTGCCATAGCCACACGCTTATCCGGGAACCGAGAAAGGAAAACAGGGCCCCCACCGCACCCCGGCCAGCAGAGCAGGGACCTATTCCACTGTCGCCCGCACCCATGCCGGACAACTCGGCTGTCACTCCGAAGCGTGATCGCGTGCACCAGTCCATGGAAAAGGCACGCACCGAATTGGAATCCGAGCAGGGAGAGTTCAAGGAGAGAGCCCTGAAAGGCTGGTGGGGCACGATCTTCTCGTCACTCTTCCAGCTCGATATCCTGATCCGCATGATCCTGCAAACCGTGACCGGGTTTCTGGGTATCTGGATATACCATACCAGCCAGGACTCATCTTTTTTCCTTATCCTGTACCCGATCAGTTTCTTCTTTCTCATCACCACCGGAATCAACCTGGTCATTTCCGTGATGACGATCATCCCTGCACGGGCGGATGGAGTCGACGAGGTGGAAAACTGGCCGTCGGTGATCCTGCTGGAGTGGATCGGCATCATCCCCTATCTCGGCGTCGGGCTCTTCGTCGCGGCGATTCCCCAGATCGTCTGGATTCCACTCACCCATGAGATCCTGGATCCGGCGATCGTGCTGGCGGTGGGAATCATGACGACATTACTCCTCTTCGCCCCCGTGATCCTGGCAACCCTCTCGGCCGGCACACCGGTCGCTATCCTCCATTCGACAATCATTGCCAGCATCGCCCTGCGACCGGGACCATGGGCCAAGTTTGTCGGTTTCGTGCTGCTCGTGAGTCCGATCATGACCGGCTCGCTGGCACTGCTTGCCGAACCCTCGGCTCTGGCCGCCGCTGCCGGGGTCGCCGGTTTCATTGTCACCCTTTTCTTTTACGCCCACGTTGTCGGCATGCTGGGATTCCAGCTCTCCCGTTATCGCGACGGGGATCCGCTGGACAGGATGCATGACCCGGCCGGTGACCAGGAATGAACGTTCAGTTTCCTTCCGAAGGCAATTCGCCCCGGCCCAGCAGTTCGTGGTAGCGGATCATCGCGCAGAGTGCATGCTGGACGTAATCTATCCGGATCTCTTCCACCTGCGATTCCTGCAAGCCAGCCAGGCGAGGATCATCCGGAGAGAGCGATGCTGTCACACAGGGAAAACCTCCTGCCAGCCTTCCACGCCGAACCTGGCAGCGGAGCAGGAAAGACATGGCCAGTTGGACCGAAGAGCGTGTCTGGTCGGCCAGCACCCGGTCCTCCGCCGGCAGGTAAGAGAGCATCGCCAGCAGGCCCTCCAGGCGGGTCGCCGTCGGGCAGGTCTGCCCGTCCACGGTATAACAACCTGTCGTACGTGTGTCGGCAAGTGCCGACAGCTGGTCATTGAGCATGTCACCGGCTGTCCTGCGGAGGTGATCGAGGATTCCCCTTCTGGGCATCGGGGCCTGGCACTTCTCGTAATTGGCCAGCAACAGTTCTCCCGCCATCAAGGTCCATTGGTCAGGCGTGGTGATCCGCTTCTCCAGCTGCTGACGGGCCAGTGCCGCCACGGCATCCGCCGCTGCCTGCAACCAGGGGCCCTGCGGGTCCCGGCTGGAAAGCAGCAGCAGGCCAAAGGCCGCTTCGCCCGGATAAAACTGGGATTTAAACTCATCATCGGGCCCGCCACGCGAGGGGATGTAGCGCGAGTAAAAGCTGCCGTCCTCTTTTTGCATGGAGAGGATGAAGCGTCCAAGCCGGTGAAAGTCTTCCAGCGAGGTCGTGCCCGGATGCACCTTTTCAACCTCGTCCAGGGCAACCAGCGCCAGGGCGGCCCCCCCCAGTTTGGCAACCGGGTAGGGAGGTCCATGGACCAGTTCTGGATCCGACCAGACGGCCAGCACACGGTCGGCCCCCTCCGGCGGCCTCAGGCAGTGCTGACGAAGAAACTCGACCGAGCGACGTGTGGCCGCGGAAACTTCATTCGAGGGACTGAAACGATGATACCGGGCCAGCCCGTAGATCGCTCCCAGGTGGCGAAGCACGTTGTACTGCTCTCCAAGTTCCACCGACTCGTCGGGATGGAGAAGATATGTAAAACGACCCGACGCATCACAGTTTTTTACCAGGTACCGGCCCGATCGATCGATCGCCGCCTTCAGGGCAGTGGCAGTGACCTGGCGAGACGGGCGAGGAATCCTCACGGCGGACGGCGACGGCT
Source organism: uncultured Pirellulaceae bacterium (assembly GCA_964476375.1). Taxonomy (GTDB): domain Bacteria; phylum Planctomycetota; class Planctomycetia; order Pirellulales; family Pirellulaceae; genus SAT2750. The sequence goes on from CAYYZW010000275.1 coordinate 5,611, forward strand.
CGTCAGTTCCCGGATCCGCCGGATTACCAGGCTGCTTGTGCTGGGATTCAACTTTCACCGGGTCGCCCGGCGGTTCAACAGGTGGTGGTGGCTGGCAGCCGGTCACCATCAGGACGACGATTGCGAGCCATTGCCAGCACCTGGCAGTGCAGCACATCATCCAGTCCCCCTCACCCCGAGAACTTCCCACAAAGCGTCTCCCAGTCCAGTTCGACTCCCAGTCCGGGTGTGTCGTTGAGCGTCGTCAGCGGTCCCTCGATCTGTATCGGGTTGATCGCAATCCGCTGCTCGTGGTAATCCGGACCCAGCAGGTCCCCGGGGATCTGCTCCACCTCCATATTCTTCTGCGAGACGACCAGCTGGCCCATGGCAGCCGTCCCCACATCGTACTCCAGGTTGGATCCAATCGAGCAGGGAATTCCATGCTCTGCGGCCAGGTCAATGATCTGCCGGGAACGAATGATACCGCCGTTTTTCCCCGGGTAAACACTGATCGCATCACAGCACTCGTTATGAATCAGTTCCTGGGCATCAGCCAGGTTGAAGCAAATATCATCCGCCAGGATTCGTGCTCCTGTTTCCCGTCGAACGCGAGCCAGCGCCTGGAAATCTCCCTTGGGAGTCGGCTGCTCGACCAGCGTGATCTGGCAATCCGCCAGTTGGCCAAGACAGTCAATCGCCGTATCGGCACTCCAGCCACAGTTGGCATCGATCACCAGGTCCAGCTCGTCACCGATCACCTCCCTCACCGCCCTGACACGGGCAACATCCTCTTCCGGGTCCGTGCCAACCTTGACCTTGATGGTCGTGAATCCCAGTTCCAGGAGCTGCTCTGTTCGCTGCCGGGCTCGTGGAACGTCGTAGGCGCCCATGGAGAAACGCGAGCGGATTGTCAGCGGCCGGACGGCGCCACCAAGCAGTTCAAAAACCGGCTTCTGCTGCTCTTTTCCAACCGCATCCCAGCAGGCCATCTCGATCGCGGACTTGGCGAACCAGTTCCCGATACTGGCCCGGTCCATCTGGTCCGCAATCCCCTCGATGTCCTCCACATCATAATCCCGGATCGCCGGAAAAAGCACGTTCTCGATAACATCCACTGCACCAGCCGGCGTCTCACCACTCCAGCGGACCGAGACAGTCGCCTCTCCGAAACCCTCGATTCCATGGTCGGTGAGCAGCCGGAGGACCACGTAGGTGGAATCCACATGCTCTCCCAGCGCCGTGATCATATGGTAGGCCGGTTTGAGCGGGATCGTGGGACAGGTTGTCTCAATCGACTGGATCTTCATCGTACTCACCCATTGCCATCAGTTTTCGTCTGCAGGCCGTCGACATGCGGCAGGCAGGATTCACCCCTTCCCGGGGATCGGTAAACCCATTTCCTTGAGCAATATCTGCATGTCCTCCCAGACCTGCCGCTTGGCGCTGGGATTGCGCAAAAGGTACGCCGGGTGATAAGTGCAGAGCACTTGCCGGCCATCGAGAGGATGAAAACGTCCTCTCAGTCGCCCAATCGTCTCACTTGTATCAAGCAGGTTCTGTGCCGCCACTGCTCCCAGGCAACAGATAAACTCCGGATTGATCACGTCGAGCTGGCGCGCCAGAAAACCGGCACAATGACTCGCTTCCTCGGGCAATGGATTTCGGTTTCCTGGCGGACGGCACTTGAGCGTGTTGAGGATATAGATGTCGTCACGACTTATCCCACACCCCTCGATGATCTGTGTAAGCAATTTGCCGGCCCGGCCAACGAAAGGAATTCCCTGGATATCCTCATCTGCCCCCGGGGCCTCCCCCATAAAACAAAGCCGGGCATCCGGGTTTCCCACGCCGAATACTGTCTGGGTACGGTTCTTGACGAGCTCTGGACATAACTGGCAGCCAGCCACATCCTGCTCGATGACCTGGAGACGTTCTGCCTGGCTCATTCCGGATCCTTCCTGGATGCTGACAACCGGTACCGCGGACGGTGGGTCAGGTTCCGCTGGCTGTGCCACCTCGATCGACGTTGCCGGAGCCTGTTCCCTGATCGCAGGAACCGATCGCAGGCCAGAACGCAACAGGCTCTGGAATTTTTGCCGACGGCCCCTCCGCAGCTGTTCCACACTGGGTCTCTCCATCTGCTGGCTCTCCCCGACCTGCTCAGATCGTCCTGTCGCTCCTGCACAGTCACTCGCATGACGGACTCAAAGTATACGGATCGTCCGGCCGGTTTGCGAACCCCCCTTGCCCAGCCAGCATCCGGCCCGTTTATCAATCTGGCTTCCACCCTTATCATGGATTGATCATGTCCATTCCACAGGTAGTCATTGTCGGGCGCCCGAATGTCGGCAAATCGAGCATTTTCAACTGGCTCGCGGGGCACCGCATTGCGATTGTCGATGACACGGCCGGGATCACCCGCGACCGGATGACGCATCTCCTGCAGCACCAGGAGAAACACTTTGAAATTGTTGATACCGGGGGTATCGGTATCAATGACGTGGATGATCTGAGCCAGGAGATCGAGGACCAGATCGCCATCGGGATTGATTCGGCCGACGTGATCCTGTTTGTCGTTGACACGCAGACCGGTGCAACCCGGCTGGACGAGGTCGTGGCCCGGCGACTGCGGAGCCTGGATTTGCCCATTCTCTGCGTGGCAAACAAGACCGACAATGAAAAAATGGATCCGGAGGCGGACCAGTTCCAGAAACTGGGGCGGGGGGAACTGGTACGAGTGAGTGCCAAGAAGGAGCGGAACCATGAATTACTACTCGACATGATCGCCGCCCGACTTCCTCCACAGCAGGACATGGACCAGGATCTCCCCCCGGAAGCCGAGATGAAAGTTGCCATTGTGGGGCGCCGAAATGTCGGCAAGAGTACCTTCGTCAACTCGCTAACCGAGACCGAGAGATTGATCGTGAGCGAGGTGCCGGGAACCACCCGGGACAGTGTCGACGTGCAATTCGAGCTGGATGGAAAGTCCTTCCTGGCAATCGACACACCAGGACTTCGCAAGGGGAAGAGCCTGAAAAGTGATGTCGACTTTTACGGCAGCAGGCGGGCACAGCGAAGTATCCGCCGGGCCGACGTGGTATTGATGTTTTTCGATGCCAGCCAGCGAGTCAGCCAGGTCGACAAGCAGCTCTGCAATTTCATCACGGAACATTACAAGCCCTCCATATTCGTCGTCAACAAGTGGGACCTGATGGTGGAGCATATGCCAACCGAACGCTGGTCCAACTACCTGCGAGAGACTTTTCCTACCATGTCCCATGTTCCAATCGCTTTTATTACCGGGCAGTCCGGTCGGAACATCAAGATGATGCTCAACCACTCGCAGATGCTGTTCAAGCAATCCCATGAAAGGGTCAGCACGGGGGAGCTCAACCGGCTGGTACAACGTGCCCTGGAAGCTCACCCGCCGCCCCTCACCAGGAGGCACAGGCGACCCAAGGTCTTTTACGCCACACAGATTGCGACCCAGCCGCCGACCATCGTGATGAAATGCAACAACCCGGGGGCCTTTTCTCCCGATTACCGGCGATACCTGCTCAGTGTCCTCCGGGATCATCTCCGCTTTGGCGAGATCCCGATCAAGCTCTTCATGCAGAAACGAGAGCAGAAAGAGAAGTGACCTGGATGCAGCCCCCTCAGGCCATGATCTCATCGATCACGTGGCCATGGACATCCGTAAGGCGGCGATCGATACCATTGTGGCGCACCGTGAGCTTCTCGTGATCGATCCCGAGCAGGTGCAGGATGGTCGCATGAATGTCATAGACCTGAGTGGGGTTCTCGCGATCAAGTGGCTTGTACCCCCACCTGTCTGACGGGCCATGAGTCGTCCCCCCCTTGATCCCTCCCCCACAGAGCCAGTTGGTAAAAACAAAGGGGTTATGGTCACGGCCCTTGCTCCCCTGCGTCGAGGGCATGCGGCCAAATTCTGTTGTCCAGAAGACCAGCGTGTCCTCCAGCAGGCCCCGCTGCTTGAGATCCTGGATCAAGGCTGCCGTCCCAATGGCCATTCCGCCGGCAAGCGGACCATGGTCACGCTGGATGTCCTCGTGACTGTCCCAGTTACGGCGTGGGAAGGAATTGTCATTTCCTGACCAGATCTGGATAAAGCGCACACCCCGTTCCAGCAGGCGGCGGGCAATCAGGCACTTGCGCCCAAAATACTCCGCTTCCTCCGGGACGTTAATCGTATCCGGGTATTTCTGGCCTGCATTTCCCAGGCCGTAGGACGTGAGAATATGGGCGGGCTCGGAGGAAAGATCCAGTGCCTCGGGGGCACTCAGCTGGAGTCGTGCCGCCAGCTCGTAAGACCGCACACGTGCTGCCAGTCTGGAATCTCCCGGCCGCTGCTCGAGGTAGTCCCGGTTGAGACGGCCCAGCAGCGCCAGGCCATCCTGGTCACTCGCCGGGGTCACGAACCGTGCCTGCGGTTTGAGGTCCGCGATCGGGTTCGCCCGCTGGGGAAAAATCGTCGTCCCCTGGCTATCCGCCGGCAGGAAAGCAGACCCCCAGTTCTTGGGACCGTTGGAGGCATAACCACGATGGTCTGGCAGCACCACAAAGGTCGGGAGCTCATCACGAATACTTCCCAGCGCGTAGCTGATCCAGGCTCCCATGCCCGGGAATCCAGGACGCTGGAAACCGGTCGCCTGCAGGTAGGTCGCCTGGCTATGGACACCGGTTTTTCCTACCACGTTATGCACAAAGGCAATATCGTCCACACATTTCCCCAGCGGGGCGACCGGATCACTTAACCACTTGCCAGATTCCCCATGGGGCCGAAAGCCAAACGGTGATTTCATCCAGGGCCCCAGGCCGTTCTGGAAAGCCTCCACTTTCTCTCCAAAATCCGACTTCTCTCCATGGTGTTTTTCCAGGTCCGGCTTGTGATCCCAGAGATCGATATGACTTGCCGCACCTCCCATGAAAAGCTGTATCACACGACGGGCACGAGCCGGGTGATGAAGGACTCCCCCGAGTACCCCCGGCGTCCCCTCGCCGGCACAGAGCGGATCCTCAGCCAGCATGGTCGAGAGCGCCATGGCACCAAGGCCGGCCGCTGCATGCTGAAGAAACTGCCGGCGGGGGGGGCTGGCAGATCGTGAATGGGTGGTCGTATGCCGCACGACAGGTCCTCTTAATCCAGGAATACAAACTCGCTCAGGTTCAGCAGGAGTCGGCACAAGTTGGCCATCCCATGCTCCCTGGCGTAAGCCACCAGTTGCCGATGCTCTGCCTCCGCTGGTTCCCGGCCCGTGACCAGGCGGAAACCGGCACTCACCTGGCCTGCCAGGTCCGCGGACTCACCCTCCAGCCGGCCGGCAAAATGTTCCGACATGGCCAGGTTGAAGCGATGGTTCAGCAGCGAGAGAGCCTGCAGGGAGGTCAGGGTCTCGTTTCGTTTTGGAGTGCTCTGGGACGAATCGGCACAGTCCAGGGTGGTCATGAACGGATCCGGCTGGGAGCGGACGATGAACCGATAGATCGTTCGCCGATGGGTTGCGGTATCGGCCGGGTCATACTTGTGGTACTCGTAATGAGGCGAGTGGTCTGTCTTTTCCAGCATAAAAAGGTAGTAACCCGGTCCGTACATACGGCGATCCAGGCGTCCGCTGGCTGCCAGCACCGCATCACGGATCTCCTCCGCTTCCAATCGCCTGCGGTTCATCCGCCAGAGGAACTGGTTCGACCCGTCCTTCCTGGCCGCTGCCTCCCGGTGCTCGGAGGACTGCCGGTAAACCGAGCTGGTGACAATCAGACGCTGGATGGACTTGAGCGACTCGCCATTGCCGAGCAGCTCGGCCGCAAGCCAATCAAGCAGCTGGGGATGGGACGGAAGCTGGCCCATGCGGCCAAAATCGTTGGGAGAGCCAACAATCCCCTGGCCAAAGTGGTAATGCCAGATCCGGTTGACGATCGACCGCCAGGTGAGAGGCTGGTCGGGACGCGTGATCCAGCGAGCCAGGGCAACTCGACGACTCCCCTCCTGGTGATCGTCGCCGAGGGCGAACTCCACCGGGAAACCACTCCCGATCGGTATCGTCCCCGGCCGTGACGGCGTGCGGGGATTGAGAATATTGCCCCGGTGCAGGAGATGGATGCTGCGGGGGGTTCCCCTGGTTGGCTGAAAGCCACCCTGGGGTTTGAAGTGCGTCGCCGCCGCGTAGACCATGCGACCGGAAGGAAGGTCACCCAGTGCCTTCTCCTGGGCGGTGAGCTGCCTGGCCAGCTCCTCCATTCTTGCACGCCGCTGGGGCGTGTTAATCCTCGCCCGGATCTTTTGCACCTGGGCCGCCACCTCCAGCGACTGGAACGCTGCCGCCTCGTCTTTTGCCTGGGGAAAAATCCCATCCGTCAGGTTCGCCCGTCGCCATCGATCCGGTGCCTCGATGGAATCGAGAGACTCGACAGGGGCACCCCGGGCAATGTTCTTTCCATCCGCATCGAACAGCTCAAGTTCCGAGACGGCGAGGATGTAATCATTCTTTCGTTCTGCCAGGCGGGTTGCCGTCAGGCGGACATAACGAGCCTTGAAAGCCGGCGACGTGACCTGCCAGGGGGAAAGCCCGGGATTGACCACGTCCGCTGTCGTTTGATCCTCCAGCAGCGTGACACCGGTGGCAAAACCGGCGTCATCCGATGCCTCCACGCGGAACCGCACGGGGAAGCCAAACCCGGCCCCGATGCCATTGTATTGATCGTGACATGGCCGCAGCACCACGCGGGCGACCTGCCGCGGTTGGCCCAGGTCGACCTGGACCCACTTGGTCGTCCCCTGGCCGGGGACGATGGTGCTGTGGTAGCCAAAAGCGGGATGCTTGGGTTTCATCGATGCCCGCTCCACCAGTTCCGCATGCTGCTTCATGAGCGCCCTGAGCTGTTCTCCTCCCGCATCCCGGATTGTCTTTTCCAGATCCTCGCGTTGCTGCCGGATACCGGCGATCCGGGTTTCCAGCTGCTGCCGTTTCTGCTGTATTCCGGGATCGACATCATAGGGCCTCTCTGCCCGGTCGACCGCGGCAAAGATCGTCTGCAGGTTGTAGTAATGCTGCTGCGTGAAAGGATCAAACTTGTGGTTGTGGCAGCGGGCACACTGGATCGTGACACTGCAGAAGGTATTGAGGGTATTGGTCACCATCTCATCCCTGTCGATGTGCCTGGCGATCCGGCCGTCAATCTTCGTCTCCGGGACTTCCACGTGCCCGATAAAGTCCCAGGGACCGGCCGCGATGAAACCAAGTCCCAGGATTCCGTCCGGGTCACCCGGAAAGAGCACGTCCCCGGCGAGCTGTTCCTGGACAAACCGCCCGTAGGGCTTGTCCTGGTTCCAGGACCGGACCACGTAGTCACGGTAGGGCCAGGCATTGGGACGCAGCTTGTCCTTGTCATAGCCACAGGTATCGGCATACTTCACCACGTCCAGCCAGTGCCTGGCCCAGCGCTCCCCGTAGGCGGGGGAGGCCAGCAGGCGGTCAACCAGGTGCTCGTAGGCATCAGGGGCAGGATCCTGGAGGAAGTTGTCCACCTGCCGGGGGGTCGGGGGCAGGCCGGTAAGGTCAAAGGAAAGCCGGCGGATCAGGGTCAATCGATCCGCTTCCGCGGATGGAGAAAGTCCCTTGCTCTTCAAGCGGGCCAGGATAAACCGGTCGACCGGGGTTCTGGACCAGTCATCGCCGGCCGAGAACGGTACAGCCGGCCGACTGGCTTTCTTGAAAGACCACCAGTCCAGGTCAGACGAGATGGCCTGCTGGATTTGAAAACCCTCCGGCCATGCCGCACCGGACTTGATCCAGTCCCGGACAAGCTGAACCTCCACCGCGGACAGGGGATCCTGGTCCTTTGGCATGGCGGCCCGTGTGCCGCCGGATCCAACCAGCATCTCCAGCAACTGGCTGCTGTCCGGATCGCCCGGCTCCAGCATGCCGCTTTCCATCAGCGACGAGCGGGTCTCCAGGGAGAAGTCTCCTTCCTGGTCGGTATCGTTATGGCAGGCGAAACAGTGTTTCTCAAGCAGCGGGGCAACGGTGCTGCGAAAGAGTTCATCACCTGCCTTGTCCGCACGCAGGGAGCCAGACAGCACCAACACAAGTGCAGCCGAGAGGATGAGTTTCAACCCTCGTACTCCTGTTCTGGCCATCTGTTTTCCCCAGGAAGTAATCGCTACCCCATCCCGACCATCATGCCCCTATCATACCAGCAGGGTCGCTTGGGATTGAGTCCAGAGACCAACCGAATGGATCTCTCAGCGTATTTTTTCCCCTCGCAGGTGCTGTTGGAAGAAGACGTCCATGTCCGCCACCATCGTGTCAAACCACGGAGTCTGGTTCCAGCATCCATGTTTTCCATCCGCGTAGACTTTGACGCCGGTTGAGACTCCCAGGCCGGTAAGCTTTTCCCGGGTTGGCTTGTTGCGATCTGGTGCGTCGTGCTCTCCCACCATGAACAGCAGCGGTGGCGAGTGCTTGTTGAAATGCTGAAAAGGGGCGGCCAGCTTGTAGAGATCCGGGGCCTGGTCAATTGACTTGCCAATCCACCTGTTGGCATTCGATATCTCCGGCTGCGTGCGGGACCGCTCGGCCACCTGGCCGCTGAGCATCTGCATCGGCCCGGCCATCACGATCGCCGCCTGGAGCCCGGAAGAGTGCTTTGCATGGCCACCCTCGCCCTGCAGTTCTTCCAGGTGCGGTGCCGCCGCCATCAGGCCGACCAGGTGGCCGCCGGCCGACCCTCCCACGGCGCCAATACGCTGGGGATCGATCGAGTACTGCCTTGCATGGGCACGAAGGAAGCGAACGGCGGCATTGCAGTCGTGGATGGCAGCGGGAAAATGCGCCTCCCCTCCAAGCCGATACTCGATCGCCATCACCAGGTAACCACGCCGGGCCAGTTCGATCGAGAGGGCACGGAATTTTGTCTTGTCCCCGTTGAGCCATCCGCCACCATGGACCACGACAATCGCCGGGCCTGGAGCCTTGCCGGCCCTGGCAGCAGGTTCGAAGAGATCCGCCAGTAGTGTCCGGTTCCCATAGTTCGCAAAGACCACATCCAGGTCAGCCGTGACTCCCGCTGGAAGCGTGGTGGGGGGACGGTTCGGGTTGGTCGATTGGAGATCTGCCGCGGACGGCGGATGGGGAGATCGCCCGTTGATACGCATGAGGACACGATAGAGACCGCCAAACCCGGTGATATACAGGGTCCGCATATCACCATCGCCAAACACGCAGTTGATCGGTCGCGTGGGAACCGGGATCTTGTCGAGTAGCTTTCCAGAGGGATTCCAGACCCAGATGTCAGCTGGCCCGGCACAGTAAATGTTGCCTGCCCGGTCCACCGTCATTCCATCCGCCCCTTTCTCTGGGCCGTCATCCATACCTGCCAGCATTCGCCCGACACCGATCTTGAGCTCATCCTGCCCGTACGCAAGCGGGTACGCCCAGATCTTCTTGGGCACATAGGAAGCGACATAGAGGGTGCTACCATCCGGAGAAAGAATGATCCCGTTCGGTGTTTCAATCTTCTCCACAGCAACCTGTCGGGTACCACCGGGCGATACATAAATGACCTGGTTCTGGCGGGTCAGGGTATAAAAAAGGCCACCACGTGAATCCACCACCAGGTCATTGGGCCGGGCAGGAGGCGTGGCCTGTAGATCCTCCTGGGAGAGGCCCGTCAGCATACCTTCCTTCAGGACCGCGATCCGGGATCGACCATTGTCAGAGACATAAAGCTGTCCGTGGTTGTAATAACTGGCACTGATCGTACCGATGTCGAGACGAAAGGGCTGCACCTCCATTCGCCGGGGAACAAACCGCTTGATCTGCTTGGCACGCACGTCAGGAACATAAAGGGCAAAGCTGCCGTCCCAGGCCGGCCCGTCAGCCAGCTGAAAATCGGTACTGACAAGCTCGACCTTCGCTCCTTCACGGCGCAGCGACTCATCGGCAGCCAGCGGGAGCGACGGGACAACGAACGTCACGAGCAAGAAAGCTGTGGGGATCTTCATCGGTTTCTCTCAAAAAAGTCCCGGCGGATGACGACAACCCGTTGCCACCACGATTCCACTTGTGGCGGCTACCCATGGGTATCTTGATCATGTTACTTTACCAGTCTGGCCACCTGATAACAGAACCGGGGGCGATCGCATCCAGAGGAAAAAACGATGGATCTGCAGCTTGAAGGAAAGGTCGCACTGGTCACCGGCGGTTCCAAGGGAATCGGGGAAGCTATCGTCCGTTGCCTGCTGGCGGAAGGCGCCCGGGTAGCCAATATCAACCGGAGCACCGAGGAGGGAATGGCACTGGAGCAGGAATACGCCGCGGAGGGCAAGGACTGTTTCTTTATCCAGGCAGATCTCACGGATGTCGATACCTGCCGGCAGGCCGTGGAAGCGGTGCTGGAGAAGTTTGGCCGCATTGACATGGTCATGAACAACGCCGGTGTTAACGACAGCATTGGCCTGGAGGCTGGACCGGCCGAGTTCGTGAAGTCACTGGAGCGAAACCTGGTGCACTATTACGCCATCGTTCACCATGCCCTGGAGGCGCTGCGTGAAACGAAGGGGGCGATCGTTAACATCGGTTCCAAGGTGAGCATGACCGGGCAGGGCAGGACCTCCGGTTACGCCGCCGCCAAGGGGGGGATCAATAGCCTCACCCGCGAGTGGGCAGTGGACCTGGCGGCCGACGGCATCCGCGTGAACGCTGTCCTGCCGGCCGAAACATGGACCCCGCTTTACGAGAAATGCCTCGCCCCCCTGGATGACCCGGAGGCGGCCAGGGCAGAAATCGCTGGCCTGGTTCCGCTCGGACGCCGCTTTACCACGGTTGAGGAAATCGCCGATATGGTGGTCTTCCTGGCCTCTCCCCGCTCCTCGCATACGACCGGCCAGATCCTGCTCGTGGACGGTGGCTACACACACCTGGACCGAAAATACACATCCTGAGCCGACCTGGACTACTTCTTTTGAAGCTCCAGGGACGTCCGCAAGCCGTTTTCCTCAAACGTGAGTCCAAAACTGGCAGACTGGATCGAGTCGATGGCGGTAGGGAGCCCCGGACCGGTTCCGGGCGCTGCGGGAGACCCATAGAGGGTGGACTCCATCGTCTGCAGCTCCTCGTTCCAGCGGTACTCACCACCTCCAGGACAGACCAGTCGTCTCTGCCAGAATCGCTGGTGCAACTCGACCGGATCGTGGTCGGGATACCGCTGGTGCCATTCATTGAGAATCGGCAGGTTCGACCAACAGAGCCTCTGCATCTGCTGCTGGTATTCGGGACCGATCGCTGTCTTGAACAGGGTGGCCGCATTCGGGCTGATCTCCAGGGCCACGTTCTTGCCCAGCCAGGGCTTGTTCACCACTGGCTCTTCCTCACTGGCCGGTTCGGATTTTTCCAGCTCGCGGTCAATGGACCGCTTGATAATATCCTCGTTCAGTGTCAGCAGTAGTTGCCGGCCCGTGGCTCGATAGTAGATCGCCAGATCCTCGATCTCATCTGGAATTTCTCCACGTGCCTGGGAGGAGGGTGCGATCTTCACGTACGGCTGTTCCTTGTGCTGGACTGTCTGCCAGACTGTCATGCCGGGCGCCGCCTCGTTAATAAAAGCCCTCACCCCGGTCAGGAAGAGCGTCAGCTTGAGACCACTCTTGACATCCACCGCCACAGCCACCGGCAACTGGCCAATATGGGTTTCGACGAATCGACCCCAGCTGTCCGGATCGGTGTCGGCAAGCTCTTGCCAGAAATCAGACTGGTCGGCATAAATCGTGACATAATCCCCCAGCCAGGCGAGCGGATCCACCTGGATCTGGGGAGCCAGGTTGCGTGCCATACTCAGATTCTGCTTCATGAATTCCGACTCGGTATTCAGGGCCAGGATAAAATGGACCAGTGCCTCGGCATGCCGGTCCCCATCGTCGTCGGCAAGTTCCGCACCCCGGGAAAGCCCGATCAGCTCGTTGTAATCCGAGCTGTCGATCAGGGGCATCACGGTGACGTCCGCCGCCAGGCGATCCTCCTGAACGGAGAACTCCACGGCGATGGGATCAAAGAAATTACTCCAGTTCCCCTGGTACCCCCGTCGCCAGCGTTCGTACAGCTGTTTTTCCTCCGGCGAGACCTTGTACATTTCCATCTCGATAATCGGCGTCTGAAATGCCAGGCTCCCGTACCGATCCGAGGACACGCCCGAGGAACTCAGACGCAACTGGCCGACCTGGTCAAAGTGCGCATCCGACTCGATCATTCCGGGCTCGACCTCCCCGGCAACCAGCTTGTCCAGGTTCTCCGCCTGCAGATCGGTCATGGCCGCCAGGGCCCGTGTGCGGCGAGAGGTGGCAATCCGCCAGTGGGGGCCACACCAGCGGCGGATGGTCTTGTCCGAGAGGACCAGCAAGCCGGACTGGCCTTCCCGGTCAAGCGGGTACCGATCCCGGAAGAAGGTGTACTCATCCAGCTCGTCAATACTGGGCCGCTTCTGCTGGGAGGCCTCCACCAGCCGCTGCATCTGGACCAGTGAGTTGGTCACCACGACGGCATTCTCCAGCGATGCCACGTAACTTGAGACAACCCTGTCAGGCGAGGAAAATCCCTGGTAAGGGACTTCACTAACCATTCCCTGCTGGGCCATGACACCCTGGTAAGTTCCCACCTGGGCACTGATCTGCGCAAGCAAGAGGGCCTGGAGTGCCTGGGTATTGACCGCCTCAAAGAGAATCGCAATATCCGTCCCGGTGCGGAGGTAGAGATCCCCACCGGTCACGGCCACACTTCGAATCACCTGGGGCCCAAGCAGCCGGACTGTCCCGTTGAGCGAGAGGCCCAGCTGGAATTCGTAACGGGCCTGGGAATCGGCGTCCTCCGACTGCATCTGTCCCAGTCCCAGGATCGTGGCACCGTTCTGCTTTGCCTCGTCCATCACGGCGATCATGGAGGCAAAGTCATTGAAAAAGAGCACGTGCTGATCGTCGGGAACGTGCATGGCAAGCGGATCCAGCTCAGGCTCCAGGTCCTTGACCAGCGGTTTCCAGTCAAATTCCTGGACCGTGATCCCGCTGATCGAGTCAATATCAACGGTCTCCTCCCGCTCGGTCGCCGCAGGAAGTTCCCGGTCCAGTTGCAGGTTCTCAGCCAGGGCACGGCCACCGGACATGAACGCATAAGTCTCCTCGATATCATTACCACGGCTTCCAAAAGACCGACGCCAGGCTCGTGGTTGCCGCAGCTCGACACCAAATGCCTCGGCCGACTCGCCAAACTGGTAGCGGTACCAAGCGGTACCCGGCCCGCCTTGATTCATCAACGTGGCGTAATAGGACGCCCTGGCCAGCCAGAATTCTCCCTGCACCTGGCCGCTCTTGGAGGGCGTCGCTGCCGGAACACGAAAAGAAACCTGTTCGGTTTTCCCGACCATGGATCGACTTTCGAACCAGCCTTTATTGAAAGAGATCGTTCCACTGACTTTCCCGTCCACCGGTACCCGAACCACCAGGGTCACTGATTCTTCCTGACCAGCCTGCCCGTTCCTATCAAGCATGTCGTTAACCCAGGGACCGGACACGTAAACCTCACCCGGATCAGGCAACGAGAAAGAGAGCTGTCCCATGGTGACGGCATTTTGAAACTGCCAGTGAAAATTATTGTCGATCGCCAGGGAAAGCTGGCTGGGGAGCTCCCCGTCAACCTGCAGGTCATCGAAGGCCACCTGGTAGTAATCATGACCATCATCCACCCATTTCCGGGGAGCTGCCGGTTCCGCGTCAGGTTCCTGGGGGACCAGACCATTCTCCTCTACCCCGGGAACCATCTCACCCTCGACGACGACCGCCGCGGCCAGGTCCGGTGACACGACAGCATCAGAGACCGGAGCCAGGACAGGTGGAACGCCAGTCGCTTCCTGGGCGGCAAAGGGATTCTGCGGTTCGGCAGGTGGACCGGCCTCCACCGAGGGGCTGGGTGCAGGGGCGGACACAACTGGATCCATTTCTTTCTGCTTGCAGCCGGAAGCCAGCACGGCCGTGAGCGACAGGAAAACAAACAGCAGTGCCACGCGATGGATCGGGCGGAGTGACATGGATGGGACTCGCTTTCTTTTTTTGTCCGTTTGTCAGTTCTTTTCTGGCATCAGTTTACCGGGAGAGGCAACAGGAAAACAATTCCCAAATTCGCTACACCTGGAGCCCGCTTGTCGTGTTTTATATACATTCCGAAATTGAACAAGAAGCCCAAATACGTCGTAAAAAACACCTGTTTATACCTGTTATTCTGAAATTACTACCCTCCACCGGGCCCCCCGGTTTCAAAAGAACCGGCTTCCACCCAGGGAAGCCCGCCGGCGCTATTTTTACAGGGCTATACTTGGAAATGAGTGACTTTTCCAGCAATTCGAACCCACCGCCAGAGTTGGACAGATCGTCCGCCGGAGGCTCTTTTTCTGCCCTCGTGCGCCTGCTCCGCCCCCGCCACTGGGTAAAAAACCTGTTACTTGTGGCGCCGCTCTTGCTGGCCCACGAGTTCACCGATACAAGCCGCCTGCTGCCACTTCTGCTGGGCATCATCTCCTTCAGCCTGGTCGCTTCGCTGGTCTATGTTGTCAATGACCTGGTCGACATCGAGTCGGACAGGCAGCATCCCCAAAAGCAGTTTCGGCCACTGGCCGCGGGAGACCTGTCACGCACATCAGGCGTGCTGCTCGCCCTGGTCCTTGCCGCCGGGGGAATTGCCGCGGCACTGGCCGTTTCCACCAACTTCCTGGTTATCACGGCGGTCTACCTGGCTGCCACCACGTTGTATTCCATCTGGCTCAAGCGGGTGGTGATTGCCGATGTCCTGATGCTGGCCTCCTTCTACACCCTGCGGATCCTGGCCGGAGGAATCGCCGCGTCCCTGGAGGAACCGGTCTCCCCATGGCTACTCGCTTTTGCCATGTTCCTGTTCACATCACTGGCATTTTCCAAGCGACATGCCGAACTCACCCGCCTGGCAAGTGAGCAACCGGAGAGCCGCGACCGACCTGCCGCCGGCCGCGGCTACCGGGTTCGTGACCTGGGAATCATTGAGGTACTGGGACCCACCTCCGGGTACCTCTCGGTGCTGGTCTTCACGCTCTACATCAACCGTGAGGGAATTGATCAGCTTTACACCTACACCTGGCCACTCTGGACGATCACGCTGCTGCTGATGTACTGGATCAGCCGGCTCTGGCTGCTGGCCCGCCGCGGGGAGTTGAAGGAAGATCCGGTTGTCTTTGCAGTCACCGATCCGGTCAGCCTGCTGGTTGGCCTGCTCGTGACTGTCCTGGCGATCGTGGCAGCAGCTCCCTGGGTCATTTCTGGTTAAGCCGAGGAGTTCTCGCCTGCGAGTACCCCAAGATCATGAAAGCACCTATAGAAAATCCACTTGTCGAAGCCCACTACGTGACCGAAAAACGAATCGGTGGCTGGGGAAACCGGTCCCTGCAGTCGTGCCACCTGAGCGAGGCAGAAACGCTCAACCAGCTTCGATCAATCCTCAAGAGTGGGGACCTGGACAGCTATATCGCCCGTGGCCTGGGACGATCCTACGGGGATCCCTCGCTCAACGAGGGACAGGGGGTGATCCTTCAGACAAGCCGTAACCTCTTCCTGGGGCTCGATGAAAACCAGGGGATGCTCGAGTGCCAGGCGGGAGTCACTTTCTCGGAGATCATCGATCACCTGCTTCCGCGTGGCTGGTTTCTCCCCACCACGCCCGGAACACGCTTTGTCACGGTCGGTGGAGCGATTGCTGCGGATGTGCATGGAAAGAACCATCACCGCCATGGTTCACTGGGAAATGCTGTGGAGTCGCTCAGGCTGTTAACCGCATCCGGTGAAACCGTGACCTGTTCGCGGCAACAGAACAGCGAGCTCTTCTGGGCGACCATCGGGGGGATGGGGCTGACCGGGATCATCCTCGACGCCCGCTTCCGACTGCGGGCGGTCCAGACCGCCTACTGTCACGTGACTTACCGGCGAACGGCCAACCTGGAGGATACCCTGGACCTGTTCCAGCAGAGCGATGAGAGCTTCGAGTACAGCGTGGCATGGATCGACTGCCTTGCCAGGGGTTCCAAACTCGGACGGTCGGTGGTGATGCTGGCAAACGACGCTCGCATCGATGACCTGCCACCGGGGCTCCGTCCCGCCGCCCTGGAATTGCCAAAGCGGCGCCGCCTTGCCGTCCCTTTTCACCTGCCCGGTTTCGTGCTGAACCCGACCGCCGTGAAGGCTTTTAACAGTTTTTATTATTCACGCTACGGGGACAGCCAGCGGCTGATCGATTTTGACACTTTCTTTTACCCCCTTGATGGGATCCGGCACTGGAACCGGATCTACGGCCGCCGCGGGTTCGTCCAGTACCAGGCACTCTTCCCTCATTCCACCTCCCGGCAGGGCCTTGTCGAAATGCTGGAAAAGATCGCCCATTCACGTCGTGCCAGTTTCCTGGCCGTCCTCAAGAGCAGCGGCCCGGCCAATGACGGCCATCTCTCTTACCTTTATCCGGGCCACACGCTGGCCCTCGACTTTCCCTACCAGGGTGAAGTGACCGAGCGTCTCTTCCAGCAGCTTGACCAGATCCTGCTCACACATGGCGGCCGGCTCTACCTGGCCAAGGATTCCATGACCACCGCGGCGACCTTTGCCCGCATGTACCCACGGCTGGATGAATTCCGGCAGCTCAAGAAGCAGGTCGATCCGGGCAACCTGTTTACCTCCTCCCAGGCCCGGCGACTGGGCATCATCGATGATCCACTGTCGCCCGGTCTCTGCCCGGAGAAACAGGCATGAATTCTCCATCGACCGACACGAGCCCGGTTCTCCCCACCCGGGGGCAGAAGCCTGCCAGCCGACTGCGCTGGATCTGCCTGGGACTGGCTATTATCACAGCCGCCAGTGGTACCTGGCTTGCGCAGCAGCAGCTCGACCAGCCACTGACCGGTATCGATGACGCCAACATTTTCTTCACCTATGCCAGCAACCTCGCCGGGGGTGAGGGCTTTGTCTACAACGCCGGTGGCGAACGAGTGGAGGGATTCACCTCGCTGCTCTGGACGCTGATCTGCGCGTTCGCCTTCCTCGTCCATGCCGAGCCCGAAGCTCTCGTGCTGGGCATCAGCAGCCTGCTTTTGGCCACGGCACTTTACCAGGCAAGTCTCTTCCTGGCCGAGTCGATCACGAAACCAGGCAGGGAAACCAGGGCCGACTGGCTGATACTGAGCATGCTCCTGGCATTTTCCACCTGGGCCCTGGCCGCACCATCCTTCATGATCTGGACAACCGTCACGCTGATGGACACCGGTCTCTGGTGCGTCGTTTTCACCTGCGGGACGATCGCTTTTGCCCGTGCTGCGCGCCATGCCGATTCCAGCTGGCCCAGGGACTGGCCGCTCTGTGCCTGGACGGTAGCCATGCTTCTGACCCGTCCCGAGGCGATGTTGATCGTGCTGGTGTGGATCGGCTCGCTGGCCCTGGTGCGGCTTTTCTCGACAAGCAGAGCGAAAGGACACCTGCTGGCGCGACTCTGGATCCACTGCCGGATTCCGCTGCTGGGATACCTGCTGACGCTGGTCGGATTAACCCTTTTTCGTCTCGTCTATTTTGGTTATCCCCTGCCAAACACGTTTTATGCCAAGGTCTCCCCGAGCCTGCTCTACAATCTGAAACTCGGTGGCGGCTACCTGCTCGCCTTTATCGCCTCGCAGCTATTTATCGTCCCCGCCCTGCTGGCCGTCACCTGGTCTGGCGGGCTGGCTCTGGGGAGGACCGTGCGGCGGCAGGCGCCTGCAGATCCCAGCCAGGTGGTTCTGGCTGCGGCAGTCCTCTGTGCCCTCGGTATTCCGGTCATTACCGGTGGCGATCATTTCAACCTGTTCCGCTTCTTTCAGCCTAGCTGGCTGCTGCTGGCCCTGCCGCTGTTGACTGCCACAGGCCGCCGCGTGCGGCGATCACGCATACTGCAGGCCACACCACTTGTTGTGGTGGCAGGGCTGGCCGGATCGGCAGTGCTGTTTTACAGCGTTCAGGTTCCGTCCTGGAGTTCACGACTTCCGCAAGCCGGCGAACAGAGAGGCAGGCTGGAACTCAAGGAACGCATCCAGGTGGAATTCCAGATTGCCGCCAGCGGACGACAGCGAGGAGACCTGCTCAACAGGATCTTTGCCGGGGAAAGGGTCTCCATCGGTGTCGGCACAGCGGGCGGGATCGGGCTGACCTACCAGGGTCAGGTGATCGACCTGCTGGGACTGAACAACATCGCCATGGGACATTCGCCGGGAGACCGCAAGGGGGGGAAAAACCACGCTGCTTTCAACAAGGATATTTTCTTTGAACAGCTCCCCGACTTGGTCCGCCCGACGCTGATCCAGCCTCACCAGCCGGTTCCCCGGAACCTGGAGCAGTTCCTACCACCTGCAGATGGTTTCTGGGATACGGCACTCAATGGCATGGAAAGATCTTCCTCGCGGTTCCACCAGCTTTACCGGCCAACGGTGATCCAGTATCGGCAGGTGGACGGCCCTCCACTGCACCTGCGGGCCTGGTGCCGGCCTCTCGTGCTGGATCTGCTCAAGGAAAAGGGCGTCCCTTACCAGGTTCTCGACGATCCCGGCTAATCCACAGCAGGCGGGACCCCGATCGACTTGCCACCATCCACGGCGATGCTGGTCCCGGTGACCATCAGGGCAGCATCACTGACCAGGAACAGCACCGCCTCGGCGATCTCCTGCGGGGTACTCATTCGGCCCAGGGCCCGGGCCATCGGGCTGGCGTTAATAATCTGCTGACGGACTGCCTCCGGATCCTCCGAGGCATCGATCTCGGCATCCATCATCGCGGTCGGGCCAACCGGGCCGGGACAGACGGCGTTGACACGGATCTTGTCCACGCTGTAACAGAGTGCCAGGCTACGGGTCAGGGCGATTAGTGCCCCCTTGCTGATCGAGTAGACCGGGTCATGCGCTCTCGGCATCAGGCCGGCATTGCTGGCAATATTCACGATCGAGCCACCCTTCGGGCGCATCATTGGGATGGCATGCTTGGAGGCAAAAAATGCCGCCTTGAGATTGATTCCAACACAGTGGTCCCAGTCCTGCTCGGTGACCTCCGTGACCGGCTTGACCATCCCCACGCCGGCGTTATTGACCAGGATATCGATACGTCCCGAGGGAGCCGCCGCCTGCTCGACCAGGCCGGCAAGCTCGTTCTCCTGCCGCACATCACAGTCCCGGTGAACGATTCCAAGCGGAGCAAAGAGCTGCTCGGTCTCTTCCGAATACTCAATATCACCGACAAGAACCGACGCGCCGTGCTCTGCAAGCAGCAGGGCAGTGGCACGGCCAATGCCTGAATTCCCACCCGTCACAATCGCTGTCTGGTCCGTTAGCATGGCATGAGTTGTGCGTCATGCATGGTCCATTGTCAACGGGGGCGATTATCCCCCAGGCAGGGCGGGCCGGCAGAGACCTGCAGGATCTTCTCGTAGCGTTATCGCTGGATGATATTTTCCGCCGCCCTGCTCTGCTGGAGTGCCGCAGTGGAATTCCCCGGCTGGAGAAAATTAACGACCTCGGCACGAACCTTGAGCTGATCGAATTCCCGGTTCATGGCCAGGAGCAGCTTGTTTTCATGCAGGTTCTTGTAGAGTTCATCCCGGACGGCATTGAAGTCCGTCACCACCGGCTCGGTCCGCCCCAGGCAATGCATGACCAGGTACTTGTCGCCAATCGCAACGATCCCCGACAGCTCCCCGGGCTTGAGCCGGAACACTTCTTCCTCGATATGAGGCCGCCCTCCGTGTCGCCGGATCGGTGGCACCTGGCCGGCATTGGATCGGGAGACCGGTTCGACCGAGTACTGTTCTGCCAGCTGCCCGAAGTAATACTCGGTCGGGTTGTTCTTGGCCAGTTCCCAGACGGTGGTTGCCTGGCGGTGATTATTGAACACGATGGCAAGGACTTCCACGCGTGGACCATAGTGCGACTCGAAGCCCATCTGCATGTCTTTCTCGGAAACCGTGACCGCATCCCCGACAAGTTTCTTCAGGGCGACGGTCGGCCAGATGGCATCGTGAACATAGAGATCGACCGAGACATTTGTTTCCTCGATGACTTTCTTGAACCAGGCAGCAACATCGGCGGTCCCATCGGGCTTGATAAAGCCATAGGAATCAGCCGCCCGGGCGATTTCCATGTCCAGGTCCTCTCGCTCGACCTGGAGTTTCCGTTGCGTGAGTGCCTGGGCCAGGAGCAGGCGGTTGATCTCGGTATCGAGCACCATGGTGCCATAACTGGAGATGCACTGTTCAGCCAGCATCCGCTCGGTGATCTTGCGATCATTGACCAGGGCCACCACACCCGGCATCTGCTGGCTTAACTGCGGACTGTTGTAGACATTGGTGATTTTTGCGGACGCCTGCAGTTCCTGGAAAATCCCCGCAGCGGCAGAACGCATCTTCTGGAAACGGACCCGGTCAGCAAGCCGGCGACGGGCATCGGTCTGGAACTGGCTGGCCACGTAGACCGGTGGCAACCGCTTTTCACACTTGATCAGGATAAACCGCCCGGCCGTCGGGATCACTTTCGAGACCTGCCCCTCGGCCAGGCCAAAGGCAGCTTTTTCCAGTGCCGGATCCTCCATGTTCTTGCGAATCGGAGGGACCTGGCCTCGCACGCTTGCACTGTTCTTGTCCTCGGAATACTCCTTTGCCAGGTCGCCGAAACGATCTGGATCCTCCAGCGCCAGCTGCCGCAGCTTCTCCGCCTTCTCCGCCGTCAGGGTCACGATCATGCGTGCCCGTACGCGGGGGCCGTACTCGGTTTCAAATGCCCTGTTCAGATCCTCTTCGGTTACCTGGATGCTGGCATCGGCCAGCTGCTTGAGTGCCAACCGGCCCCATATTTCCTGGCGGTATTCATGGATCGGCATCTGCCGGTCATCGCGGATGGTCCGCAGGAAAAGGTCTCGAGAGAGCCCGAACTTCTTGGCCATGCGGTCAATCTCCTCGTCCACGTGCCGTTGCGTGATAACCACCTTGCCGACAGCGCAGGCTTGCTCGATCAGTTGCTGGTTAATCACTTTTTCCAGCAACTCCTCGCCATAACGCTTGAGTGACTCACGTGCCAGTTGCTGTCGCGTGATCTTTTCCCCGTTGACCACGGCAACCACTCCCAGGGTCCGCGGATCGGTAGCGCCAGCGCCGATCGCCGGACTCGCCTGCCCGGCAGGACGCGGGAGGGCAGCCGCTGCGCCCGGGCTGGAAGCCGCAGGCCGGGACTTGGCCTGCGGCTGGACCGGGGCCTGGGCCTGGGCTCGTTCCGGCTTCATGACCAGGTGGCGGACAACCAGGCTGGTCGCAAGAAGCCCGATGACCAGGCTTGCCAGAACGATGCGTTTCTTCCAGGCGGACGTGGCTTTTCTGCTTTTCATCTCGCGCATACTCCCTTATGCCGCGGTAACCTTCCATAGCGAGGCGGAAGTATAGGGAAACGAGGCTGCCTGGGTCAAGGCAGGCCGGCCGTTGGCAATACGACCCGTCCTGCGAGGGCCGCCCGGCAGGGCTGGATCAGGGAAGAAGCACAATTTTCCCGGACAGGGCGCCACTCTTTTCAAGCGTACTCTCTTCCTGCATGCGATGTGCAGCGGCCGCCTCCGAAAGGGACATCGTCTGGCTGACCTGGCCCACCAGGGATCCGTCGGCAAGCCAGCGATTGATGTCATCGGCACAGGCTCGTAGTTCATCCGGGGATGCCTTGAACATGACAAAACCGTGAAGTGAGCATCCCTTGACATAGAAAGGACCGACCGGAAATTCGGGCCGTGCATCGCGTCCGGCCATCAGGATCACACGACCCCGTTCCGCCATGCAGGAAACAATCATGTCGAAGTCGGGTTCGCGGAGCGTCTCCCAGAATATATTCACACCCTCCGGGGCCGAGTCCAGGATCGACTGCTGCTCCTCCTCGGTCCGGTAGTTGATCACCACATCCGCTCCCAGTTCCCGGCAGCGGTCTGCTTTTGCGTCGCTTCCCGCGGTGGCAATCACGCGTGCCCCGGCCGCCTTTGCCATCTGCAGGACCATCGAACCGACCCCCCCGGTCCCACCATGCACGAAAACGGTTTCTCCGGCCTGGAGATCGGCCTCCCGGAACAATCCCAGGTGGGCGGTCACACCCACCAGCGCACAGGCGGCAGCGGTGGCATCCTCCACCCCCTCGGGCGTTGGGTAGAGCCAGCACTCATCGACCGCCGAGTACTCGGCAAAGGTCCCCTGGCGACCCACCAGCCCCTGGTTTGTCCCCCAGACGCGGTCGCCGGCAGAAAAACGGGTCGCATCGGGACCCACTGACTCGACCACGCCGGCCAGGTCACAACCGACGATAAATGGCTGCGGCAACTCCCAGTAATTGGCACCGTTCCGGATATACGTATCCACCGGGTTCAATGCCACGGCGGTCGTGCGGACCAGCACCTGGCTCCCAACGGGTTCCGGCCGGGGAAGATCCCCGTACTGAATATTTTCCGGGGGACCGGGCTGGTCGATGTAAGCTGCTTTCATCATCTGTAGACCACCGTTTTCGTTTGGTTGTTTTCACTCTCCTGCTGGCGTTCCTCTTTAACTCCTGGCTCACGCTTCTGCAATCCGTCGCATTGCCATTTCCAGCCGGTCCATCCGCTCGGTCACCTGCCGACGGGTCAAGTCCAGGTCCGCCAGCTGCTCGGCAGGCACATAGCCAAAACCGTAGAACTTGATTTTCGGCTCGGTTCCGGAGGGACGCATGGCAACCTCGTTCCCCGCCTCCCCCAGTTCCAGGATCAGCAGGTTTCCTCTCGGCCCTTCCAGTGGGGAGCTCTCCCCACTCGCTTCAACTCGCTGCTGTCGCAGGTAGTCCCGCACCGCGACAACCTCGACCCCCCCCAGTTCAGCCGGGGGCTGGTGACGAACCTGGTCCATCAGGTCCTGCATCCGGGCCATCCCCTCGGAACCCTCCATGCGGATCGTCCAGAGACGTTCCTGGTGAAATCCATGTTGCCAGTAAAGGGAATCCAGCTTGTCGTGCAAGGACTTCCCTGCGGACTTCATCTCCGCAGCCAGTTCCGCCATCAGCATGCAGGCCACGCTCCCGTCCTTGTCACGGGCATGGGTGCCAACCAGGAAGCCGTGGGATTCCTCGCTGCCATAGACAAAATGCTCCGGCCCCTGCTCGTCAATGACCCCCCCGATCCACTTGAACCCTACCAGCAGCTGCCCGCATGTTCTGACCCCGTAGGAGTCCGCGATACGGCGCATCAATTCCGTTGTCACCAGTGTCTTGATGATGTAATGATGAGCCTCGAGCTGTCCTGCCCGGGACCTCTTCTCAAGGACAAAGTCGGCCAGCAGGGAAGAGAGCTGGTTCCCATTGAAAACCTGCCAGGGACTTCCCTCCTCAAGCGTTAGTGGCGCGGCACAGCCCATCCGGTCGCCGTCGGGATCGGTCACCAGCACGATCTCCTGGCCCGATTCTTTCGCATGCTCGACCAGGGCATCAAAGACGGCCGTGTTTTCCGGGTTGGCGACATGGTCCGGAACGTTGGGGAAGTCTCCGTCCTGGCTGGCGTGAGGGGGGTAGACCTCCACCTGCTTGAAGCCCACGGATGAGAGGAGTGGAACCACGCTGGAGGCCGCCACACCATGGAGCGGGGAAAAGAGAATCCCCAGTTCACGGGGTCCCGGAAAGCTCTCGCCCTGGAGCACCTCGAGGTAGGCCTCGTCGGTCTGGCGGGTACAGATCACGACCTCTCCTTTTTCAACCGCGGCGGCAAAATCCGCCTGTTCGATCTGGCCCACCTGGCCGACACAGTCGATGATCCCCTGGTCGTGCGGTGGCAGGACCTGGCCACCACTGGACCAGTAGATCTTGACCGCATTGTCGCTGGGGGGATTGTGGCTGGCGGTTACCATGATGCCGCAATCGCAGTCGCGACTGCGCACCAGGAAGGAAAGTTCAGGGGTGCTGCGGTAGTCATCGAGAAAGTAGACCTTGAACCCATGGGCAACCATCACGCCGGCGCAGAGTTCCGCAAAGTGGCGGGACCTGTGGCGGGTGTCATATCCGATCGCACAGGCCAGGGGGGATTTCTCACCAGCCTGCCGGCGGACATAGGTTGCCAGTCCCGCGGCGCTTTCACCGATCGTACGGTCATTAATCGCGTTACTGCCGATCGGATACATCCGTCCTCGACGGCCGCCGGTTCCAAAGGGGATCACCGTCCAGAAGAGATCGTCAAGCTGTTGCCACTGACCTGACTCGATGTGCTCGGCCAGTTCGGCGCGGTAATCCGCGTAGCGATCCTCACCAAGCCAGGCCTCGATGTTCTTGAGGGCACCCTCGCTAATCTGTCCCGCACGATGGGCCTGCCTTACCTCGGAGAGCAGGAGCGGGATCTGGTTGGCGTCTGGCACGTTCATTCTTTCAGCGTAGGGTGGAAAAGAGGACGAGTGAAGTCCTAGCGTTCCCCCAACGTTCGTTTCCGACGCAGAACCTTGTGATAGTACTGGGCAAAGCGGTGCGATTCGTCACGCACATACTGTAACAGGCGCAGGGCGTAAGACCGTCGACTCAGCTTGAGGGACTCCTGGCGTCCAGGCTGAAAAATCTCTTCCTCCCGCTTGGCCAGCGCAATAATGGTCGGTGGCTCGATCCGGTGTTCCTGGAAAGCTGCCAGGGCGGCGGAAAGCTGGCCCTTGCCCCCGTCGATCAGGAGCAGGTCCGGAAAGATCCCCTCCTCCTGGCCGGGTCGGACAAACCGCCGCGTGACCACCTCGTGGATGCTACGGTAGTCATCCACTCCTTTCACCTCGCGAATCTTGTACCGACGATAGCCCGGTTTGAACGGCAGGCCGTCAATAAACTGTACCAGGCTGGCAACCATCTCTCCCCCTCCCAGGTGGGCCACGTCGATCCCCTCGATCGTTCGTGGCAACTGCTTGAGTCCAAGTACTTTTTTCAGGCCTGCCAGGCCTTTCTTGGGATCGATGTAGAAGACCTCTGGCTGCGCATGGGTGTCAAGTTGTCCGCGCTGGTCCAGCGTCTCGAGCATGTGGATTTCATCCCGCAACCGGGCCGCCTCCTCGAAAGCCAGCCGTGACGACGCCTCCTGCATGTCCTTTTTCATCTGTTCCAGGAGCCGTGAACGCTTCCCTTCCATGAACATGGCAAGACGACGAATATCCCGGGCATAATCCTCGGGTGAGATCCGCAGGTTACAGGGCGCCGTGCACTGGTTGATGCTTGCCAGCAGGCAGGGACGAAACCACTGCCACTTTTCATCTGCTGCATCGATGTCCAGCCCACAGGTGCGAAACTTGAAAATCTTCTGGAGTACCTGGACGGCGCCCCGCAGGGCTCCGGCGCTGGCAAAAGGACCAAACAGCCGGGCGCCGCTTTGGGGGGGTTCACGGGTCACCTCCACTCGTGGGTAGTCCTCGCGGCTGGTGATCACCAGGTAAGGAAATGTTTTGTCGTCCTTGAGATCCTTGTTGTAACGGGGCTGGGTATCCTTGATCAGTCGGGACTCCACCAGCAGGGCATCCACTTCACTTTCACATTCCAGGTACTCCACATCGCAGATCTCCTTGACCCAGTAGGAGGTACGCGGATCCGTGGCCGCCCCCTTGAGGAAGTAACTACCGGCCCGGCTGCGGAGGTTGGCCGCCTTGCCAATGTAGATCACCAGCCCATCCCGGTTCTTCATCAGGTAGACCCCGGGAACCTGGGGAAACTGGCGGACCCTGGCAGCCGCTTCCTCAAAACTGGTGCACTCCACCTGTGGTGGGACCTGGCAATCAGCCGGCTCCGGGGGTGGCTGGGGGAGATCGGACATGGAACAAACCGGACAGGAGGATAGTGAAACCTGAAGATCTTGATTGTACCGTTTCGGCCCATTACGGCATCCCGGCATGCAAGGGTTCCCGGGACGGACCCGGAGGAGATTTTTTTAACTTTTTTAAATCTGCACCTTGTAACTCCAGTCCAGATCACTAAACTTTCTGATGTGGGTTTTTAACCCATTTCATTTTTAATTTACGTGATCACGTGGGTTTATAGCCCATTCCATGGAAGATCACCCCGTTCTGGCAAGGATGACACGTGACGCTCACCAGCCGGCTTCGAATACTCGACAGCTGCCTACCAGTCCCTGGTGTCCTTCCCAATGCCTTCCGATACAACCACTTCCAATCCAGATTTACTGCTGGGCGAATTTCGACGAACCCTCGACGAGCGTTCACGGATTTCGATTCCCCTGGAACTGGCCCAGCGACTGACCAGCACCAGTTCCCGCTGCGTGCTCGTCAAGGAACGTCCTGGGGCCCTCAGTCTCTGGCAACACGACCCCTGGCAGAAGCAGCTGGTAGATGGCCTCGACTGGGTAAGCAACAAGCTCGACGCGGGGAAAATGGGACAACAGGTCGACGACCTCCAGCAGCTCGGCAGGCTGCTCTCCAGCCGTCACTGCCACCTTCAATTAATGGGACGAGGACGGCTGCTGATCCCGGAGGGTTTTCGGGAATTCCTGGGAGTGACCGCCGGAGATCCGGTGATGGTGGTTGGTGCAGCGGTCTGTGTCGAGATCTGGAATCCAGAGGCCTGGCTCGAATACCTGCGGGCAGAAATGCCCGGATTTCGCCAGCTGTTTGGAGAACTGGCCAAATAATAAGGCTGGTGCACTCCATCCGGGGGCCTTAAGAAACGAAGAGGCGCAGGTTCGCACTCGTGGATGTGTCATCGTGTGATGCACTCCGGGGCGAACCACGTCGGGAGCAGCGGGATCATCCCATCCCATGCATTGCCTGCTGCCGGCATACCGACCACAGATGGTCAGTTCGGAGCTGTGAGAGTAGGGAATTCGTAACCACTGCCTGTGTAACGATGTTGGGATGCAAAGTGACCAGGGATCGGGTGCGTGTGGCAAGGATGTCACAAGAAAGAGAATCACATCCGGCTGACCATCTGTATTTTTTATCGCGTTGAATAACCTCAACGCTTCGAGAACGTGCGGCGGCCATCGTCCCGGCCATCGCGAGAACCGGTATTCAATCGGTTTCCGTGGCTGACGTGCCAGCACTGCCAGAGGACTCCACCTTCAGGCACTGCATGCGCAGTTCGTGCAGAAGGTTGGTAAGCAGGTTGGTCTCCTCCTCGGTCCGGTTCCCTTCCGTCTTCTGCTCCAGCATGCCGAGAAGGTCGATATGATGGCGTGCCAGGGGAACGTCGGTTTGTGGACTCCCTCCCTGGCCCAGAAGTGCCATGGCCTGGGTCGCCAGGGTCACGATGAGAATTTCAAACGTGGCGGGAGGAAGCTGCGGTGGGTCTGCCACCGGCGGCTCCTCAGCGGCCCCCTCCTCATCCCCTGCCACTGTTCCCGCGAGAGGATCTGGATCTGTCTCGGTCTCACCGGGAGTCTCTTCATCCGCAGCGGCTTTCTCCGCTTCTACCTGGGCTTTCCAATCCTCATCGGCCCCGGGGCTGTCCTGCTCATTCCCGCGCGGGTCTTCTGCGTCCGACATCATTCCACTCTTCCTTGGCGACTGCCATTTTTTTCAGGATTCGTTGGTTGTGGATTCAATCTCCTGTTCCGGAGACCGCTCGGGACGCTGGACATGACGCTTCACGGCAGCACCGATAAAACCGGCGAACAGGGGATGGGCCAAGGTCGGCTTGGACTTGAATTCCGGGTGGAACTGGACGGCCACAAACCAGGGGTGCTCCGGCAACTCGATGATCTCAATCAGGGACTCGTCCGGGCTGGTCCCGGCAAAGAGCATCGAGTGGGCCGTGAACTGGGACCGATAGGCGTTATTAAATTCATACCGGTGACGATGCCGTTCCTCGACCTGGTCATTCCCGTAGCAGGATTGCGACTGGCTTGTCTCCACAAGCTGGCAGGGCTGTGCTCCCAGCCTCATCGTGCCTCCCATGTCGGTAATGTTCTTTTGCTCGTCGAGCAGGCAAATCACCGGGTGCGGCGTGTTCTTGTCAAATTCCGAGGAGTGGGCACCTTCCAGGCCGACCACGTTACGGGCAAACTCGATGGCAGCACACTGCATTCCCAGGCAGATGCCAAAAAATGGAATCTCCCGTTCCCGGGCAAAACGAATCGCTTCCACCTTCCCCTCGATCCCCCGTTCTCCGAAACCACCGGGAATCAGGATCCCGTCGTAGCCGCTTAAAAGTCGCTCCGGACCCTCCCGTTCCACCGCTTCACTATGAATCCTGCCGATCCGGACCTGGGAGCGGTGATGCATGGCGGCATGGTCCAGGGCCTCGAAGATGGACTTGTAGGCGTCCATGTGCTCAGCGTACTTCCCGACCACCGCCACTGTTATTTCATGTTCCGGTTCCCTCAATCCCTGCAGCAAGGCCCGCCAGTCATCCATGTCCGGTATCTCGGAATTCAGCCCCAGGCGATCCACGATCAACTCGTCCAGGCGGTTTTCCATCAGGGAGAGCGGGACCTCGTAGATCGAAAAGTCCTTGTCCTTTTCCTCGATCACCGCGTGCACCGGAACATTACAGAAAAGGGCGATCTTCTCGCGATCCTCCCTGGAGATGGAACGCTCGGTACGGCAGACGAGGATATCCGGCTGGATACCGATCTGCCGCAACTGGCCCACGCTGTGCTGCGTCGGCTTGGTCTTCAACTCGCCTGCCGCTTTCAGGTAGGGGACAAGCGTGAGGTGGATATAAAGGCAGTTCTCCTTGCCCACATCCTGGACAAACTGCCGGATCGCTTCCAGGAACGGCTGACTCTCGATATCCCCGACCGTCCCGCCAATCTCGGAAATCACCACGTCCGTCTCATCATCAGCCAGCTTGCGGATGACATTCTTGATCTCGTTGGTGATATGCGGAATCACCTGGACGGTCTTGCCCAGGAATTCACCCTGCCGTTCCTTCTCGATCACCGACATGTAGATCTGGCCGGTGGTGTAGTTGGAATCCCGGGTCAGCGGACCATTGGTGAACCGCTCGTAATGACCAAGGTCCAGGTCGGTCTCACTTCCGTCATCCAGCACGTAAACCTCGCCATGCTGGTAGGGACTCATGGTGCCTGGATCCACGTTGATGTAGGGATCCAGTTTCTGCATCTTGACTTTCAGGCCACGCCGTTCAAGCAGCATACCGACCGAGGCACTGGTGAGTCCTTTCCCCAGGGAGCTAACAACTCCGCCTGTCACAAAAATATGTTTTGTCATACCTTGTCCCAGTTGGATTCTTTCCTTCCAGACATCCATGGACACACCGTGCCATCCTGACAAGCGGGGGATGCATCTCACGACAAGTCCAAGGTAAGATCTTAACCGCTGGTCATCTTTCTGACAAACATCCTGTAATCCTCGGGCGTATCAATACCGATCGATGGCTCACTGGTCACTCCCACCAGGATCGACCGTCCCTGTGCCAGAACACGAAGCTGCTCGAGGCTCTCCAGTTTTTCCGGGGCAGAACGGGCTTGCCTGGTCAGCTCCAGCAGAAACGGCCGGCGGTAGGCATAGATACCCAGGTGCTGGTGAAAATAGGCCGGCTCGGCATGGAGTAGAGACTCGTCCCACTGCCGTGGATGGGGAATCACGCTGCGGCTGAAGTAGAGTGCCCGGCCACCGTCGTCCATCACGACTTTCACACAGGATGGATCCTCCAGCAGCGATCGTGTCCGAATCGGTGTGGCCAGCGTGGCCATCACTTCATCCGGGTTTTCTTCCAGGAGCTGGATGACCTGGTCAATCGATTCACCCGAGACCTCCGGCTCATCCCCCTGCACATTGACAATGATCTCTACATCCTCAAGCTCCCTGGCCACCTCGGCGACCCGGTCCGTCCCACTGGCGGCCTCGGGGTCCGTCATCACGACCTGCCCACCAAAGGCCCGCACCACCTCGGCAATCCGCTCATCGTCCGCCGCCACACAGATTCCGGCAGGCCGACGGGCCCGCTGGGCCGACTCGTAGGTGTGCTGGAGCAATGGTTTGCCGGTCTCTGCCAGCAGCAGCTTCTCCGGCAAGCGGGTCGAATGGAGCCGGGCAGGGATAATAATCTGTGATTTCATATTTTCTGGCCGCTCCGTCTAGCCACCGCTGACACCACACTGCGAGACCAGTAGCCAGATGTACAAGGGTATCACGATGATGGACAGCAGGTTGAGGCCAATCCCGGCCTTCACCATCTGGCTGATCCGCAGTTCCCCGGAGGCAAACACGATCGCGTTGGGAGGTGTTGCCACGGGCAACATGAAGGCACAACTGGAGGCCAGTCCGGCCGGGATCACGACCAGCCAGACCAGCGACGGATCCGGGGAGAAAGTCGCCGCGGCGGCTGCCAGGATCGGAAGTGTCAGGGAGGCGGCGGCGGTGTTGCTGGCAAGCTCGGTGAGAAAGATCACCATCAGCGTGGAGATCATCACCAGCAGCAGCGTGGAGCCAAAGGAAGCATCCACGACCAGCTGGCAGATCGCCTGTCCCAGGCCACTGGAATTGACCGCGGCCGCCAGGCTCAAACCACCACCGAAAAGGATCAGGACGCCCCAGGGAAGGTCTCGAACCCCCTCCCAGTCGAGGGCAAAAACACGCTCTTTCCAGTTAACCGGAATGACAAACATCGACAGCGCCCCGGCCATGGCAATGATTGCATCATCGAGCCTGCCAACCACGGGAAGGCGGTCAACAAGCCATGCCCACTCGGTCAATGGCCGACGGAACATCCAGGCCAGGGCGGTACTGAGAAAAATAACCAGCACGGTCCATTCGCCCCGGGACATCGATCCCAGGGAGACAAGCTGTCCACGAATCAGCTCGCGTCCACCCGGGATTTTTTCCACGCCGATCGGCAGGGCGATGCGGGTCAGGTACCACCAGCAGATAAAGAGCAGTGCGATCACCAGCGGCATCGCGATCAGCATCCAGAGCCCAAAGCTGACCGGTTGCCCGGCGTCCTCCAGCACGCTTGCCATGAAAAGGTTCGTGGGAGTTCCGATCAGTGTCCCCAGGCCACCAATACTGGCCGAGTAGGCGACTGCCAGCATCAGGCAGGAGGCAAAATTACCGGCAGGATCACTCCCCTCCCCCCCTGCCTTTTCAAAGCTTCCTCGCAGGAGTGCCACCACGCTGATGGCAATCGGCAGCATCATGGCAGTCGTGGCGGTATTGCTGATCCACATGCTCAGGCCGGCCGTGGCCAGCATGAAGCCGGCAATCAGGTGGCGGGGACGGGTCCCCACAAACAGCACTGTCATCAGGGCGATGCGGCGGTGCAGGCCCCATCGCTGGATCCCCAGGGCGATCATGAATCCGCCCATCAGGATAAAGACGAAGCGGCTGGCATAGGGGGATGCCGCCCGCTGAATGGGAGGTTCCTTCTCCAGGACCTGCAGCTCGCCCGGCAGGTACTGCTGCGTTTGGTCGTCTGTCCTGACCGTCACCTGTTGATCATCCCAGGAGACCACGGTCCCCTCGGCAATCGTCCCTGTTCCAGCCTGACGGACCATCACGGCGTCCCCCTGCTGCATGCCGACAAGGTAGACGCCGGTGAGTGGGAACAGGACCAGTGGCACAAGTGCCGTGGCGGCCAGCGGGATCGCCTCGGTCATCCACCAGATCGCCATGAGTGCCGAGACGGCTGCCGTCGCCCGGGCGGCGGGTGGCATCGCCAGGTCAGCCCCGGCCAGCAGGACCCAGGTCAGCAGGGCCGCCAGGGGGCCGACGAAAAGTCCAACGCGAGCGGCCATGGTGGTATCCCGTTACAAGTTCTTCGTCGGTGGCCCATGCCCAGGCCAGACATGGCCACTGATCCCGTCCGCCACCGGATCGGCGAAATAGGCCCGGAAGGATTCGAACCTCCGACCAAGGGATTATGAGTCCCCTGCTCTGACCGCTGAGCTACGGGCCCGCCTGGAATTCACTATCGACTCGAGAAAGACCAGACATCCCCATTATGCAGAGTTCTCTCGATTCGAGCAGCCCCGGCCCGGCCCACCGACCTAGGGACGGGGATGAATCAGGATCACGCAGTTGGAAAGCTCGTTTTCATCCGGGCCGGCTGCCGCATCCTGCGGCATCTTTTCCGAGAGCACCGCACCGGCAGCCCGCACGACCTCCGTGATCGCGGTGGCCGCTGTCCCGGAACGCAACCCGGAGACCACCTGGTCTCGCAGATCGTCGATAAACTGCTGGCCCGTCGCCTTGATGGCCCCCTCGTCAGCCAGCACCACCGCCCGCCGTTCATAGAGCGAGAGGTAGATCAACAGGCCCCCCTCACCGCGCGTCGATGCAACCCGCTGCTGGGCAAAAACAAAGGCCGCCGAGCGGGCAACTTCCGCTTCTTTTTCCGCCGTACCGGTCAGCAATCGCCGCACCGGGTGCCAGTAGGAGGCGATCAGGTTGCCGACAACAAAGCCGGCCAGCAGCGAGACCATCTGCCAGGTGAATTCCACCCCCTCGAACTCGCTCCAGCTATCAGGTCCATTGTCCCGGGTGATCACCACCAGGTTCACGACCACCAGCGTGAGCACGGCAAACAGGATTCCAAAAATTGCCTCGGCACGGTCGTACCGGCCGGACTCGGTCGCCACCGCACAGACAATCTCCGCGCTGGTCTGCTGCTCCACCCCGGCAATCGCCTGCTCCAGCTCGGCAACCTGTCCTTGATCCATGAAACTTGTCGCAGCAACCATGTCAGCATTCCTTCTCTACCGTGTTCTTGAAAACGCAACTGCCAGATCATTACCAGCTTCCACTGGCACCCCCACCGCCACTCGAACCTCCACCGAATCCACCACCACCAAAGCTACCCCCTCCTCCACCCCAGCCACCACCGGAGCTGCCAGACCCGTCGGACTGAAGCGTCTCTCCCCAGGTCTTGTCCCCTTTCTTCATCAGCATCACGAAGAAAATGACGACCAGATAAATCAGGGGAGTCACGACAGAGATCACGACCACTGCCACGCCAATATAGACAAGCATCATGCTGGTCGGCTCGGACTGCTTCTTCCCCTCCAGGTCCTGCCAGCTCTGGCGGCGTGCTCCAAAGTAAATAAGAACGACCCCCAGCCCACAACCCAGCAGAACTCCCCACCAGGGGAACCAGCTCAACTTGGAAATACCACCCGACCTGCGGCGACGATATGGTGAACCGGAATTGCCGGATCCTCCATCGAAGCTGGCGACGGTTCCCTGCGGGCCCGCCGCAGCCATCTTTCCCAGCGCCTCGACGCCGGCCGCGATCCCGGCGGCGTAATCCCCTCGCTTGAAGTGGGGGATCATCACGTTGTCCATGATCTGCCGGCAGGTTCCATCGAAGCGCGTGCCCCAGTCGGCCCCCAGTTCAATTCGTCCCTTGCGATCCCCCACCGAGACCAGCAGCAGGATGCCCTGGTTGTGGCCACCCGCCGAATTGTTGAGCGTCCCGATCTGCCACTTGTTAAACCACTGCTCGGCAAATGGCTGAATATCCTGGCCCGCATAGCCGTAGGCCATCATGCGGTGGATCGTGACCACGATGATCGGCGTATCGTGCTCTTCAAAGGCCATCTTCTGGGTATCAAAGATCGTCTTGTGCTGGCCCTGGGGAACATCCTGGACATAGAGCACCCCGGCCAGGTCATGGACAAACTCGCCGGTTCCGTCAATTGCCGGAACCGGGGGAATCTCTCCTGCATGGCCGGCCGGACTGGCAAGCAGCACCAGCAGCCCGGCCAGCACCAGGCGGACTCCTCTTCTTCTCTTACCAGCTGCCACTTGCTCCTCCTCCACCGCTATATCCACCACTGTAACCACCCCCACTGTAACTTCCGCCACTGGAACTGCCACCACTGGAACTGCCACCACTAAAAAATCGCACGCGGAAACCAAGCAAACTGATTAACAGTTCAAGCAGCTTGAGCGGAAGGCAAAAAAACAACCAGAGGAAAAGAAAGACCAGCAAGAACGTGAAAAAACTGGTCACAATCATGGTCACTCCAGCAAGGATCAGCCAGAAACGGATCTTTTTCTTTCCCGCCGAGGCATCCGGGCCACTCCCCGTGTAGAGACCCAGCACGATCAACCCCAGGCCAGCGGCGATCAGTACCAAAACATTCGCCTTCGAAAAAAAACTGTACCTGAGCAGACCAGAACCACTACCCCGCCGCGTCCTTGCCGGCCCGGAGCCAAGAGACTCCGAATCTCCACCCGGCCCCACCGTGGCCATCTTTCCCAGCGCCTCCACCCCGGCGGCAATCCCCGAGGCATAATTCCCTCGCTTGAAGTGAGGGATCATCACGTTGTCCATGATCTGCCGGCAGGTTCCATCGAAGCGCGTGCCCCAGTCGGCCCCCAGTTCAATTCGTCCCTTGCGGTCCCCCACCGAGACCAGCAGCAGGATGCCCCGGTTGTGGCCACCCGCTGAATTGTTGAGCGTCCCGATCTGCCACTTGTTAAACCACTGCTGGGCAAACGGCTGGATCTCCTCCCCGCTGTAACCAAAGGCAGCCATCTGGCGAATCGTGACCACGATGATCGGCGTATCGTGCTCTTCAAAGGCCATCTTCTGGGTATCAAAGATCGTCCTGTGCTGGCCCTGGGGAACATCCTGGACATAGAGCACCCCGGCCAGGTCATGGACAAACTCGCCGGTTCCGTCAATTGCCGGAACCGGGGGAATCTCTCCCGC
>CAYYZW010000276.1:0-23583 GCA_964476375.1 uncultured Pirellulaceae bacterium
CGATCCGTACGAGCGTCCGCCTGGTGATGATTCCCCGGACCACGAAAAAAATCCCCGAGGGAAAGATCGCCCCCGTGATGGACGCCCAATCCCCGCTTCTCAAGGAGGTCCTCCGTCTCGAGCCTGCCCCGGACAAAAAAGAAGCCGCGCCCGGGCAACCGCTGAAGCCGGAAGATCCCAAGAAGCGTGGCGATCCCGCGACACCCGACAAGTAGTATCCTGTCGGTCTTCGCCTAGGATGGGAGGCCGCAATGTTCAAGCATCTCGGCCGGGGAACAGAGATAGCTGGTGTAGAAGGGGCCAAACTCCGCGTAACGGGCACTCGCCTCATCAAAACGCATCTTGTAGACGATCTCCTTCAGGTAAGCAGGGGTTCGACCCCAGAGCGTCACACCCCATTCCCAGTCATCCAGCCCAAGACCCACCGTAATGAGCTGCGATGCCTTTCCCGCGAACGTCATTCCCGTGCGGGCATGTTCGGCCATCAGGCGATTGCGTTCGTCGAACGGCAGCATGAACCAGTTTTCCCCCACCTTCCGTTTCTTGTTCATCGGGTAGAAGCAGGTGGCCGGCCAGTCCGGAAAATCCGGGGTGAGTCTCTGCTTGCGCATCATCGGCGCTCGCTGCTCGTAGGCTTTCATTTTTGCCTCGTAGGCCGGACTCCCCTCCTCCTCTCCCTCGGCAACCAGCCTCGCTCCATACTGCTCGAGGGAGGGGACATACTCGGAAATCTCCGTTACCGAGACAAAACTGTAAGTCGACTCCAGTGCCGGGCCGATCGTTGTTGCCGCCAGCTGCTGGTGAACCCGGTCGATAACCAGCGGATCCGGATCCATGATCATCAGGCCAAAATCTGCCTTGTGCCCACTGACAATACTCGTCTGCAGCCGCTCGGGAGCGCCGTCAGCATCCGGGTCGAGCGCCGCCTGGAGCTGCTGGCATCCCAGGTTCCGTTCTTCCGCTGTCAGGCCAGCCAGGAGGGAGCGGTTGAACTGGTAATAAATGTGCGTGCAATGCCAGCCTTCCGGGAGCATGACGGAGGGATCGGGCAAATCCTGGGGAGCGGGGCGGTGACTCATGAAAGGACTTCCTCAAGGAGAAAACAGGACAACTAGTCTTCCAGGATCTTTGCGACACTCTCAAGAAGCTGAGCCATGTTAAACGGTTTGCGAATATAGTCATCCACGCCAAGCATCTCGGCATAGGCCTTGTGCCGATTCCCCTCGTTGGCAGTGATCATGATGATCTTGTGAGGCTGGCCACTGGACCGCCGCAGCTTTTCCATCACCAGAAAGCCACTCCGCTTGGGCATCATCATGTCAAGAATGATCAGGTCAGGCCCCTCTCGTTCAGCCATGGCCAGGCCCTGGTTGCCATCCCTCGCCACCAGCACCTCGTACCCGCTTTTCTCCAGGGCATAACGAACCGACTCGATGATATCCGGATCGTCATCCACAATCAGGATACGCTGAGCGTTATCCGCTTTCTCAGGGGATGGTGCCACGGTTACATTCTCCAGGGAACGACTTTGTCCGCTATCCATAGAACTATCGGACAAACGCTGTGGATGCAATCCCCAGCCCCCCCGTGAGATGGGGCACCACCGACCAGGCCTATTCCTCGTCTGCCTTGAGCGTGAAGGAAATCAAGTGAATCCCGGTTTCGGTGTCAATCATCACCGCGCCACTGGGAGTCAGGTGACCTGTCAATTCATCCAGGTCCGGTAGATCGTTGTCATTCATGACACGGTCAAGGATTCCCAGGAATGCCCCCTGCTCGGCATTATCCGCGAGGAAATTCCGCGTGTCATCCGAATCCACCAGATCAAACAGCAGCTTGAAACTCTCCTGTGGCTGACTGAAAGAAATCAAGGCAGGTTCGCTGTCCTTCACCTGGTCCTTGATGTTCAGCGCGACCAGCTTGAAGTCATCGGAATCCGCCAGCAGGTTGTCTCCACGAACATGCGTGTCAATCGCATGCTGGAAGAACTTCTCGCTGTCGGAGGCAAGCAGGTAATCTCCCACGATTCCAAAACTGGGAGTGGGATTGCGCAGCTGGCCAAAAGGAGTGGTCGGTGGCTCCTGTCCCTCCTGGCCGGCAGCACCGCCGCGCCCGGGAACATTGAACCGGTAATAAGAGGTGTTGTTATGGCTCGCCTCGCTGATAATTTCGGCGCCTTCGGCGACCTGCTCAA
Source organism: uncultured Pirellulaceae bacterium (assembly GCA_964476375.1). Classification (GTDB taxonomy): domain Bacteria; phylum Planctomycetota; class Planctomycetia; order Pirellulales; family Pirellulaceae; genus SAT2750. The sequence goes on from CAYYZW010000276.1 coordinate 2,195, forward strand.
TCAGCTTGGAAACCTCGACCGTATCGGTCATCTGGATCGCAGCCAGCATCGCCCCACTGTTGAGACGAGCGGGGGGTTCAACCCAGGTAGCCAGTGTGAAACGCCCCCCCAGTGAGCCGATGATATCCTCCCGGAGGTCGACGCTCATGGCTTCCTTGAAGGGTTCTGCCACGCGCAGGTCGAATCCTCCTTCACCGACAATCGTGTCCACCAGCACCTGGAGGTTGTCGTAGGCTTCGTCAATCTTCCAGTAGAGTGTCGTGTAACTGGAAACATCATCGGGAACCCATGACTCCGGCGTCCCTTCTCCTGAGCCGAAGGTCAGCAGGTCGAGGATCCCGCGACGGGGTGTCGCCATGGCAATATGGAAATGAGAGATGGAATCGAATCCATCAGGGGCCAGGATCGCACTACCGCCAAGGGCCTGGAATCCATCCAGGCCGAGAGTGGGGAGAAATGCCAGAACGGCCTGGGCCTGGAAATTGCCCTGCGTGGTAGCAGTTACCAGCGTGATGGGATCGAAGAACCAGCTGATCTGGGGGCGTGCCTCGTCCGTACCCACACTCTGCCGCATGATGGCCGTGAACTTGCGGTTCTGTGAAAGCGTTCGCTGTTCGGCCAGGGCCGTTCCCTCCCAGGTTGTTACCACGTGCTCGGTCAACAACCGGTTGGTGGTGATCACCACCGTGTCCTCCTTGATGAACATTTCCAGGTCATCCTCGGTTGCCGACCCGTAAACGGTAACATCTGTCTCTCCGACAGTCTCGGTTTCTACCGTGCCGCCGCGACCAAGATGGCCTTCGTCAAATGTCTCCAGCACTTTCTCCGCGACGGCAAGATTCTCCCCAATATCCACCAGCACAAAGAACATCAACGTCCCGGTATCGGTGGAGCAGAGTGCAACGGCCACCTCCCCCTGGGGAAGCTCCAGCAGCTCGTCAAGTGGTACGCCCACCGTTTCCTCGACCTGTGGATAGGCCAGCAGGATCTCATCGAATAGCTGGCCCGTGATCGACTGGACCTGTTCATTCTCGGTAATTCGGCCAAAGGAGGTCTGGTTCAGCTTGTCCTTCGTTTCCTGCAAATCCGCGATCCGGATGTAGGCAACGGTGTTGTACGGAAGCAGTTTGGGAGCCGATGGCCGTTGAGCAAGAAGTGGCTCACTCAGAAGCACGGCCAGCATCACGATAACAATAGCAATTAAGCGAGAGGCGAGATGGCGTTTCATATTCAAAGATGCCTTCTGTTTGGATGTTTCCTGGTCGAACACGGGACGGAAAAAGGGAACGGAATCCGATTTTTTCACGTTCTCAAGTGTAATCGTTACGAATTATGTATTTTACCCCCTGTCAGCTGAATTAGTTTCGCACAAAATCCCATTCAGGCTCGGTTTTATCCTATTTTTTTCGTTCCACCAGTGAAGCGAGATGAATTCACCGGAATGAAAACCAAAACGCTTCAATTTATCTCGCCCCGCTAACCGGAATGGGTATAATTGCACATACAAAACCGACTCCGACAAGATTCAACCGGGTTCCTCCTCTGGGTCGATAAATAGAGTGGAGTAAGAAACACTGGCCACTTCATTGAAAAAACACGGAGCCACTGTCATGAAACGATATGCCTTCCTCATGGTGACTGCATGTGCCATCCTCTGTTGGTCCACCAGGACAAGCATGGCTCAAGCGACCCTCAGCCAGTTCGGTCAGCAAGAGCAGCAAAATGGAAATGGCGCTTTCCAGCAGACCGGCCAACTCTCCACCACCGCCTCGAATGCCTCTGGAACATTTGTCGGGGCGGATAGTAGTGACACGTCCAATTTCCGCAGCCTGACCGGCGCAACCGGTGGCATGAATAGCATGGGCATGAACAGCATGGGCATGGGAAGCATGGGAATGATGGGCATGGGCCGGATGGGCGGCATGGGAGGAATGGGTCGCGGTGGCATGGGAGGCATGGGCCGCGGCGGTCAGCAAAACAACGCGCGTGCCCAGTTAAGAATCCCCATGCGTATTGGTTTTGCCCGGCCAACACTCGATCTGGTTCAGGTCTCCGTCAAGGCCACCTCTCGCCTGACCAAAATCCCCACCCTTTCCGAAGGAAACAAGGTGGCGGTGGCGGTATCTGAAGACGGCGTGGCTCTCGTTACCGGTTCGGTGGCCAGCGACCGGGACAGTTCCCTGATCGAACGGCTGGTGGAACTGGAGTCGGGCGTCAAGTCCGTCCGCAATGAACTGGTTGTGACCGCACCGGACTCTTCCAACTAGCCGGAATCTGCCCTGCTCGCGCTGGTCTACGGCGCCCCTGGCCGTCCCTTCCGGGACCGCCCTGTTACCGCCGGCGATAGGCACCCCACTCACCATCCTCGCCGTAGGACTGGATGCTGGAGGGGCGGAGCGTTGGCTGCCAATGGCTTCTCGCTTCCGGCGTCTTGGCTGCCGGCGTGGGGAGAACTGGAAGGGTCGGGGTCACAACCCGGTCGGCCGCCTGGTCACCGGCCAGGCCGGGAATGGCCGGCATTGCCGCGGACCTCTCCATCACGTTGTCAAGCGGCGCTGTGCCGGAAGACGAAACCGCTTTTTCAGCGCTGCGGTTATTCACATAAGCTCGCGTCATGTTCCGGGACATATCGAGGGTCATCGTGGGCCTGGCAAACCCAGATTCCCCGGGTACCGCCCGGCTTTCCCCTCGTCCAATCGCTCCCGAAAGGGCATGCGTTTCAAACCCGGCTGCCTGGACACCGCCCGACTGCCGGTTTCGGGCCTCCCGCATTAACTGCCGCAGGTCATCCGCGTTCGGAAATACCACCGGTGGTCCATTCGGATCCGCCGTCACCCGACCCTGTTCATTCCGGGAAGATTTTCCCGGTAAAACATTTTTTGTCGGCGGGCCCACGACACGCAAACCCTCACCCCCGGTCAGGATCGGAATCAGGCTGACGGTCTTCTGGGATTGCCCGAGTTCCTGCCATGGAATCCAGATACTATAAGATGCGCCAACCTTACTGATCCCAAGGTGCCCAGGAAGCTGCTCCTCGGTAAAGACAAACTTCCGGTCGGCCTTCTTCTTTGGCGACCATCCTGGAGTGGCACTGTCGCTGTCGTCAAAGGCAAACACGGCGAGACGGCCATCCACCTCGGTAGGGCGGTTTTTCCTGTCATAGAAGAACAACCGCCCTGTGAACCCCTGGGTCGGATTTTCTCCGCGGGTCTTGATCACATCATGAGACCAGATCGCCACGATCCGCTCGGGAATCGCATCCTCATCCATCTCCCCCTGGTCCTCGATATACGGCCACGATCCCGAAAGCGTATACCGGGTACTCGAACAGCCGACAAGGATCATGCTGGCCAGGACGACCAGAACGGGGATGGATCGGTGCATCGCTTATTTTTCCTGGGGGGAGGAACGCTCAGCAGGGTCTATTGCTGGGCGTTAAAGGTCGGGAGCTGCTGGTAACTACTTGGCTGCACGGTAGGCGCCGGCGGAGGTGGCCCGGCTGCCGCCGGCTGTTCAGGAGCACGAGGAAGACGTACCGGGCGGGCCGCACTGTTTTTGGCGCGGGATGGATCCTGCCACGTCCCCGGGAGGACATTCATCAGGTGATTCTCGGAAAGATCTCCATCGGTGCCGGCGGCCTTGGTTCCTTTCATGCCACTGGGGTCCAGGTCAGGGAAAATCGTGGACGTATCCTCATCCTCTCCCCACAAACCACGGCCCGGTGAAAGATCTGCATCGCCATGGATTTCAATCACATCGCTCAGGGCCCAGCTCATTCGGTCGGATTCGATATGTTTAATTTCATCCACATCCTCATCCCCATCCAGGACATGGGGTGTCATGATAATGAGCAACTCTGTTCTTTTCTCGGAAGTCTGGTCGTAGCGAAAAAGGGGCCCCAGGTAGGGCATCTCACCAAGGTAGGGAACGGCCCGGCGATTGGTGGTCTTGTTCGTCGTAATCAAGCCCGCGAAGACCACCGTCTGGCCGGACTGGGCGCTGACCACCGTGTTTGCCGTGGTCGTGAGGATCTGCGGTGACAGGACCGGTCCATCGTTCGTGATGGCAACCGGAATACCGTCCTCCGGGTTCCCCACGGAGGACTTTTCCGCCCCCACTTCCATGATCACAAGGCCGTCAGGACTGACCCGCGGCCGTACCGTCAGGAGCATGCCGACATCGACGTCCTCGGTGTTATTGACCTGACCGGTATTCGTAATCGTTGTACCGGTTAGCCGCGGCACCCTGGCCCCCACCTGGACAAATGCTTCCACTCCATCGAGCGTCATGATTTGCGGCCGGCTAAGAACCTGGAGACGGCCCTCGTCTTGCAGGGCACGGATAATAACGTTTACCGATTCATTGGCGGCCGACAGGACCATCCCCCCGTAACCAAAGGTGGCACTGTTTCGACCAACCCCAAGGGCGGAGGTTGCCAGGCCAGCAAGCGTCTCACCACTGGCGATCTGGCTCTGTGTCACATTCGTGCCGAGAACCAGTCCCCGGTCCGCCAGGAGGCTGTCCTGCAGGCCAAACTCCACTCCCATCTCCGTGCCGTCGCTCAGCTCCACTTCCGCCACGATCACCTGGACCATAACCATCTTGAGACGGTAATCCAGGTCGTCAATGACCTGCATGATCTGGTCAAAGTAACGTGGTGTTGCACTGACAATCACGCTATTGGTTACCGGTTCCGCAACCACGATCACCTCACGATCGATCTGCTCAAAGGGACTCACCGCCTGTGCTAACAGGAGCTGCTGCTGCACCAGCTGTCGCTGGGTATTGAGGAAGGTGCTGATCGCATTGGCCACGTCGGCCGCCGGTGCATTTTTCAGCCTGTAGACTTCCGTTTTTCTTGCTTCCACATCACTCTGGTCAAGTCGCAGCAGCAGCACCTCGACAACGTCCAGGTCCGATCCCGAACCCGATGCAATGATGCTGTTCGTCCGCTGGTCCACGGCAAAGCGGATCGGCACCAGAGAACTTTCACCCGCCGCAGCAGCAGCGGAGGTGAGCGCACTGTTAAATGCTGCCGTGGAAGTGGACTGACCGGCCGTGACCTGCAGACCAAACAACTCCTGCAACAGGATGGTCAGGCTCGTTGCATCCCCGTTTTCAAGCTGAAAGACCTTGATCTTGGCCTCGGCACTGGGAAGTTGATCCAGCTGTTGGATCAATTCCTCGATCAGGTCCATGCTTTTTGCAGGGGCCCTGACCACGAGGGCATTCACATTTGGATCAGCCGTCACCGACACACCACCTGGAATACCCGACTCGATGGTCCGGTTTCCGTCCTGGTCGACCGTCAGGATTGACAGCCGCGAAGACTGCCGGCTGACCTGGGCGGCAGTACCACCAGCCCCGCCACCTCCACCAGGGGCACCGGCGCCACCGGGTGCTCCCGGTGCGACTCCGGTAATTGCCTCCTGGAGCACCGCCTGCAGATCATCCGCGAGGGCGTTTTCAAGCCGGAAAACACGCAACTGGTTCTCTGCTGCTGCAGCCTCCACATCGAGCTTTTCGATCAGGTGCGAGATCTCGGCCATATCGCGAGGACTGGCATTCACAATCAGTGCATTGGTACGGAAGTCAGCAAGCACCCGGACTCGAATACCCAGGCCTGGTCGATTGTCGCCGCCACCACCTCCGCCACCCCCTGAAGGCTCATCCGAAAAGAAGTCCCGGACCTGCGTTTCCGCGTCGACTGCCGACATATACTTAAGCTGGAAGACTTTCAATTGCGTGGCAGGCGGCACGGGCTGGTCCAGCTTTTCAATCAGATCCAGGATGGATGCCATGCTTTCCTCGCGGCCGATCAACAACAGCGCGTTAGGTTTATCAAGGGGCGTGATGTTGACCGGGCTCAGGCGTGTACCGAAGACGTCATCGTAGAGCTCTTCGATCAGTTCACTGAGAACAACACTATTGACGTTCTGCAGGGGGTGAATCAGGATCGTGGGCTGCGTATCCCCCGTCATGGCATCGATCTGTTCGATCAGCTTGATCACCTTTTCTACATCCGCTTTCTGGCCCTTGACGATAAACACGCCAAGCCCCTCCACGAATTCAATTTGCACCTGGCCAATCAGTCCGGTGGGCTCCCCATCGACGGTCATCCCACCCTCCATGTCGCCCCCCACGATTCTCTCCACGGGATCCTCGGCCCCGGGCTCCGCAACATCAGGCTCGTCATCTTCCGCTGCCGGCTGCTGTGCGAAGATGGCAGAGACAAGATCGCCGCCCCAGCGAGGCTGGCTACTCGGATTCCTCACGGGAACAGTACGGGCTACGTCACCAGCCGCTTCCTCCGCCCGGCGAACCTTGGCGATCGCGTTTTCCACAACAGCCGGATCGGCCTTCTTGACAGGGACTGCCTGCGTTGCCTCACCAGCCCGGGCACCCGGCTTGTCCAGGTTACGGGCGACCTGCAGCCAGGCACGCGTGAGTTCATCCTTCCCAGAAACCTGCAGGCGTCCCGTTCTCCGGTCAAGCTGCATCTGTCGAGGCTTTCCGTCTACCGAGGGCAAGTCGATCGTGGCAATGGCACCACTCGAGTCCGTCCCAACCCCCATTTGCCCGCCGAGCATCGTCCGCAGGGCCGTTTCAAATTGCCGCCAGGTCAAATTCTGAAGCATCATCTCGTTGGTATCCGGCTGGGCCGAGACAACCGGTTGTTGAGCCGGGCGAGCAACCCCCATCAACTGGTCCACCTGCTGGTGTACCGCTTCTGTTCCAATCACAACCACCTGGCTCGTGCGGGTATCCGGCACCACACGAACACCGGTGCTCGCTGGAAATCGTCTTGCAAGTTCCGCGGCAATTGCCTCCACCTGGGAGGGGATGACCCGGTAACCCTTGACCCGGTTTCCCGCGGCCTGGGGTGCAGAAGATGCCTGCGAGGGAGCAGGACGGTCAATCGTGGTTAAGATCTGGGACGCCATCTGCTGGGTGCGATCATCTCCCTTGACGATCACCTGGTTCTTTGCCGTATCCATATAGACGTCCGCCGTTCCCGGCTGGATCATCTTCTGGAGCTGGTTGGCCGCCTCCTTCGCATCCACGTGCCTCAGGCTGTAGGCACGAAAACCCGCATTCGTTGCAGGCTGCTGGGCGTCGACCGTGCTGGCCCAATGGACGCCCATGACCAGGGCACCACACAATGCGAAAAGGATGACCAAACGTCCACTCAAACGTGCGATTCTCTCTGTTCTTAACACGACACTTCCCCTGATGTTAAGGTGACGCCCTGTTTGCCCAGGATTCCCAGGTTAACAACATCGCATAGGCGCAATATCTAGTTCTTTCCATACCATCGGCACAACCGGCCCCGGCGATACTGAATAGTTACTGAGAATACGAGGAATCCTCTGCTGGATTCCCTGGCGATGAAAACCGCCCCACAGAAGACAAAACCGCATTGCACCATGCAGCGGTGCAGAACAAGAAGAGCAGAGCGGCAGCCTAGCGCGTGCCGACATCCGCCGGGGAAGCGTCCCCCAGGCTGGTGACCTTCGTCGCTTCCGAGAGATTCTGACCATGCTTGAGCAGCAACGTCCCCTCGCTGGTTTCAATCTCGATCGTCTTGAAGGTGATTTCCCGGACGGTTCCGACGACAGTACCAATTTGCAGCTTGTCACCCACATGCAACTTGAGCAAATCACCTGTTTCACGCCGCAGGATCCAGGCTTCTACCCTGTCGCCAATCTGCACCGTACTGGTAAAGAAAGCCAACTGGGCATTATCAAACCGGGGCGCAGGGCGAGATGGCTGCCTGGGCTGCCGCGGCGGACTAAAGCGAAGCGTGTATTCCTTTTCCGCCATCTTGGCTGGAAATCCGTCGTCGGTCACCATGACCGTTATCTTGTATGATCTCTCCTCGTCACTGCGAACACGTACACTGCCGCTGCGACTGATTGTCGGAGGCGGATCCAGGTCCGTCTTGACCAGTTCATAACTCACAATCTTCTGATCGCGTTCCTGGGCATTGGCCCGGATGGAAAACTGTTCCTGTCTTCCCACTGTCAGCGGAACAATGCTGCTTCCACTAAAAGTCGGCGGCTTATTGGGAAGCCCAAACAGGTTTCGCCGGACGATGGAATCGAAATATTCCTTGATGTCCGACTTGGCCAGAACATCCGTGACTGGCTCACTACCAATTTCGGTTGCGACCGGGATATCCATCAATTTCAGCGTGGAATCCATCAGGCCAATCGCCTCGATCGTGGCCGTCAGCCGGATTTCCTTGCCCTTGCCGGGCAAAAGGTGTAGTTCCCGGAGACGGTGCATCACCGGCGCGGAATAAAAGGAATGCAGGAAATCAACCCCCTTGACCAGGTTCGTGGTCCCCGTAATCCGGAACGAGTGCCGATAGTAGGTTTTCCCAACCGGCACAAACGATCCGGAGAGGATGATAAAACCATCCATGTCGTTCTCCTTGGCGAGCTGGAGCAACCAGGACTTGTACTGGGTCTGCGCTCGATCCGGGTCACTCGACAAGGACCGCTGTGCTTTCTTGCGGATCTCCCTCTTGTCCAGGTTCATTTTGCGAAGCGTCCTGTCCTTCTGCAGATAGGCATCCTCGGCGTTTGTTATCTCGTTTTCCAGGTTGCTGAAAAGGCGATAGACCGAGCGCCCGCCAAAGAAGAGGACCATCAGGCCAAAACCTGTAATCGTCAGGGTAAGAAGAAATCGTTCACGAGCTGACATCAGTTCAACTCCCTTCTTTTTTTACTGTCTCGGCCTGGCCAGAAGTCCGTGCCCCTGGCTCGGTGGCGTCCTCTCCCGGCCCTTCCTTCACGGAATCCTCCCCGTCCTCTGTTACCACCGGGTCGAGCATCCGTGGAAGCACATCAATCGTCTGTTTGAAACGGGTCTTGTAGTTCGGGTCATCCTCATCCGGCTTCATCCCATCGCTTCGAACCGCGGCAAAGAAATCCCGCAACTTGTTCTCCATCGGCCCCACTTTTTCCGGGGCACTCACATTGACATCCATCGAGATTCGACCGCCACCCGCGACCGAATTGGAGAGGGTCATGGCACGGACAATCGCATCATCGGAGGACGGAAACTGGTCAGACAGAAGGGATATTTCGTCCAGCCAGACGACATTGCCGTCGGTAAATTCATCAATAAACTTGCGATTCAGGCTGACCGTCGCTGAATCCTTGATTTTCTGGTCGATGCCACGTGATTCATCGAGCTTGGCTGCCAGGGTACTCGACCGCAGCATGAACAAGGTTGCCACGATCACCGCCACCACGGCCAGGCCGACAAATGAGAGCAGGCCATAGCGGGCCGTCTTTTCACTACGTGTTGCCACGCGAGGCGGCTGTCGCGGATGGAGAAAATCCAGGGCCAGCTGCTCCCCGGCCGCTTCATCGGCCAGGACACCCAGCAGGGCCGTGAATCGTTCGGGGGCCGGCGGGAGTGGACCATCATGCTCAAACTGGTCCAGCCAGCTGTAGAGCTCGACCGGGAGATCGAGGGACTCGGCGAGTCGTTCCGCAAGCTGGCTGTCCGTTCCCAGCAGCACGACCTGCTCCACTCGCCCTGTCGTCATCTGGTTGTTCGCTGCCACAATCGTCCGGCGAACCTCTCCCTGCAGCAGCGAGACATTGACCGAACCGGGGGAGGCCTTCCCCCCCATGACTATTTCATCACCCCCGACGTCAAATGCGTCTTTCTCGCCATCCTCCGGATTACTAGATTCCTCAAGCCGAGGAAGACGCGCGTTTCGAGAAAGCACGACCTGTCGACCATGGACAACGGTCAAGTCCACTTCCTGCTCAAGCAGGTCTACCAGCAGGCTGGTCGGTGCCACCCGATCCCGGCGAACCCAGGCGGAGGCACTGCTAAAGCTGCGAATCGCGATCCGACCGGCGACCAATTCAGCGGGACTGCAACTCTTTTCAATCCGCTCGAGTGTCGCTGGATCCAGGGCAGCTGCCAGCACATTCTGGCTTGCATTATCTGTATCGTCCGTCGAGAGTGGCAGGAAGTCGATGACCCAGTCATCATTCAGGGCGGTAAAGTAACGTGCGGCCTGCAGACGAACGATCTCGGGCAATTCTGCTTCAGGAACCAACGGAAGCTCCATCAAGCGAAGTTCCGCGTCGCCACGGGGGATGTTCAGCAGCACGTCCGCAGGGGTATCCAGCCCACTGGCCAGGCTGGACAGTGCATCCTGAAAGCTCCCACCGGGATCTTCCGACGCAGCACGTGCCACCGATTCCAGGTGGTCTACATGGATCGAGGAACCGTAGGTCCTGGCCACGGCGAGTCGAACCTCGCTGGCGTCCCATTCAAGTGCAATTAGTCGAGCCATCTGATTGTCCTTTTCACATCCGATTTAAGGGGTGATGGGAGCCATCACGGGGGCCCCCATGGATCCGGCTCCTGCCCCTCCGCCGAGACCATCTTCCCTATAGGTATAACCTAGCACGTCGAGGGGATATCCCCGGCCTAAATGACTCAGGTCACGCCAGAAAACAATACGGGGTGTAGGGTTTGTACGGTCAATAACGATTTCTACTCTCGAGGATGCTGCCCCACCCTCAAAATAGCCGATCACCTGGGCCCGGTAGACATCCCCCCCGGCACAGACAAACGGCTGGAGCATTTTCATTTTTTCAATATCAACGACCAGGGCCGTCATCAGCCAGGTCTCATGCTTCTGCGGGGTCAATCCATTGGCATCTGGATCCTGGACCCGGTTGGAGAGAATCCCCTCCACGATCTCGTCCGTGATCCCAGGGATCCCGGCCAGCAGCGACCGGGGGGCCTGGTTGATATTCAAACGGCCCGGGATCGTCCGCCCCTCGCTGATCGACATATTGTCCATCATCTGGTCGATATAGGCCCCCATTCCCAGGAGCGGGAAGGGAGAATTCAGCACCAGCACTTCAGTCCCGTCAGGAGAGGGGAATTCCACCCGGGCATCCACCAGGTCCAGGACCTGGCTGATTGTCCGGGTGGCCGGAGCCAGCTTGTCCACCGTGATTGTATTTGCCTGGACTCCCTCGTCCGGGCCACTGTAATCGCCATCGGCCTGGCGATAAGCAAGAACAAAATTAGCGACCTCGATACCAAAAACAGCATTCAAATCCTCGTGCAGCGCCTGCAGATCGTCGGTATTCAGGAAGATGCGCTGCTCGCCCGATTCACTGGCATTGAGTTCCTGGCTGTAAAGCGTCAGGTACCCGGCCCAACCCCGGTCGAGCGACCCCTCGGTGAGCGGATCAAAGCTCTCATCGGTGAGCGCCGCCATGGCGGTTGGATCCATCACCGTGGCCGTTGCCTGGGGTCCGATTTCATGGGCATCCAGCAGGCCATTGCGGTTCGTATCCTTCCCGAAGAGCAACTGGGGCGTCACGCCACGAATCAACAGTAATTCCTCCACCGTGTCGAGAGGACCGTTCTTACACGTGTAGGGGGGATCCAGCTGCTCGTAATAATCTCGTTCCGCACCAAAGGGCCGGGATTCATCATCCTCGTCGATCCAGTCCAGGATGGCATCCGCCACGTCATCGGTCATCCCCGGAAGGGCATTGAGAAGCGTGCGGCCTCCCTCGCTGACCAGTTCATCCGCCAGTGGAAGAATATTCACGTTCAGGCGATTGGATTCATCCTCCAGTCCATAACGAACTGCTGCCAGGTTCCCCATTTCATCCACCAGCGGAGCGAGAACGCTGAAATTCCCCACCCGCTCCAGGTCGGTGTCGGGAAGGACATTCCTCGCCTGGAAGTAGAGGGTGTTGTAATAATGCCCTCCTACCTCCGTCTGTGCTGCCGGGGTCTGCATCAGAAACAGGCGAACCGCCTCGCCCCCGGATTCGGCCAGCAACCGCGACTGCACTTGCCGGCCTGTCAGGTCACTGGCGACGTTATGAGTCCGCATCAGGTCCGTGAAGGTATAGGCGCTGAAAGTCAGCACCAGCAGGACCACCAGCACGATCATTAACACGATCCCGCGCCGGGGACGCTGCCTTTTCGCGGGAAAGGTTCGTGGCTTGTTCATAGGCCCATCGACTCCATGCCATCGTCCTCATTGACTTCCGGGACAATCCCCACAGGAAGTCGGACGACAAGGCGGTAAGAGACCACGGCCGAATCCGCATCCAGTTCCAACCCCAGGTCAGCAAGGGAAAACGCGGTCATCACGCCTCCACTCTGGTAAGGAGAGTTGGATTTCAAAAGCAAGAGGATCTCGACCGCCACCGGCAGGCCCTGCATGATCTCCGTGTCCCACTCGGGAAGCCACTGGTAGCCGTCAAAATACTGGAACTGGAGACCCACGACTTCCGGGGCAAGCAGTTTCTCTTCCCGCATCAGTCCGTCAATATTGCCGTTCATGTAAGCAAAATTGGTCACGGCCCGGTCCAGGTGCCGTCTGACCAGGCCCCCGGCCCCGGATTCTTCCTGGAACAGCTCATCGGCCCCCTGCCCCACGCTCTGGTTCACCGGCCGGATGTAGTAAGTCACCGTCTTCACGTCACTGGGAATGTCGACCAGCGAGTACGAATCCGTCCTCAGGAAAAGCGACTGGTATTCTTCCACGCGCGGAAGCCGGCTGATATCAATCTGCATCTCGAACTGGTTGCCATAGAGGCCCGGGTAAACCGGCGGCTCCAGGTTGCTGACCAGGTCCGGTGTGTAACTGCTGGTCGGCTCCTCCGGTTCCGACTCCCCACCCAGCAGGGCACCCACGTTCACATCAGCCAGGTCAATATCGCCTGACGCGATCGCCCCGGTGGCAAGGTTCATCAACGCCCCTGAATCCAGTCCGCCCAGCCCTTCTTCCATGTCAATCGTGCTGAACTGTACGGCATTGCGAAGATCGTTCCCGATCCGCTGCAGCAGTGAGCGTGCAAGCTGCCCCTCCTCGGCCGTCGCCCTTTGCCTGCCGAGAGCACGCAGGTGGAGATCCATGGCTGTACTGATAAGCACCAGAACAACACCGGTCAGGACCAGGGAAATCAACAGCTCCATGAGAGTCAAGCCAGGTCTCTTTGTATGTCGGAAGGAATGCATGCTAGCCACCCGCACCTTCCTCGGCCGCCTCTACCGCCTGGGTCTGGAGCCACTCCAGCTCCGGATCAATCATCCACATCACCAGCGAGTACCTCAGCGGCCGGTATGCCTCGGTCACCTCTTCCACCATCACTTCCACCACCAGCAACCCCTCCGTCTCTCCCGGCTCCACGTTGACGGTGTACATCCACGGCTGGTCTGTTTCGTGGGGCTCAAACTCCACTGGCCCGATCGGCTGGGGACGCATCATCTGTCCCGTGGGAAGCGTGCTGGACTGTCCCAGCCACCCCGCCTTGATCTCGGCAAGCTTGTTCTCACAGAGCAACTGGGCCGTGGTCCGCTTGCGGGAAACCTCTGCATTGCGGGCACCGACACGGATCAACTCGCCAATGGCGGCCAGCGCGAGTCCAAGGATTGCCAGCGCAATGATCACCTCCATCAACGACAGGCCCTGTCGTGACGAACGGCTTGAACTGGAAAACGAACGCTTCATTGCCCTGGGTGCTCCTATTGCGACACTGCCTCGAGCTCGGCGGCGATCAGGATATCAGAGACATATGCAATGCCTGTCAGTCCTCTCAGCCGCAATTGCACGAACCGTTGTGTGGTGGAGTTGGTCATTCGAAGTTGCGCCTGGGAGGCACTTCCATCGGGATAAAACAGGATCGGCGGTGACCACTCGTGCGCAGAACTGAGCGTCGTATCCAATCCCATCTGCTGGATCATCTGGAGGTTGCGGACATCCACTTCCTGGGCCGAATCAAAAAACATGATTCCCTTGGGAAGCATGTGGATACGGCCAAACGTCACCATGCTAAATTCATGGGCTTCGGTAGGACCTGCCGATGTGTCACGCCCCAGCTGCTCATCCACCAGCACCATGGTCTCCGCTGCCGCGTCCCCCAGCTCCAGGTATTCATCATTCCCATGCCAGGGTTCGAGAATATAACGGTTCCCTCCCAGCTCGTGCCGAAAGAGCATCGTGCGACCCGATTTCATGGCCTCGATACGCCCCTTGGCCCAGGCCGTGCGAATGATATCCCCGGATTCCCGCAGCCGCTGGTTCTCGAACGTACGGCTAAAGCCAGGCATCGTGAGTGCCCCGATCAGGGTGATCAGGGCCAGCACCAGCAGGACCTCGAAGAGTGTGAAACCACCCGGATGACGACAACCCGGGCGTGCTCTTTTTTCTCTCCGGAGAACCATGGCGCATCCTCCTCCACCAGCCTGGACAGGTCCGTCCCTGGCACCCTACTTGTAGGAATAGACCGAAATATCGTCCCCGTCCGGGGCATCCCCGTTGGACTGTCCGGACGGCCCGTTGGACCAGATCTTGTAGCCGTTTTCACCACTGATCGGATCGGTTTCCAGACCATACTGGTAGGCATTCCCCCATGGATCGGCGGGGATCTCTTTCTGCGAGTAAGGACCAGCCCAGCGACTCGCCCCGACAGGATCCGTCGGTTGGGTACGGAGTGCGGAAAGCCCCAGTTCCGACGGTGGGTAATTATTCATATCCAGCTTGTAAAGCTCGAGTTGCTGGGAAACCAGGTCCAGCTGGATCTTGGCGTTACTCTTCTTGGACTTGCTGAAGATGCCGGCAAAGTTGGTCACGACCAGCGTCCCCATGATCACCAGGATGGCCATTACCAGGAGGACTTCCATCAGTGTGAAGCCGTGCCGCCGGTGCCGATGGTTATTGGATTTTCGTGTCGTCATCGTTTCAATTCTCCATTCAATACAAAAAGGAACGTCTGTTCGGTAAAAAATCAGATCGTGCTGCTCATCTTGATCACCGGCAAAAGCAATGCGATGACCACGAACAGCACGGCGCCGGCAAGAACCAGAAGCATAATCGGTTCCAGCAGTCGGACAAGTAATGTCAGGTGTCGCGACGTCCTGGTTTCCAGGCCATCGGCAATATCCACGAGTATTTCATCCAGTGTATTGGATTCCTCGGCAACCGAGATCATCTCCACCACGGTACGAGGGAAGTGACCGCTGGCTGCCAGTGGCTTGGCCAGCGACTCGCCCGCCGTGATGTTCTCGGATGCCTGGTCGATCGCCTCTGAGAGGACCCGGTTCCCTGCCGCCTCGCGACTGATTTCCAATGATTTCAAGATCGGCACGCCGTTACGAAGCAGCGTTCCAAGCACGCGACAAAAACGAGCCACGGCCAGGTTCTGAAAAATCGCCCCTGCCAGGGGAATCCGCAGCTTTAATGCATCGCCGAAACGACGCCCAGATTCGGTCTGTAACTGATAACGAAGAAAAACAAACATAATGGCAAGGAAGAAGACAATCACCATCCACCACTGACGCAGCAGGTTACTAAATGCCAGCAGCCAGTCCGTGAGGACCGGCAACTCGCCGCGGGCGCGGAGGCTGTCGAACATCTCACCAAACCGGGGAACGAAAAAAATGATCAAGGCAGCCACGATCAGGGAGCCAATCGTACCCAAAAAGAGAGGGTAAGCCAGCGCGCCAATGGTCTCGCTCTTGAGGTCCTCCTGCTGCTCGGTAAACCGGGCCACCCGGTCCAGGGCTTCTTCCAGGAAACCACCCTCGCTCCCGGCTCGCGCCATGTTCACGGCCATTTCGCTGAAGGCCCTGGGATATCCGGTCATCGCATCGGCAAGGGCACGACCATCCTCGACCTTCATGTGAATTTCGCCCAGGATCAACTTGAGCGTCTTGTCGGACGTCTGTTCCTGGATAATTCGCAGGCTGCGAAGCAGCGGAACGCCGCTCTTGAGCAGCGATGAAAGCTGGCTATAGGTCATCGCCATCACCTGGCCCTTGACGCGTTTGCGGGCAAGGTCCGAGGTCGAGACCGATCCGGCCGTGACCGAAAGAGGGAAAAGCGAACGGCCAGAGAGCAGGTTCAATGCTTCCCGCTGGCTGGCAGCGCTAATCTGGCCACTGACTTTCTCGCCAGCAAGGTCCCGGGCAGTATAAGAGAATTCAGGCATAGGATCGTCGGCTGTTGGAGGTCAGGGGGATCTAGCTACCTGCGGTCTGCAATGACCGTTCTGCATGGAGCATCCGGTCTCCCTTGGTAATACGAAGCACCTCGTCGACGCTCGTATGGCCATTGATGACTTTTCTCCACCCATCGTCTCGCAAAGTTGCCATCCCGTTGGCCAGCGCCGCCTTCTTCAGTTGCCATGTGCTGGCCCGGTCATGGGCTAATTGTCTCACGTCCTCGGTTGTCACCATCAGCTCGTAAATACCCATCCGCCCGCTATAACCGACCTGTCGACATTCACGACACCCCACCGGCTGGTAGATTGGCCGGCCATCCAGGGTGGCCATGGGGAAGTCCTCGGGCAGGTCAAGCGTCGATGCTTTCACCTCGCTTCGGCAATGCTGGCACAGTCGCCGCACAAGTCGCTGGGCCATGACCGCTTCGACCGTACTGGCAACCAGGAAAGGTTCTGTCCCCATGTCGGTCATACGAGGATAGGCCCCGGCCGCATCATTTGTATGCAGGGTACTGAAAACCAGGTGGCCGGTCAGCGATGCCTGGATGGCATTATCAGCGGTCTCCAGGTCACGAATTTCACCTACCAGCACGATGTCCGGATCATGCCGCAGGATACTGCGGAGGCTATGTCCAAAAGTCAGACCAATCCGGGAATGCACCTGGATCTGGTTGATCCCGTCAAGCTGGTATTCCACCGGATCCTCGGTGGTAATGATCTTGTTATCACCGCTCTAGATTTCCAGCAACGACCTGTAGAGCGTGGTCGTTTTCCCACTTCCGGTCGGGCCGCAGACGAGCACAATCCCGTGAGGAAGCCGGATTAACTCACTGAATGCCTTGTAGGTTTCCGCTTCCATGCCCAGGTTCTGCAGGTCGAACTTCATCGCTGACTTGTCGAGCAGACGCAGAACCATGCTCTCCCCATGAATCATCGGGATCACCGAAACACGGACATCCACCTCGCGTCCCTTGACCTTGAGCTTGATGCGACCATCCTGGGGCAGGCGTTTCTCGGCGATATTCAGCCGCGCCATGATCTTCAGGCGGCTGATAATGGCGGCCTGGAACTGACTGATTTCCGGTGGCACCGGCTGGGGGTGAAGCAGACCGTCGATACGGTACCGAATCACGATCCCCGAGGACTGCGACTCGATATGAACATCACTCGCACGCACCTCGATCGCCTCAAGCAGGATCTCGTTGACCAGCCGGATGACCGAGGCCTCCTGGGCCATCTCGGATAATTCCGACCCGTCTGTCTCGATATCCCCAAGCAACTCGACGTCTTCCACGTCACTTCGCTGCTCGATCAGGTTGTCAATCGTCTCGCTACCAACGCCCAGGTGTTTCTTCACCAGCACGTCAATTTCGCGACGTGAGGCCAGCACGGGGACGACCACCAGGCCGGTTGCCGTACCCGCCTCGTCAATCGGGTAAAGATCAAAAGGGTTGTGTGTCGCCACAACCAGGGTGCCGTTGTCCCGGGAAAGAGGGAACAGCAGTTCACGATGAATCAGGCGCGTCGGGAAACCATCCAGCAGGCTCAGGTCGACTTCCGCATCACGCAGGTCAACAAAGTCCAGGCCGCTCTCGCTAGCCAGGGCTCGCAGGGCCGGCTCCTCCTTGACAAAGCCGAGCGTGACGGCAGCGTCCACCAGGGCAACGCCCTCGGCGTTTCTCTCGCGGAGTTCCGCCAGCTGGTCGCTGTCGAGAAGGCCCTGTTTCAGGAGAATTTCACCGGCATCCATGGTATTTCATTCTGGTCAAAGTGATCTTCGATTTTCATCCAAAGTGGCTACGGCCCGGGACTATTTCAGTTAAACCCCGCCGACACCCCCATGTTTCGAAATTCCCGGCTGGTTACGGCGGCCACCACTGCTGCCACCAGGTCGGCTCCCACCGCTGCTCCCACCTGGGCGGCCACCACTGCTGCCACCAGGTCGACCACCACCGGGAAATCCACTACCACCAGGGCGTCCGCCTGTGGAGCCGCTACCACCTGGGCGTCCACCACTGGAGCCGCCACGAAGCTGGTTGAAAAACTCCATCCGCTGGCGAATCTGGTCCGCGGTCGGCTGGCCGGAGCCACCGCTGCTGCCGGTGGGACGGGAACTGCTGGATCCGGAACTGGTTGTCGTCTGTACCCGGTCACCCAGGATCGACTGCAGCGCCTGCTGGACCACCTCCGGGTTGGTCAGTTTAAGAGTACGGACTTCCAGCGAGTCCTGCGACTGGATATTGGCTGTATCGAGCTGGTGAACCAGTTCCTGGACTTCCCGGAAAAGGGGTTCCGGAGCAGCAATCACAATCGAGTTGCTCTCCATGTCCACGCCTATCGACATCTTGGCAGGCTCGCTCTTGGCAGCGCTACTCCCACCTCGACCACCGCCACCGCCACCGCCACCCCGCATCGACTGCAGCATCTTCATGATGTCCTCGTTGCCTCCTCGCTGCTGGCTCTGGCCGCTTGACCTGCTGCTTATCAACCGGTCGGAATTAACCTCCTTGACCGTATTGGCAATACTCTCGGCCGAGGTGTAGAGCACGGGGATCAAACGCGGCTTCCCCTTGGTCTCCACGTCGGTGATACTCCCCTCCTTGTCGATCACTCCCAGCAGGTCCTCGATCATCGCCACGTCCTCTTCCACCGCCTGGACCACCAGGGCGTTCAGGCGAGGGTCGGCCACGATACTGACCGTGCTGGTTGCCTCGAAAGTCGCCCCCATCGTATCGCCCGCACCGGCATCTCCACCGGTTCCAAGCAGCATTCCCATCAAGCCACCACCGCCACCCATCAGGCCACCGGTGATATCCCCCATCAGCGAACCAAAACTGCCACTGCTGGATCCTGCTCCTCCACTGAGGATCTGCTGGATCAGCGAAGCGGCTACATCCGCCTTGGCGTACTTGAGATAAAAGACCGTGATCTTGCTTTCCCCTTCCAGGCTCGCATTGACCGGCATGAACTGCCGCAGCAGCGTCTCGAATTGATCAAGGGCCTCCAGATCTTCCGACACCAGCAATATCCCATCATCCGTGACTTCGATAATGATCTCACTTCCGCTGCCGGCAGCCGGCTGCTGGGCTTCCTCGGCAACAAACTGAACCGCCGCATGGGGCGAAAGCTGCTGCTGGTTGGTCATCGGGCGCGAGGTCGCCGGGGCGCTCGTGCCCGGACGTGGCGGAAGGGCTTCCGGCCTGGGAGGAAGCGGACGCGGCATCGGCTGTTCTTCCGGTGGCTCATTGGTGCGGCGGAGGTCCAGTCGCGAGGAATTGCGGTCTCCCGGGGCAATCACGCGGATCCGGTTTCCACCCGTCCAGATACGGGCAGCTCGCTCTACCGCATCGATGGCACTATCACCAGCCCATGGAATCAGGCGGATATTTCCACCACTGGCCGTTGTATTTTCTGCTTCCAGGCGAACAATCATCTGCTTGATGGCATCCATCTCCGATGCGGTCGCACGCACGAACAACTTCATCGTGGTGATATCCGCGGTAACCTTGGGGCCATCCGGATCTGGTGCTTCCGGGTCACCACCAAACATGTTGCCGATCATGGCCAGGGCCATGGTCGGATCGAGCGTTTTCAGCGAGATCACCTCGAAGACAGGAACCTCTCCTTCCAGCTCGGCGATCACCGCCTTGATCTTCAACTGCTCGGCGGGCCGTGCGAAAGCGATGATCTTGTTGGTGGTTGGGTCCAGCGACATGCGGAGATCGGGAAGGCCGGCAAGCATCGTCTGCAGCACCTCGTAGGTACTGGTGGGGTCGGCCGCCTGGATCGGATGGGTTTGCAACTGGGGCTGTTCGACAGGCCCGCTTTCCTCGACTCCTTCCAGCGGATCCTTGTCCATTCGCTTGACAAGATCCGTGATGATCGCAATGTTCTCCTCGTTACCGGTCAGGTAGATGCGGGTTCCGAGTGGGTCGACTCCAAAACTGATGCCCTCGGCTCGATTGTCATCTTCCCCAAGGCCCATCAGGATACGGGCGACTGCCAGCACGTCCTCCGCCGGGATATACTCCAGTTCCACCTCCGTGATCGTGCTTTCAACACTGGAACGAGGCTCTTCGACCGCCTCGATCAGAGAACGGATCGTCCGCAAACGCCCGGCCGTTTCCTGGACGAGAATCTGCTTGGCTGCCGGGAACACATAGATTTTTCCGGTCGAGCCGATCAGTTTCTGCAGATCCTGCTCTGCCTCCTCGGGTGTCATCTTGACCAGCTGAAAAAGTGTCTTGATAAGCTCGTAATCCCCCCGGTCATCAAGCTCTGCCAACGGCACGTACTCCACCAGTACATCCGGAATTTCATCTTCCAGGTTGACCAGGGTCAGCAACTGTCGGCGGCGGACGAGTGTGTAGCCACGTGTCAACAACACGCCGTTCATCACATCAATCGCCTCCCCTGGTGTGTAATAGTTCTTGTCGGTGTAGTTGAACGTCCCCGGAGGAGGACCGTCCATCTGCAGTGACAGATCCGCCTGCTCGGCAAACCACTCGATCACGTCCTGCCAGGGGGTAAAGCTAAAGCTGAATCGCAGCTTGAGGTCGCCCTCGGGTGTGACAACGGCCTCGGAAGCGACCGTCGTCTTGGCCGGCTTGTCATCGTCCCCGGGCATGGGCTTGTCATCGTCCCCGGCCTCGGCAACCTCTTTGGTGCCCAGCAGTTCGTTAAAGGTTACCTGCTGGTCCTCGTTAAGAACCTCGGCCAGTTGCTTCTGGACCCCGGCCTGCTGCGCGGTGCGCTCCTCCTCGTCTTCCAGGGCAAATGCCTGCAGGTGCAGCAGAACCAGTTCGTTCACCTTCTTTTTCTGATCATCATCCAGCACGACCGTGCCGGCCACCTGGGGTTCGACCAGGGCCAGCAGCCCACTCTCCTGCAGGCGAAGCTGTTCGACGATGTCCCGTTGCTCGACATTCAGAAGCGTCTCCTTGGCAAGCCTGACCGAGTCATAACGAAACCTCAGCATCTCACCGGCGCGTTTGACCGGATCCTCGTCCTTCAATTCGTCTGCAAGTTCGGCACCGGCGGCCTTCCGCTGGTCGACGAAGGTCTGGAGATTTTCACGTGTTTCTTCCGAGAGCTGGAGTCGATCCGACTCGGCACCGGCCAGAACGCCCGCCAGGACACCCGCATAGGGACCGGACTTAACGGCAGCCTCCTCGTCATCGCCGTCCTCGTCATCGCCGTCCTCGTCATCGCCGTCCTCGCCATCGCCGTCCTCGTCATCGCCGTCCTCGTCATCGCCGTCCTCGTCATCGCCGTCCTCGTCATCGACATCATCGTCATCAGCGTCCTCGTCATAAACATACTCGTCATCAACGACCTCGTCAGAGACAAAAACCAAAGAAAAGACAAAAAAAG
>CAYYZW010000277.1:0-7929 GCA_964476375.1 uncultured Pirellulaceae bacterium
AGTCCCTACCTCAACACGATGCCCGCCCCGTTTGTGAGTTTCCAGGTGGCGGGAGGGGACTTTGCCGCGCACCGGACCGTGATCGACAATGCCTTCCTGACCGAGAAACAGGTCTACCTGGCTTCACCGACCGCCGGCTGGCAGCAGTTCTCGACATTCCCCGCCATGGCGGAGCGGCATATCTTCCTGGAGTACGTCACCAAGACCTCCAACCCGAATTTCCCACCCCGGGTCGGACTGGGAGGAGCGACCACGGCCGCCCAGGAGGCGGACCCTCGCAGCTGGTTCTGCATTTCCCGAATCCTCCTCCACAAGCAGGCGGGCTCGCCGGCCGACGAGCTGGGCCGTTTTACCGACCTGCTTGCCGGGGATCCGCCGACGTCGCTCCCGGAGGTCCGCGACCGTTTTCGCAGCTGGTCCCGTGCAGCGGTGATGCGATGGAAACAGGGCCAGGCAGGGGATGAGGACGTGCTGGTCATCAACTGGCTGCTGGAGCAGAAGTGGATCCGCAACCAGCGAAACCTGGCCGGTATCGAGGACATTCTTTCTGCCTACCGGCAGACCGAGGAGAGGATCCTTGTCCCACAGACGGTCAATGGCCTGGCCGACCTGGATCCCGGCTTCGATTACCCGCTCAACATCCGTGGCGATTACAACCAGCTTGGCGACCCGGTATCCCGGGGAGCTCCACGGGCCCTGACTCCCGGCGGCAACAGTGAATTCAACGAGACCGGGAGCGGTCGGCTGCAACTGGCCGAGATCGTGGCCAGCCCGGACCATCCGCTGACCGCGCGGGTTTATGTCAACCGGACCTGGCACTGGCTTTTCGGAACCGGTATCGTTGCCACGCCCAGCGACTTTGGCCAGCTCGGCCAGCAGCCCTCCCATCCGCACCTGCTGGACTGGCTGACCCATCGTTTCATCCAGGAAGGCTGGTCCACCAAGCAGCTGATTCGGATGATCGTCCGCAGCCAGACCTGGCAGCAGTCCGGCCAGGTATCGGAGGAAGGCCTTACCGTGGACCCGGAAAACAGGCTCCTGCATCACTACCCGCTACGGCGACTGTAAGCAGAGTCCATACGCGACGCCATCCTGGCGGTGTCGGGCAGGCTGGACACGGCCCTTTATGGCCCGACCACGATCCCACCGCGAGCCAACGAGGACGGTCAGAAGCGTCTTTTCTCCGGCCCGCTGGATGGCAACGGGCGGCGGTCGATCTACACCCGGATCACGATCATGGAGCCCCCGCGGTTCCTCTCGCTGTTTAACCAGCCCAAGCCCAAGATCCCCACCGGCCGCCGGGACAGCACCAATACCCCCTCGCAGTCCCTGGCTCTTTTGAATGACCCCTTTGTCATCTCCCAGGCCAGCTTCTGGGCCGGGCAGCTCATCCCACGGGAGAACGACTCCATCGACAAGCGAATCGAGATGATGTTCCAGCGGGCCTATGCCAGGGCCCCGGAAGAGAAGGAACGTGGTCGCTGGCACCAGGCGGTCGAGGAACTGGCCATGCTGCATGGTGTGGAGCAGGGGGACCTGCTCGGCAGCCAGCAGGTCTGGCAGGAAATCGCTCATGCGTTTTTCAACACGAAAGAGTTCATTTACTTAAGATAGAGAAGAGAAAGCCTCTCTTTTGCGGGGCCTCTCAGGCAACGGCACAATTCAGAAGCGATTCTTCCACCGGTAATAGATAAGAACATGTCCAGTCGACGCGATTTTCTCAGGTACACGTCCAACGGTTTTGGCATGCTGGCACTGGCCGGCCTGCTGGCCGAGGAGACTGCCGCGGCACGCAAGGGCCGGCCTGCCGGCCCCCATCACACGCCGCGTGCCAAGAACGTGATCTTCTGTTTCATGGACGGCGGGCCCAGCCACGTCGACTCCTTTGATTACAAGCCGGAACTGGCTCGCCAGCAGGGCAAGCCGATCGGAGAGGAGGGGGTTTCGCGACTCTCCCAGAGCAGCCCCGGTCGCGTCTGGATGGGGAGTCCCCGGAAGTTCCAGAAACGCGGGGAGAGCGGGCTCTGGGTCAGTGACCTCTTTCCCCACCTGGCACAGATCGCCGATGATCTCTGCGTCGTCCACTCGATGCGGGGGATCCAGCCGCTGCACGGCCAGCAGGCCCTGCTGCTGCACACCGGCCGCGTGACCGGGGGCGCCCCGAGCCTCGGTTCCTGGATTTCCTATGGACTGGGGACGGAAAACAAGGACCTCCCCTCCTACGTCCTGCTCAACAATGACTGGATCCCCAACGGTGGCTACGAGAATTTTGCCAGCGCTTTCCTGCCCGCCAGCCATGCCGCCACCCTGCTGCGGGCCAAGGGCGCCACGGTCGACAACATCGATCCGGCCGACGGGCTCGCCATCCAGCGCCGCAAGCTGCGGCTGCTTGCCTCCCAGGACCAGGCCTTTGCCCGGCGGACGTCCGACAGCGTGGCGATCGAGTCTGCGATCCGCAATTACGAGACCGCCTTCCGCATGCAGTCGTCCATCCCGGAGGTTGCCAGCATCCAGGATGAGCCCGAGCATATCCTCAAGATGTACGGTGTCGACAGCGATCACGATCTGAAACGCTATTACTCGCTGCAGTGCCTGCGGGCCCGACGGCTGGTCGAACGCGGGGTTCGTTTTATCGAGATCACCTGCCCACTGACCCACTCCAACAATTCCCCCTGGGACCAGCACGGGAACATCAAGAAGTACCACGAGGAAAACTCGCTGATCACTGGCCAGGCAGTCACCGGCCTGATCACCGACCTGAAACAGCGGGGACTGCTCGATGAGACGATCGTGATCTGGGCCGGGGAAATGGGCCGCACGCCCCACACGCCCAAGATCAGTGACACCTGCGGCCGGGACCACCATGTCAATGGCTACACTATTTTCATGGCAGGTGGCGGTTTTCGGGGCGGCATGACCTATGGCCAGACCGACCCTTTCGGGAACAGCGTGGCAGAAAACCCGCTCGCCATTCATGACATTCACGCCACCGTGCTTCACCAGATGGGCCTGGACCATGAAAAACTTGTCTTCCGGTTTGGAGGCCGGGATGTGAGCCTGACCGACGTCCACGGACGCGTGGTAAGTGAACTCTTCAACTAACTCCTTTTCAAGAACCACACCATGCCGGACAAAATCAAGGTTGGCCTGATGACGCATGCCGGGGGCGCCCACGTGGGGGCCTACCTGGCGGCCCTAGCCGCGGCCGAGGAATGCGAGTCGGTGGTACTGGCCGCCCCGGACGGCCGCTACACGGCCGATGCCCAGCAGGCCCTGGGTGACAAGCTGAAGGGTTTTTACACCAGCTTCCGGGAAATGCTGACTGCCGAGAAACCGGAACTGGCCCTGGTCACGCTCGAGGCCCGCCTGGCCCCGCCCGTTATCGACCTGGCGCTGGACGCCAACTGCCATGTCTTTGCCGAGAAACCTGCCTGCGTGGAGACCCGTGATTTTGAACCCCTGCTGGAGAAAGCGGACAGCAAGCACCGTCACCTGATGCTGGCCCTGGCCAACCGGACCAACCCCGAGATCATGGCCGCCCGCGAACTGGTCTCCTCCGGCAGGATCGGCCGCATCTTTGGCGTCGACATGCACCTGATCGCCGACCAGACACGCCTGACGAAGACCGCTTACCACGACCAGTGGTTCGCGGACAAGGAACGGGCCGGGGGAGGCCACCTGATCTGGCTGGGCATCCACTGGCTGGACCTGGCGATGCACATCACCGGTTCCAATATCTCCACCGTGGCCGGCTTCACGACCAACATTGGCCGGCAGCCGGTGAACATCGAGGATTCGGCAACAGCCGCGCTCCAGTTTGACAACGGCGCGCTGGGAACGATGACCTCCGGCTACTACCTGGACAAGGGATATCACACCCACCTGCGGGTCTGGGGATCCAAGGGCTGGCTCAAGGTGGACACGATCGGGCCCACCGCGCTGGAATGGTACAGCACCGAGGGAGAAAATGCCGGCATGGTCCAGCAGTTCGAGGGGGAGAGAGAGCCTCGTGGCTACACCCCCTTTGTCCGCGAGGCAATTCGGGCGGCAGCCGGTCTCACCGAACCCCCGATCAGCAACCTTCACAGCCTGCGGGCCCTGGAGACCGTCCATGCCATCTACGAGGCGGCCGAGCGCGGCCGCAGCGTGGAGCTGGAGTAACCCCGCGGGCCACCCGGCCATTCTGTCGAGAAATTCACCAGGGACCACGTGCCCCTCATCTTCCAAGGACCACTCCATGAAATCGCTTCCCGTTCGCCGCCGACTCCCCCTCGCCCTTCTCATCCTGGCCGCGATGGCCGCGCCGGACCGCATGATCGAGGCGGCGGACCTGGCTGGAAGTCGCCCGAACATTATCCTCGTCATGACGGACGACCAGGGAATGGGTGATCTCTCCTGCATGGGCAACAAGACCCTGCGGACACCGCACCTGGACCGGCTCTACACGATCTCCACCCGCTTTACGGATTTTCATGTCAGCCCGACCTGTGCCCCCACGCGCTCGGCAATTATGAGTGGCCGGCACGAGTTTCGTAACGGCGTGACCCACACGATCAAGGAACGGGAGCGGATGGCGCTTTCCACCACCACCTTCCCAAAGCTGCTTCACCAGGGCGGCTACGCGACCGGCATCTTCGGCAAGTGGCACCTGGGGGACGAGGACGCTTACCAGCCCTACAACCGCGGTTTCAGCGAGGTCTTTATCCACGGGGCGGGTGGGATCGGGCAGTCGTACCCGGGAAGCTGCGCGGACTTTCCGCCCAACCGGGTCAAGGAGACCCGCTATTTTGATATCGCCGCCCTGCACAATGAGACGATCGTCAAGACCGAGGGATTCTGCACCGACGTCTTCTTCCAGGCCGCGCTGGGTTTCATCAAGCAGCAGCACCAGGCCAAAACCCCCTTCTTTGCCTACATCAGCACCAACGCGCCGCACGGCCCGATGATCGCCCCTGCCAGTTACAAGAAGCGATTCGCCGACCTGGGCTGGGAGGAAAAGACCCAGGGCCGCTACGGCATGATCGAGAACCTCGACGATAACGTCGGCCTGCTGATGAAGAAGCTGGACGAGTGGAAGCTCTGGGAGAACACGCTGGTGATCTTCATGACCGACAATGGCCAGGCCGGTGGGGGGGCCCGCAAGAATGGGAAGCCCCAGCGGATTTTCAGTGCCGGATTCAAGAGCGGCAAGGGATCCCCTTTCGAGGGAGGAACCCACGTGCCCGCCTTCTGGCGATGGAAGGGGGTCCTGGGCGAGGGAGTGGATGTGCCGGCCCTGACCGCGCACATCGACCTCTACCAGACATTCTGCCAGCTGGCCGGCGTGACGATCCCCGACGACATCCAGAAGATCGATGGTCGCTCGCTCGTGCCGCTGCTGGAGAACCCGGGGGCGGACTGGGCCGACCGGGAACTTTTCACTCACGTCGGCCGCTGGGAGAAGGGGGCTGACCCCAACCTGAGCAAGTTCAAGTCCTGTGCCGTGCGAAGCCAGCGCTGGCGGCTGGTCAATAACCAGCTTCTTTACGACATCACGGCGGACCCTTATGAAAAGACCAACGTGGCAGCGGACCATCCCGATGTGGTCCGCCGACTGCGAAAGGCGTATGACGCCTGGTGGAGCGACACGGTGCCACTGATGGTCAACGAGGACGCTCCCTATGCCGCCAGGCAACCCCAGGAGGTCCGCTACGAAAAACAGCTCAAGGATCGTGGGATCCCTCGCTGGTCGCCGCCGAAACTCTAGCGATCGGAGGCCATGACTGGCGATGGATCCCTCCGGCTGGCACAATAGAAGCCACACGTGACAGAAAACAATTCCCCCCCGCACGGACATATTCCCATGAAGACCAGGCTCCTCCTGACCGCCCTGCTGCTTCCCTGCCTGCTGCTCGCCCTCGGCGCCAACAAGAAAGAGAAGTGGATCTCGCTGTTTAACGGCAAGAACCTGGATGGCTGGACCGTCAAGATCAAGGGGTACGAGGCGGGAGAGAACTTTGGTGACACCTTCCGCGTCGAGGACGGCGTGATGAAGGTCGGTTATGCCAAGTACGAGAACTTCGAGAGCAAGTTCGGGCACATCTTTTACAAGCAGAGCTACTCCCACTACCGCTTGCGGCTGGAGTACCGATTTCTCGGCGACCAGGTCCCGGGCGGCCCCGGCTGGGCCTTCCGAAACAGCGGCATCATGCTGCACTGCCAGGATCCCAAGACGATGGGCAAGAACCAGAATTTCCCGGTCTCGATCGAGGTCCAGCTGCTCGGCGGCAAGGAGACCGGCGACCGAACCACGGCCAACCTCTGCACGCCTGGCACCAACGTGGTCATGAACGGCGAGCTGGTCCGGCGTCACTGTACCGGCAGCACGTCCAAGACCTACCGCGGAGACGAATGGGTCACGGTCGAGGTCGAGGTCCGCGGCGGCGAGGTGATCAAGCACATCATGGACGGCAAAACCGTACTGACCTACGACAAGCCCCAGCTCGACGACCGCGACGCGGATGCCCAGAAACTGATCAAGGATGGCAAGCTGCTGCTGGAGGACGGGTTTATCTCGCTGCAGTCGGAGAGCCATCCCTGTGAATTTCGCAAGGTCGAACTGCTGGTCCTGGACAAGTAACCCCTCGCTGGCAGGGTCAATCCGCCGGAATTTCTCTTGTTGGCAGCCCCCGAACCGTCGATAATTGCATCATGCTCCGTGTCCTTGGACAACACGCTCGTGCCTGTGATGGGATCAGCCGCCGGGAGGCCCTCCGCGTCGGTGGATTAAGCCTGTTTGCCGGCATGTCGCTTCCGCAGCTCCTAGAGGCTGCCGCCCCGTCCGGCAATGGCCGGGCCAAGAGCGTGATCCTGGTCAACCTCTTCGGTGGCCCTCCGCACATGGACATGTTCGACCTCAAGCCGAACGCGCCGGAGGAAACGCGCGGCGAGATGAAACCGACCTCCACCTCGGTGCCCGGCCTTCAGATCTGTGACCTGATGCCCAAGATCGCCGGGATCATGGACCGGGCCACACTGATCCGCACCTACTCCCACAGGTACACCAGCCACACCCCGTACAACGTCCTGACCGGCTATGACGGCGGCAGCGACCGGGATAATTACTTTGCCAAGGTAACGGACCACCCCAGCATCGGTTCGGTCTGCCAGTACCTGGGCATGGGCGCCCGGGACATCGCCCCCTACGTGATGATGCCGGCCTTCCCCGGCTACACGCAGGCGCTGCGTCGCGCCGGTCCCTACGGGGGTTACCTGGGAAGCAGTTTCGACCCGCTCTTTACCCAGTTCGAGCCCAAGCTGGCCGAGGAGGTCGAGGGAGACTACAACCCCACCATCGCCTCGGGGATTCCGACCCCCCCCTCGGTCGCCGAGCTTCCGGACCTGACCGTCGACCGGCTCAACACCCGCAAGTCACTCCTGACCCAGATCGATGCCGGGCTCCGCAGCGTGGAAAAGACCGGCAGCGTCCGTCGGCTGGGCAACTTCCGCCAGAAGGCATTTGAACTGCTGACCTCCACCAAGACCCGGGCCGCCTTTGACCTGGACCAGGAATCCCAGCAGCTCCGCGATCGATATGGCAGCCACGTCTGGGGGACCAGCGCCCTGATCGCCCGCCGCCTGGTCGAGGCGGGCACGATGCTGGTGACCATTCACTGGGAGGCCAAGGGAAACAATCACTGGGATCTGCATGGCAACAATTTTGGCATGCTCCGCAGCCACCTGCCCCAGCTGGACCAGTTCGTCCAGGCACTGGTCCTGGACCTGGAAGAGCGCGGCCTGCTGGAGACAACACTTGTCGTGGTGATGGGTGAAATGGGGCGGACTCCCAAGAACAACGCCAAGGCAGGCCGGGCTCACTGGCCCCAGTGCGGCTACTCGCAGATGGTTGGCGGCGGCCCGCGCCGCGGCAGTGAGATCGGCAACACCGAC
>CAYYZW010000278.1:0-10198 GCA_964476375.1 uncultured Pirellulaceae bacterium
GGCCGAAGGGCTCTTCCCGGAGAACGCCACTGACGTGGATCAGCGAGTCCCGTACCTCTTCGGCATCCAGCCGGCGCAGTGGCATGCGCGTCAGCAGGACGTTGTCCGGGTCTCTTTCCACCAGTTCATCGTGGATCGTCGAGGACTGGCGGTAGGCCCGTGATGTCATCATCAGCCGGTGCATCTGCTTGATACTCCAGCCCGACTCCACGAACCGCAGCGCGAGCCAGTCAAGCAGTTCCGGATGCGAGGGGGGCGTGCCAAGCTTGCCGAAGTTGTCCAGTGACCGCACGATTCCCTCGCCGAAGTGGTGTTTCCAGATCCGGTTGGCCATCACCCGGGCGGTGAGTGGATGGCCGGGCTCGATCAGCCAGTTTGCCAGTGCCAGTCGCCGTCCGGTTTTTCCCGAGCCATCCCAGGATGTGGCGGGCTCAAAAGGGGTTTGCCCGTTGGTCAGGGCACTTGGCAGGCCCGGCCCCACCAGCCGTCCCGGCAACCGATGATCACCGCGGCGGAAAATGTAGGTCGGCGAGGGATCCCCCCGGTCCCAGAGGGCACGGATGCGAGGAACCACTTTCTGTTGGGACTCCCAGCCCTGGACAACCGCCGTGATCTCGGTGTCGAGCTGCTTGTACTGCTTGTTGTCCTTGAGCTGCTTGCTGGTAAGCGTGAGCTGGGCCTCGAATTTCTCGGCCAGGTACTTCTGGACCGCGGTCCGCTGGTCCGCCCCGGTCGAAAGGGCGGCCTCGATATCGCCGCGGATCTTTTCCGGGATGGCCGCCAGCTGGGCCGCCTTGTGCTCGGTGCGAAGTTTCCGGGCGAGATCCTCAAGCGGTTTCCTGGCGGTGTCGATCTGGGACTGTACGTGCAGGTTGTGCTCCTCGATCTGCTGCCGCTGCTCGATGGAGATCACGTCCAGAAAACGAGCGGGGACCTTGCTGTCACTCTGCCCCTGGACACTCACCGGCTTGAGCCAGTCATGCACATCCATCGCGCCCTTGAAGATATCGACCAGCCGGTAGTAATCCCGCTGGGGAATCGGGTCGTACTTGTGGCTGTGACAGCGGGCACACTTGAGAGTCAGGCCCAGCACCGTGGAACCAAAGATCTCCAGTTCGTCAGCCACCACTTCCATGCGTTCGGGAACCCGGTTGACAATATCCGATCCCGTTCCGTCCGGGGCCATGCGGAGGAAACCGGTGGCGATCAGGTTGTCGACAATCTCCGGGGTGATCTTCTCCGGGTCGGTGTAGTCTGCCAGTTCGTCCCCGGCCAGCTGTTCCTGCAGGAAGCGGGAATAGGGCTTGTCGGCATTGAATGCCCGGATCACGTAGTCCCGGTACCGGTAGGCGAATGGCCGCACCGGGTCGGCACTGCGTTTCCCTTCCGAGTCGGCATAGCCGGCCGCGTCCAGCCAGAAACGGCCCCAGCGTTCCCCGTAATGGGGAGAAGCGAGCAGCTGCTCGATGGCCCGTTCGTAGGCCAGCGGATGTTCGTCGGCCAGGAATTTTTCCACCGCCCCAGGCGAGGGAGGCAGGCCTGTCAGGTCGAACGAGGCGCGCCGCAGGAGCGTGGCACGGTCCACTTCGGGAGAATAGCTGAGGCCCTGCTTTTTGAGTTTTTCAAGCAGGAAAGCATCAATGGGATTGTCGACCAGGGATCGGTCCCGCAGAGTCGGAATCACCGGCTCGCTGGGGGGCCGGAAGGACCAGTGCTGCCGATCCTCCGTGGTGACCAGGGGATCCGGGTCGGTGGTGGGGATATCGGGTAACAGCTCGATGGTTGGTGCCCCCAGTTCGATCCAGCGACGGAGTTTTTCAATTTCTTCGTCCGTGACCGGCTTGACCCCGGCCACGATCAGCTTCTCCTTGGGCGGCATCTGGCCCGCGTGGATACGTTTCAGGAGCAGGCTCTCGGCGGGCTTGCCGAGCACGATAGCCGGTCCTGACTTTCCACCCTTGAGCATCCCCTGGCGAGTTCGCAGGTCCAGCTCCGCTTCCTGGCGACGCAGTCCGTGGCAGGCGGTGCAGCGGAGGAGCATGATCGGATGGATGTCGTGCTGGTTCACCTCGCCGGCAGCCAGCAGCGTGGCCGGGTCGGTTTTATCCTTGAAGGGAGTCCCCGCCTCGATCCAGCGGCGAACAGTCTCCAGTTGCTCTTTCTTGAGTGGCGGTTCGTCCTCCGGGGGCATCAGTGCGTCGTGCAGCATTTCCCAGAGCAGGCTTTCGTCCGGCTTGCCGGGAACAATGAGCTGCCCTGATTCACCGCCGCTGAAAAGTCCCTGGGCACTGCTGACGTCCAGGTCTGCCTTGCGGGCCTGAGGATTGTGACACTTGTTGCAGTGCTGCTCGAGCAGGGGAGCAATGTCTTCCTCAAATGTCGGTGGATCGGCTGCCGGAAGGGCCACTGGCAGAAGCACCAGGATGCCGGTCAGAACTCGCGCTATTTTATGAATGGATCGTTGCATGAGGACGATGGATCGACTTTCGTTGTCAACGGAAGTAAGAAACAGGCTTGGCTTCGGATTCCTCTTCTCCCACCCCTTATAAGAGTTTACGGAGAGGATGGGAGGGGAGTCAACTTCGTTGTTCTGCGGGGGAGAAACCTATTTCTCAGGGGCTGGCAATGCACCACAGGTGCCCGGTCGTACGGATCAAAAGTTGTTTGCTGGTCATGGCGGCAGAAGCAAAAACGGCCTCTCCCAGCTCGTTGCGGCGGACCTCCTCGTAGGTCGACACGTGGGCCTTGATCACCGTTGTTTCTCCGGATTCACTGGTGAAAAAGATATGGCTGCCGGTGGCCACGGGGGAGGCCGTGTAGGCCCCGGGAAGCCGCTTCTGCCAGACTCGCTCCCCGTTGTCGACCCGCAGACAGGTGGTAATACCCTGGTCGTCAACCAGGTAATAATAATCGCCCACCAGGATCGGACTGGGGACAAACGGTGCCCCACGCGGGTTTTCCCAGAGCACGTGGGTGCCTGTCACGTCCCCGCGGCCGCCTGGCCGGATAGCCAGCGACGGCCCCTTGGGTCCACTGACGGCGTAAAGCAGGTTGCCCGCGACCACGGGCGTGGGAATACACTCTCGTCGCATGCCACCGACGGTCCAGAGCGGGGTGCCGCTGCGTGGGTCGAGCCCGTCGATCGAGAGGGAACCGGTGACGACCAGTTCCGCGGCCGGTTGTCCCTTACCGGGCTTGTCGACCCGGATCAGCTGTGGGGAAGACCAGCTGAGCCACTTGCCGGGACGGTCCTCTTTCCAGGTGTCCTTTCCTGTCCGTCGGTCAATGGCGACCAGGTAGGAGGGCCCATAGTGGTCACACTGCAGGATCACCTGGTCCTCGTAAATCAGCGGCGAGCTGGTAGCTGAGAAACGGTTCTCGAATTTCCCGTATTCCGTTGCCAGTGAACGATGCCACTTCTGGTTGCCCTCCAGGTCGACGCAGAACAGGTCACCGGTGCCGAAGAAGACATAAACCGACCTGCCGTCGGTGATCGGTGTGGGGCTTGCCATGCTGCTCTTGCTGGAGTGAAAGCGGGTGGGCGCCGTGCCCCACCAGCGGCGATGCCAGAGTACCGACCCGTCGTGTCGCGAGATGCAGAGCAGGTGAAGTTGATCGGGTCGCTGTCGCTCGGCGGCGGCGATAAAGATGCGGTTCTGCCAGGTGATCGGGCTGGAGATCCCCATTCCCGGCAAGGGGGTCTTCCACTGGATGTTTGTCGTGTCGGACCACGCAAGTGGAACCGCCGCTTCGGGCTGGACCCCGTTGCGGTCCGGTCCCCGCCACTGGGTCCACTCCTGGGCAGCCAGTTCCAGTGACCCGGCAAGGATGATTGCCAAGCAGGCAGGAAAGAAGACCAGTCTCATCGTTGTTTCGCTCCTAGGGCACCGGGAGTTCTGTTGGCAGGGGACGGCTGATCCGGACCTGGACGGAACCGCCCGTGTTGTCACAAAGCCGCAGCTGCATGGACCAGTTGTTGGGGACCGCCGGGTTCTTGTGCTGGGGTCCCTGGCAGATCTTCACCAGGATCGTGTTGTTGCCTTCCTTCAGGTGTGCCGGGGCGGTGAAACGGTCCAGCCGTGTGCCGTTGAGCCACTGCAAGCGGGTAAAGACTTTTTTCCCATTGATCCATACGGTCATGTTGTCATCAGCTCCACAACGCAGCTGGACATCCTGGTCTCGAGGTGAGTGGAACTCGGCATAGGCGTAGCCCACAGCTTCCTTGACCGGGGCAATGCCGGTGATCAGGTTCAGCTGGCCAAGCCGGTCGCCGGCCTGGCTCGCTTCCCAGCGGATAGGTGTGCCGTCCTTGCCCGTGTACTCGGCCTCCAGGTCGACTTTCTTTTCCGGGGGGAAGGACATCTTGTATCCGCTAAAACCGGGGGCATCGAACGGGCCCAGCAGGTACCAGCGGTGGAGAAATCCCATGTGCTTGATAATGTCAACCGGCTGACCAAGCTGCCCGAGCCGGTCGGCTGCCGTGCGGATCTGGCCATCCAGCCGGCTGGCACGAAATGCCTTCTGGTAAAGTACAATCGCCTGCTGCTTCTGGCCATCATCAAGCAGCTGCTGGGCAGCCTGCATGGTTCGTTCCACGGCATCGCTGCCGAACTCGGGGTCATCCATCAAGCGGGGTATCTGGGCCTGGCGGAACCCGGGTTCCACCCGGTCCAGCAGGTCCCAGGCCAGCCGCCGGACCCGGCCCTGGTGTTTGCGGTCCAGCACGAATTCCTTCAGCAGCTCGACCGGAAGGCGGGGATTCTCCTTTCCCAGTTCACTCTCGACGATGACCTCGTAGGCCTGACGGTACCAGTTGGCTGCCACGATGTTTGGCGTGTCCATGGCCACAAGTAAACGGGGCAGCAGGGAGATGTCTTCCCGACAGAGTCTCGTGACGGCATCGGCCGCCGCTGCCGAGCCACGTGCCTGCTCACCCGTCCTGGCAATCACCCCGATCGCATCGGCAATCTCATCTGCTGCAGTGGCGGCAGGCTGAAATACCCCCAGCAGCGCGACTGGCAGCAGGACGCGGTTCAAAATGGACAGGCGGGAAAAGACTGGCATGGTGGCTATTTTGTACCCTCTGCAGGTCAGTTTTTCCACAACATTGGCGGCCGCTTGTCCCATTTCCGGAATGACAACCGCAGCGAATTTCCTCATCCTGACCAGTCTGAAGCACCGAAGGCGAATAGTAACCGGCTTCGTTTATCATGCGGTGAAATTCGATGCAGAAAACAGCCCAGGCAACCGCTTCGTGCTGCCAGAACCCTTTCTGGATCGATCTTCGCAGCCTGGGGTGCTTTCGCATCGCCATCGCCCTGGTCCTGCTCTATGACGTCCTCGTCCGACTCTGGGACCTGACCGCGTTCTACCTGCCCGGTGGTGCGATCTCGGCGGAGATTGTCCGGCAAAGCCACCACGGAACCTGGGCCTGGTCGCTGAACCTGTGGTTCGACAGCAGCGGCTGGCAACTTCTGCTCTGGAGTATCCGCCTGGTCGCTGCCGCAGCCCTGCTGGTCGGTTTTCGTAGCCGCCTGTCCGCGGCCATTGCCTGGCTGCTGACGGTCTCATTGCATACCGCAACCCCGGTGATGGTTACCGGGGGCGATGTGCTGCTGGGGATGATGCTGTTCTGGAGCATCCTGCTGCCGGTCGGTAGCAGGATGTCGATAGATGCCCGTCGGGCGGCTGGCCAGACCAGGGCCCAGTGGATTTGTTCATGGGCCACGGTGGGGGTCATCCTGCAGCTGGTGGTGATGTACTGGTACACGGGGATCGTCAAGTGTAATGCCACATGGTTTTCAGGAGATGCGCTGGAGCTTGCCCTTGCTGACGGGGCGCTGACCCGTGGGTTCGGTGACTGGATGTTGCACTTTCCGGGAATATTGAAATTGTTCAGCTGGTTCACGCTTGTGGTCGAGTTCGGCTGTCCGCTCTTGATCCTCTGGCCCGGCCGCTCACGCTGGCCACGCACCATCGGTATGGTGAGCCTGGTGGCACTCCATGTGGGCATCGAGTTGTCGATGAACGTACTGATTTTTTCCTTTTCCGCCCTGGCGGCGCTGGTCATCCTCTCACCAGGCCAGTGGTGGCGGTGGCTTGCACGGACGGATGCAGGTGAGCAGGAGAGCGAGCAGACCGGCAGAGCACCGTTCTGGGAATCGCTGGTTGCGATCAGCTGCCTCTCGCTGGTCCTGTTCTACAATGTGCTGATGCTTGTATTCTCGGCCCCCCTGCCGAGCCCGGTGCGGCTGGTAGCCCGGCTGACCAGCGCGGCTCACTGGGACCAGCGCTGGGACATGTTCAGGGACCCGGAACAGTTGAATTATCGATTTGTCATGCGTGGACGGCTGGCAAATGGCCGGACCATCGACCTGGCGCGTGGGGAACCACTGGCGGCCGCAGGCGATCCGCCACGCCCGGAGGTTCCCATGAAGTTTGCCACATCACGACGGGTCCTTCTGTTTCGTGAACTTGCCCGGCCCAACTATATCGCCTTTCGGCCGCGTGTTGGACAATGGCTGGCCGAGCGCTGGAATACAGAGCATGCAAAAAACGATCGTCTGCTGGAGCTGGAGTTGTTCCTGTTTGTCGGTTCGGGCAGGCAGGATCCTGTCCAGCCCCAGTTGCTGTTTTATTATGACACACGTGCCAGTGGCAGTTACCGGCTGGGCGTGCGTGAGGGATCGTGGGTCATGCGGGATGACGACGGGGGCAAGATCGCCAGGGGCCACTACCGGGAAGGGCGTGAGGAGGGTTCCTGGACATTCTGGGATGGCAACGGGACACGGACGGCGAGCGGAAAATTCCGGGAGGGCCGGGAGCATGGTCAGTGGACCTATTATTTTTCCGATGGCCGTGAAAAACAGGTCCGTTATAGGGATGGCAGGGTGATCGAAGAATCCCGCTGACGCCATTGGTTGCCTCGATGACCGGTTACAATGGGGTTTTCCGTATTTTGGCAGGTGAGCAACGTAGATCATGCCCGAGTTATCCAGCCGCAGCGAGGAATTTTCCTCTCACCTGAAAACGGTCGAGCAGCTTGCCGAGTACCTCGAGGAGTTGCAACAGCTCGCGCGGGAGATGTCCGAGGTTATCTCGACCAACGAGCAGGGGCTTTTCCGGCCGGACCAGGAATTCCAGGTTCTCACGTTACTGATCGGTTACTGGCAGTCACGTAGCGCGCTATTGGAACTGGTGCACTCGATCCGGGATGACGAGCGTCTTTATGGTCCCGCTGGTGATGTCCTTTTCCTGGTCGGATTTTCAGCGGCACTGATCCTGGTGGACAGTGCCCGTTTCCTTCGAGAGACGGTCAAGGACCGGCCGATCGTGCAGCGGAAGCTGAACGAGGCTCAACCGGATTTCGGGATTCCTGCCAGTGTTTATGACACCGTGCAGAAGTCGCTTTTGAGTGCCCGCCATGCCTGGCACCTTTACCATGCCATCAAGTTCTACCGTGACAACGAGCAGCGGCTGCGTGCACTTGGTGACCAGGATCCGGCACTTCGACCGATGCTGCAGGTTATCGATCGTCTGAAATACCGACTTGATGTGCCGCTTGCCCAGTTCGAGGCGGCCCGGCTACGGACCCGTGCCGGGCAGATTGCCCGCAGCCTGAGAAAGAGCCTGCTTGGCCGGGCCATCTACGGACTGCAGAAGCTGGGCGGGAGCGTGCTTGCTGATCGTTATCTCAAGAAAGGTCACCAGCCGGGGATGCCGGAGTCGGTCTGTGGCCAGGTGAGCGACCTTTTGCGTCCGGGCGATGTGCTGGCTGTACGGAAAGAATATGCGGTGACCAATTATTTCCTGCCAGGCTACTGGCCCCACGTGGCACTCTACCTGGGCGATGCCGCCCAGATGAGAGAGTCCGGCCTTGCCGAGCTGGAACACGTTCAGCAACTGTGGGCCACGTTAACGGCTGGTGGTGACGAGTCCACACCGCGGGTACTGGAGTCCAAGAAGGACGGGGTACTGATTCGCTCGCTCGAGTCCCCCTATGCCTCGGACTCGATCATCGTCCTGCGCCCGCAGCTGGAACTGGCCGAGATTTCCGAGGCACTCTCGCGGGGACTGACGCATGCGGGCAAGGCCTATGATTTTGGTTTTGACTTTTCCAGGGCCGACCGGCTGGTCTGCACCGAGGTGGTTTACCGCAGCTTTGACGGGATCGGGGACCTGAGGTTTCCGCTGGTCAAGCGAGCCGGGCGGATGACCCTCTCTGGCAACGACCTGGTCGAGATGGGCATGGCCGGTCAGTTTTTTGACCCGGTGGCAGTCTATGCACCGATGTACAAGCTGAATGTCTGTACCGGGCACCAGGTGCAGCCGCTGATCCAGCTCTGCATGCAGAGAGACCAGGAGTGAGGCGAGGGCATCCTTGGCCAAAATCCGGCTGCCGACAAAAGCCGGCCGAGTGACACGTCTCGCCCGTTGTCCTGCTTTAAGTAGCCGAGGCGTGACTCGAACCCGCACGAGCTAATGCCCACGGGATTTTAAATCCCGAGCGTCTGCCAATTCCGCCACTCGGCCAGGAGTTGCGACTTATTTAAGTCCCCCGCCCCACGGGGGTCAACCGGATCTTTCTGCTGCTTTTTTCCTCTCACGGTGTCGTGGCCACGAAGGCCATCCAGTAAAAGAGCCATCCGGTCACGGCGGTGCCGGTCATGCCGATCACGGCCATCCATCCCCACCATTTGTGGCTTCGACTATGGTCACCCGGAACCGGGGGTTTCTCGAATTTCCTCAGTGCCCGCACAACCACCATGATCCAGATCAGCAGCGTGGGGATGGCAAACGAGAGGTGGACCGTCAGGGCCGTCCAGACCGCATTCCAGCTCTCCGCGGTGTAGTAAGGCGAGTCGTTGGCCTCCGTTTCCCAGTCGGTGAAAAACCGCATGTCGATTTCAAAGGCCAGTACCGTGCCAAGCAGTACCACGGCCAGCAGCAGTTGCACTTGCCGGTGCAGCGAGAACCGGTGCCGGTGGCGGACCTGCCAGATGCTCCAGAATAACACTGGTACCACCAGCAGCATCGCCAGGAAGACGACGTCGAGCATCAGGGATCCACGGGGGGCAAGAAACGACATCACGATTTCCAATGGCTGGTCGAGGATTCACGTCCCGCACTGCTTATCTGCTATTGGCGATCCGGTTGACGGCATTCAGGATGGCCCGCACCGTTGCCTCGACCGTGTCGGTCGAAACCCCCCGGCCCCGGAAAACCTGGCCCTTGTGCTCGACTTCCAGGACCACCTCCCCCTGGGCGTCATGTCCGAGCGAGGCGCTGCGCACCTGGTAGTCCTTGCATACGAGCGTCAGGCCGGTGATCTTCTCGGTCGCCAGGAAGGCGGCATCGATGGGCCCGTCTCCCTCGGAAAGCTCCTCGGTGAACTGCTCTTCCCCGCGCTGGAGCGTCAAGCGGACGTGCGGTACCTGGTCGCTTCCGGAGGTGGCCTGGAAGGAGACCAGGGACCATTGTTCCTCGACCTCTGCCTGGATCTCCTGCTGGATCAGTGCCACCAGGTCACCGTCGTAGATTTCCTTCTTCTTGTCCGCCAGCTTCTTGAACTCATCAAACACGTTTCGCAGTTGTTCATCGTTGAGGTGGTAACCGAGGGTGTTGGCCCGGTCTCCCAGGGCGGCACGTCCGCTGTGTTTTCCCAGTACCAGGTTGGTCTTGGCAAAGCCGACATCTTCCGGTCGCATGATCTCGTAGGTGCTCGGTTCCTTGAGCATCCCGTCCTGGTGGATTCCTGCCTCGTGGGCGAAGGCATTGCGTCCCACGATCGCCTTGTTTCGCTGCACCCGCATGCCGGTGATCGAGCTGAGCAGCCGGCTGGTGGGAACCAGTCGCTCGGTCTTGATACCGGTCTGGCAATGGTAAAAGTCACTGCGGGTACGCATCGCCATGACCACTTCTTCCAGGCTGCAGTTACCCGCTCGTTCACCGATTCCGTTGATCGTGCACTCGATCTGGCCGGCCCCGTTTTCCACGGCGGCCAGGCTGTTTGCCACGGCCAGGCCGAGGTCATTGTGACAGTGAATGCTGATCACCGCCTTGTCGATATTGGAAACCCGGTCTCGCAGCATGCCGATCGTCTCCCCCATTTGCCGCGGGGTGGCATAGCCGACGGTGTCTGGAATATTCACGGTGGTGGCCCCGGCCGCAATGGCAGCTTCCACAACCTGGCAGAGAA
>CAYYZW010000279.1:0-1949 GCA_964476375.1 uncultured Pirellulaceae bacterium
AACAATTCGAGTCGAATATGAAAAACCCGTCCTCTGCCGGGCCAAGCACCCGGCCCGCCGCAATATAGTAGGTGCCCGCCTGGTTCAGGACCAGGTTCCCCGATACAGTTTCGCCGTCGTAGCTCATGGCTTTTTCTGCCACGGGGGCCGGGGATTCCTGGGCAACATCGTTCCTGATGCGGATCCTCGTCTGCTCGGTCTCTTCGACATCTTCAGGCGGTTCGCTTAATAGCGACGGTGGCCGCAGTTGCCGGGGCACCAGTTCGATGACATCTTCATCAGCGAGCCGATTCCTGTCGCTCTGGAAAAAACCTTTCAGTTCTTGAAGCAGCCGGATTTCCGTCTGGATGTTGATTTTTCCACCGGTGATGCTGATGGCCAGGTGATCTCCGATTCCAATTTCCCCCCACTTCCGCACTCCGATGAGATAGGAGACGAGGTCCGAGTACGGGACATGGAAGGTTCCGCTGATTCCGCTGACTGACGACGACCAGTCATTTCGGAAATAGATCCCCTGCGTTCCGATCAAGAGGCACTTCTTGGCCGAGCCAAAGACTGTATGGTCAATCAGCCCCAGGATCGGTTCGCCATGGGGGACATGACAGTTCAAGCATGCCGTGTTGAGTTTTTTGGAAGGAATATTGGGAGTGATGAAAAGGCCGTTTGATCCATTCGTGTCGTATTTCTTCAGGATCGCCCATAACGCCTGGCTCACCGTTGGATTGTGGCCCGGGGGGGGCAACATCGCTTTTCCCAGATCAACAACGATTTCAAGTTCGTTTTCCTTGTCATGGGCGCTGAGCTTTTCGAGCAGTTTCTGGGCCGGTTCATCGTTCGGCCGGAGAACCAGGTAGGCCTCCACGCTTCCAGAAAGTCCGCCCAGTTTATCGCTCTTGATGCGATCATGAATTTCCGACCGGAGGCCGTCGATCCTTTCAATGTGATCCCGGCAGATGGCAAGGGCTTCCTTCGCCTTGTCGCTCCGGACCGGTTCAGGGACCTGTTCAAGCAGTCGAATGGCTTCCTTCTCATTGAATTCGCGGTAGGCCAGGTCGGCGGCGGTCAGCGCCTGCTCGCACTGCTGCTGCTGGTCGGCCTGTTCCTGCTGGCATTGCGTCCGCATCTCTTCTGCCCACTCGCGGAATGCTGAAAGTTGCGGCTGAGTCATTGCCGTTATGGCTTCCAGTAATTGCAGGGACTCCTCGTAGCAGTACTTCGTGCGAAGATCCTGGATGCGGTCTTTTTGCAACTCGAATTGCTGTCGTTGTTGCTCCAGGATCTCGGCCGTATCACAGCCGCATTCCGGGCAGAAGGCCTCCCAGGCACCGATTTCTTTTTTGCAGGATAGGCAGGGTATCTGAAGCGTGGCCCCGCATCGCTCGCAGAACTTGCGGGAGACGTCGTTGATGGACTGGCACCCTGGGCACTGTCCCCGCCGCAGGTCTTTCATAGAGGCCAGGGGCATCGCTGACGGAGCAATCACCGCTTTGAGCGCCTCGGTAAATTCCGCGGCACTCTGGTAGCGGGCGTCGGGCTTGCTTTTTAATGCCTTGGTGAGCACCGGGTGTAACGCCCCGGGCACATCCTCCAGGTCAAATGCGTGGGGCACCTCCCCCGTGACCATTTGATAGAGCGTGGCGGCCAGGCTCCAGAGATCACTGCGGGCATCCACGGATGTGGCATCGCGACGTTGCTCCGGC
Source organism: uncultured Pirellulaceae bacterium (assembly GCA_964476375.1). Lineage (GTDB taxonomy): Bacteria > Planctomycetota > Planctomycetia > Pirellulales > Pirellulaceae > SAT2750. Next base: position 1,701 of record CAYYZW010000279.1, read on the forward strand.
GGCATGAAGTCGAGCGTTCCAAGGACTGCTCCGGCCTGGGTCGGGCCGTGATCTGACTGGTCCTGGCGGGCCAGTCCAAAATCACTGAGCTTGGGAACACCGGTGGTGGTGATGAGGATATTAGCCGGTTTAATGTCACGGTGGATGATCCCCTGCTGGTGTGCCATGACCAGGGCATCGCTGACCTGCGAAACGATCTCAACGGCTTTTTCCATTTCCATGGGGCCATCGGCAAGCACGTCCACAAGG
>CAYYZW010000280.1:0-26392 GCA_964476375.1 uncultured Pirellulaceae bacterium
ACCCTGCCTCCCCGGCCCTCACATCGGTGGGCTCATCCTCGGCAACGTCACGCATGTCGAGAATCTACGGGTGTCGGAAAAGTGAATTATCAACAAAGCAGAACTTTCCATCCAGCGCGAACACAGCCCCCTCATGAACAATCACGAGGGGAATGATTTCCACAAGACTGCAGTCCATGTCCACGAACATCCGGCAGACCTGTTTCATGAATCGGTCGGCGCTTCGTGCGGTCGGCCCATCCATCCCCACCTTCTTGCAAAGCTTCCGGACCTGGTATCCCTGCAGACCAAAATGGGGGTCAAAATGTTCCTTGTGAATTAATTCCGGTGTCTCTTCGGCCACCTTCTCGATCTCCACCCCCCCCTCGCTCGAGAGCATCAACACCGGCTTCTTCGCCCCGCGGTCGAGGACCACGCCCAGGTAGAGCTCCCTGGCAATCTGGCACCCCGCCTCGACCAGGACCTGCCGAACCACCTGGCCTTCCTCGCCCGTTTGAATGGTCACCAGCGTGTTCCCGAGTATATTCTCCGCGACCTGGGATGCTTCCCCGGCACTTCGGACCAGCTGGACACCGTGCTGATCGGGAACTTCACGAATCGTCCCCTTGCCACGCCCCCCGGCATGAATCTGGGCCTTCACAACCGCCAGTTCGCCGCCCAGTTCATCAAATGCCGCAGATGCTTCCTGGGGAGTACGGGCAACGATATTCTCCAGCACCGGAACACCGGCGCCACGAAACACTTGCTTGGCCTGGTACTCGTGAATTTTCATTACTTGCCGATCCGGGAAACCATGTGCACCTGTCGGTAATTACGAACAGGTTAGTCAATCCTCGGAATCACGCAAGCAGGGATCATCGTCGGAACGGACTATCCACCGGACGTGGAAACAGTGGTTGCCGAATCAAGTCCGAGCCGTTTCATCTTTTTATAAAGCGTGGTGCGATTGATACCCAGCGACGACGCCGCCGCTCCCCGGTTTCCATCGAAACGGGCGAGCGCCTCCCGGATAAACTTTCGCTCGGGTTCTCGCATGGCTTCCTTGAGATTGGCCGGACGATCCGCCCCGGCGGCCGTTGCTCGTCGCCCCGTCCCGGCCGGCATCGACAGGACCGTGGTGGTCAGCGTGGTCCCCTTGGCCAGCAATACCGCACGTTCAATGACGTTTTTTAATTCCCGGATATTCCCCGGCCACGCATGGCGTTTGAGTTCGTCCATGACCTCCTCGTCGATCGATGTGATAGCCTTTCCGAGGCAGCGGTTCGCCTCTTCCAGCATCGCACCGGCAAGCACCTCCATGTCCGCAAGTCGGTCCCGCAAGGGTGGCATGCCTATGTTGATGACATTCACCCGGTAATAAAGGTCTTCACGGAAACGACCCTCAGCGACCATTGTCTCTAATTCTTCATTGGTGGCCAGGATGACCCGGGCGCTCGATCGCACTGTCTGGCTACTCCCGACAGGTTCATATTCCATACTCTGCAGGTAACGAAGCAATTTCACCTGCATCCGCGGCGATGCCGTACCGATCTCGTCCAGGAAGATGGTACCTCCCTCGGCCGCTGCAATTTTCCCTTCCCGGTCGGAACTGGCGCCGGTGAAGGATCCCCTGACGTGTCCAAACAGTTCGCTCTCAAGCAGCGATTCGCTCAGGGCGCCGCAGGAGACTTCCACGAACGGCCCGTCGGCACGGCCGCTTCTGCGTGTTATCTCCCGAGCGAGGAGTGATTTCCCGCTTCCACTTTCACCCGTGATCAGGACGGTCGCCGGTGTATCCGCAACCGCCTCGACAAGCTGCAGGACCTCCTTCATCCGCGATGTTTTTCCAACCAGGAAAGGGGCCGATTCGACCGGCGCCATGGCCGGCAGATCCCCGGAACTCCCGATCCTATCAAGGGCCTCGACCAGCATCGCGTCGGTGACCGGTTTCTGAAGCACGTCATGGACTCCCGCCTGAAAGGCGCGGATCGTGTCCTCCACGGTGGCGTAACCGGTCATCAACAAAACCGGGATACCCTTCTGTTGGGCTATATCGACCAGTTCGAGTCCGTCGTGCTCGCCAAGCCGAAGATCAATCACGGCTGCCCGGTAAGGAAACGCAGGCTCGCTGAGTTTCCGGGTTGCATCCCCCAGGGTATAGGCCGGGTGAATATCCATCCCACGTTCGGCCAACAGGCCGGCCATGGAATCGATCACGGAGCGATCATCATCGACCCAGAGAATGGTATCTGCCATTTTTTTTACCGCGATGAAGGGCGCCAGGCACAAGAACACAGTCCACCATGTTTATCTAGAACACGCTTTCCCCCGGGTCAAAATAACTATCTCCCTTTTCCCAATGAACACGGCACACCCGGTCCGCACCCCGGAAACGATTGTTGTAACTGGAAGAAACCGCATAACCGTCCTGAGAAGTTTTGTGATTTTTTTTCGCGTTCGTGTGATATTTCCGGTACGGATCGTTATCATTCTTTTGTCCCACCTACCTCCCTCCCTCCCCATCCCCGGCACGCTTGTCATGACAATACGCATGATTGTCGCCGAAGACCACGAGGTGACGCGTCGCGCTATCCTGGCGCATCTCGCCGGAATGGCCCTGGACGTCACCGAAACCGTGTCGGGCACCGAAACGCTTGAAAAAGTGACACAGACGACGCCGGAACTCCTCCTGCTCGACATCCGCTTCCCCGACATCGACGGTTTTGAAATTCTCAAACAACTTCACCAGGCAGAATCATCGCCTCGCATTGCCATCGTTTCGACTTTTGAAAGCCCAACCTATGTTGCCCGAAGCCTGGTCTGGGGAGCAGAGGACTTTCTCTGCAAGGCGATGCCCACGCGGGATTTCAAGGCGGCGCTCGAGCGTTTCGTGGCCGGTCAATCACCTTACCCGGGCGCCGTGTTTTCCCGAACCAGGGAACTCCTCATGCGGCGCCGTGACCGGGGTACTTTTCGCGGTGCTTCTCTTACCTATCGCGAGTACCAGCTGCTGCGGCACCTGGCGATGGGCTTGAGTAATCACGAGATCACTCTTTCTCTTCAGATCAGCATCGAGACCGTGAAGGAACACGTCCAGAATATTCTTCGAAAGACCGATGCTTCTGACCGCACACAGCTTGCCGTCTGGGCGACACGCGACGGAATCGTGTAAACGTCCCGGACATTTATCTCCTGCCTCATTCCATCTCGCGGGTGTTTTCATGCGACTCTTTTCTCGTTCGGGGCAGCCAGTGATTCGATGGCTGATTCTTATTTCGATGACCCTGGCGCCCCTCCATGGGGCGCTGGCGGAACCCGTGGATGCCAGGACACTGCGGGTGGCGGAAACGATCCTGCTGTACCAGCGCCGAAATGGAGGCTGGCCGAAAAATTATGATCGCGATGAAACACTCTCGCCGCAGGCCAAGGCGACGATACGCCAGGATCGCGACAATAACGACACCATGATTGACAATGGTGCCACACACGAGGAAATACGATTACTGGCAGCGGCCTACCAGGCGAGCGGCGACAAGCGGTTTCGCGATGCCGCCCAGAAGGGAATCGCTTACCTGCTCACCGGCCAGTACGAGAACGGCGGGTGGCCACAGCGGTTCCCGAACCCCCAGGGCTATGCAAAACACATCACGTTTAACGACGACGCCATGATCGGCGTGATGCGGTTATTGCGTGACGTCTCCCGCGACGGTGAAACATATCCCTTTGTATCTGATGACGTTCGGCAGCAGTGTGCAGGGGCAGTTCGCCGTGGTCTCGCATGCATCCTGCAATGCCAGATACAGGTTCGCGGTCGTTTGACCGCCTGGTGTGCCCAGCATGATGAGAGAACATTCCAGCCCCGCAAGGCTCGATCTTACGAACTTGTCTCACTCAGCGGTCACGAATCGGTCGGCATCATTCGCTACCTGATGGAGATCGAGAAACCCAGTCAGCAGGTTATCGAATCCATCGAAGGAGCTGTCCGCTGGTTCGACGAGGCCAAACTGGAGGGGATCAAACTGGTCGTCGTCCAAGATGTCAACAAGCCAGGTGGACGCGACACGATTGTCGTCAGGGATCCTCAGGCACCACCGCTCTGGGCCCGTTTTTACAATATCCAGACAAATACGCCTATTTTCTGCAGTCGGGATGGAATTCCACGCCACACCCTGGCAGAAATATCCCACGAACGACGCAATGGTTATTCGTGGATGGGAGCGTATGCACGGGATCTCTTTTCCAGAGACCTGCCGGCCTGGAAGAAACGCCTGCACGCGAACCACAAGCAACCATGATCACCTGGCCATACGTTTCGGATGATCATCCACCGGATCATCCATGCGCCCGCGGGTGGGCTTTCTCATAGGCCTTTCGGAGGGACGCCGTTGGCAGGTGCGTGTAGATCTGTGTCGTCACCAGGCTGCGGTGACCAAGCAGTTCCTGGACGCTGCGAATATCGGCACCGCGGTCGAGAAGGTGTGTGGCAAAACTATGTCGGAGCGTGTGGGGTGTGGTGCGCCTGTCCAGTCCCGCCTGGGCAAGGTATTTTTCCAGCATCCTGCCCACGCTCCGCGTGGACAGCCGGGTACCAAGCCGGTTCACGAAGACCGGGTCTTTCCAATCCAACGCCCCGTCGCCCCTGCCTTCCAGCCAGTGCTGAATGGCCCCCACGGCAAAGGAACCAAGGGGCGCAAACCGTTCCCGCTTCCCCTTGCCCCGAACACGTGCAACTCCGTCCTCCAGGTCAAGGTCTTCCACGTTCAGGCCAACGAGCTCGCTCACTCGCACCCCGGTCGAGTACATCGTTTCCAGGATGGCCAGGTCCCGTGCCCCCATTTTTCCGGATGCATTGGGCGAAAGAAGAAGTCGTTCCACCTCCTCGCTGGTCATGAAATGAGGGAGCGTCCTTTGCTTGCGGGGGTTCCGCAGTGGCTTGGCAGGATTGGAATCGACCGTTCCCTCGCGCTGTGCAAAACGAAAGAAACTTCGCAGGCTCGCCAGGCGGCGCGAGATACTTGATCGTGCATACCCCGCCGCGTGGAGATCCGACACATACTGCCGGAGGTCAAGCGGGCTGATCTCGGCAGGGTCGGGCGGTTGCCCGCCGTCGTCTGCCAGGTAATCCGCCAGGGATTCCAGGTCTTCCCGGTATGCCTTGACCGTGTGCGCAGAGACGTCCCGTTCCACATCCAGGTAGCGAAGAAATCGTTTGATCGCGGGATACATGCCGTTACCCTCGCGCGGGAAGCGGCCCGTGGAACAATTCAGGCAGCATCCAGTCCCGCGTCATCATTATGCTGGGGAAGTTCAAACCGGCCGTCCAGCGTTGGTTCATTTCGTGCCGTCTCGGTCAGGTGCCGCACCTTCTGACTGAGAACGGCTGCATCGTACCAGGTAAAACTCAGCTCTGGATTGGATGCATAACGCCCCAGGGTCCGAAGCGTTTCACCGCGATGCTCATCGTCGAAAAGGAACACGTAGCGTTCCTCCCCTTTCATCAGCGCCAGTACGTTTACGTCGCGAGCCACGAGATCCATCTCCTCGCCAGGGTGTGCCTTGAACGCCACCGGTGACGGGATTTCGAGTCCCGGCACCTTGTTATTTATCGGCATCCCGGCGATGGCCCCCCACCCGGGTTCAGGACTCGGCACGACCGGCACAGGCTGCCCATCTTGCCTGGATTGCAGCCGCAGGAATCCCGCCCAGGGTGCCTATATGATCCCCTGCAGGCTTTCGATCCCGACCGGCTCGCGGGAGGCAAATGGCTCTCCAAATCGACGACCGATCATCTTGCCCCAGTAGGCGGCATCTAGCTCGAAGCGTTCCAGGGGCGTCGGTGATTCACCCTCCCGGTGGGTGATAAACTGCGACTCGTAAGCTTCGATGGCCATTTTTTTTTCTGGCCATTGATCGGAAATGTCCACGATAAATGACGGCTGGACTGCCAGTTTCAGGTGCACGCAATAGTAATAGAAGATTCTCTCCGGATGCCAGGGATCCCCCGGCATGTCCGACTTCGTCAGCTTGGACCAGAACCTCGCGGCCTCGGCAATCGCTGTTGCAGCTACATGATCCGGGTGGGCATCCTCCCAGTAAGGTGCGAATATCCAGCGCGGGGAGGACCGCCGCATCACGACAGCCAGCCTCCGCCTTGCCTCCAGCGTGGACTCCAGCTCCCTGTTAACAAGGCCCAGGTTCCCGCGCCATGTAAGGCCCAGAAACCCTGTTGCTTTCCGCGTCTCCTCCCCCCTCTTCTGCGGGGATCCATGCGGGGTCGGCTCACCGTCGGTCAGGTCGACCACCCCCACTTTCATCCCCGACTCCTTCATCTTCAGAATCGTCCCGCCAGCTCCCAGTTCCGCATCGTCCGGATGCGGTGCCACGACCAGTACATCGAGTGACGGGATGTCGACACTTTCATTCATCCTGGTATCCCCTGCGGAAGATGGTCCTGCCGGCGAACGTCAGCGAGATCCGCAATTCCCGGTGCCTCACCACCTTGTCACTTTACCAACCCCGGCACGGCGAAGCGACACGTGACATTTTGACCGTATTTTCGACCGCGGTTATAATGCGGCGTCAGGCATCCACCGGCTTTCCCACCACACCCTCATACAGATCCCGGCTTTTTACCGGTAAAGAGCAGTTCTGATGACCCGAACCATATTCAGGCCACGACCGCCGATGCCCCTCGTCTTTCTCGTGGGAACCCTCCTTTCCATCGTTCCTGCAACCCTTCTTCCGGGCCAGCAGGACACTCCCCCACCCCAGTTCACGGCCGCCCAGCTTGAGTTCTTTGAGAAAGATGTTCGCCCCCTGCTGGCCCGCCACTGCTTCGCCTGCCACAGCGGCAAGGCCGCAAAACTCAAGGGCGGCCTGCGGCTCGATAGCCGGGCCCTGATTCTCAAGGGAGGCGATACGGGGCCGGCTGCCGTCCCCGGAAAATCCTCTGACAGCCTGCTTGTCGATGCGATTCAATACGGGGACACCTACCAGATGCCCCCCAAGTCCAAGCTTGCTCCCAGGGAGATTGAAATCCTGACTTCCTGGGTCGACGCGGGTCTTCCCTGGCCCGCCGGTGAAACCACCCGGCCCACGTCGCCATCCCCCGATTTCGACCTGGATGCGCGTCGATCCGACCACTGGTGCTGGCAACCACTCAAGCGGCATCGCCTGCCCCGGGTGAACGACCGGTCCTGGCCTTCCGTCCCGCTGGATTATTTCGTGCTTGACCGGCTCGAAAAGGAGAAACTCACCCCCGCCACCCTCACCGATCGCAACTCCCTGATTCGACGCGCCTATTTCGACCTGGTCGGCTTTCCTCCATCTCCTGACGAGGTGGCGGCATTTATCGCCGATCAAAACCCATCCGCATTTTCCGCTGTCATCGATCGCTTGCTGGATTCACCCCATTTCGGTGAACGCTGGGCAAGGCACTGGATGGATCTCGTCCGCTACGCGGAATCGCATGGGCACGAATTTGATTATCCAATCCACAATGCCTACCAGTACCGGGATTACCTGATCCGCGCCTTGAACACCGACGTCCCGTATGACCGTTTCATCAAGGAACACCTTGCCGGCGACCTGCTCCCGGATCCCAGGCGACACCCGCAGAACGGAATCAACGAATCGATCATTGCCACGGGCTTCTGGTACCTTGGCGAGGCCACGCACTCGCCGGTCGATGTGCTTGGGGACCAGGCATCACGAGTCGACAACCAACTTGACGTGATGGCGAAAACATTTCTTGGCGTTACCCTGGCCTGCGCCCGCTGCCACGACCACAAGTTCGACGCCATCAGCACTCGTGATTATTACTCGATGTTTGGCTACCTGCAGAGCTCCCGGCGGAATACCGCGCTCCTGGACCCGAACGGCCAGATCCAATCACGCGTCGATCGACTGGACAAGGAACGCGAAAAGGCGACAGCCCTGATTGACTCACGATTGCTTGGCGAGGACCGGCTATCTCCCGGGGTTTTCGGCAAGTACCTCCTGGCTTCCCGCGAAATCGGATTCGGTAGCCAGAACGACCTGGCCGCCGTCGCCGGGACGTTCGGCCTGGACGAATCCATCCTGAAGACCTTCTCCACTTACCTGTTATCCGCCGCGACCATGCAGCCAGGCAACCCTTTCCATCTGTGGCGACGCACCGCCGAGAAAAAGGGCACCGACGTGCATGCCGCCGTGACGGCGATTCAGTCAGAGCACGACCGGGCTGTGGCGGCGGCAGAAGAGGGTGCCGCGGCCAGCCCCCTGATTCCGATTTCCGACCACGGGGACCCGCTCTGGATGGCCCACGGGCCGGCCTTCCGGCCTTCCGCACAGGCCCTCCTGGCGATGGGCATGGGACCACCGCACTATGTACCCGCCGGCCAGTTACATAGTGGCGTGATTGCCGCCAAGCTGGAAGGATCCATACGATCTCCGCTCTTCACGCTGACCCACAAGAACATCCACCTTCATGTCAAAGGGACTGGTGTCACCGTCCGGCTGATTATCGAGGGATATTACATGGATGAATTCAACGCGCTCCTTTTCCGGGGCTTCAAGCAGGACATCAAGGACGTGAGCACATTCAGCTGGCGAACACTTGGTTCGGATGTGGGGCGGTACGTCGGGCATCGCGGCTACATCGAGGTGATCGACCATGGTGGGGGCTCGATTGCCATCGACCAGGTGCGGCAGTCCGACGGCGGGCCACCACCGCCCGGCGCCGGCCTCTCGTCGCTGCTCCTTGACGCACGTCAAGCGGCCACGACTCATGAGGATGTCGCCGGGGCCTATGCCCGCTGGTGGGAAAACCTCCCCTCTCGCTGGTCGTCCGGCAGGCAGCAGCCGCTGGACATCCAGCTTGTGAATGCCATTCTTTCTGCCGGCCTTCTCGCGGGCAAAGGCTCGGACCAGGCACTCTCCGAGTCCCAGCAACGTTACCAGGAGGTGGCCTCCTCCGTTCCGGCACCGATGAAAGTACTGGCCATTGCGGACGGCGATGGGCAGGATCACCCCATCTACATCCGGGGCAATCCCCATATCCGCGGCGACCAGGCGGAGCGCGGCTTCCTTGCCGCCCTTTCCGATCCCAAGAACCCCCTTGTCACCGGGCCGGGCAGCGGGCGACTGGCGCTGGCCGAGAAAATGGTGTCGCCGGACAACCCGCTTGTTTCCCGCGTGATCGTCAATCGCATCTGGCATCACCTGTTTGGCAGGGGACTGGTCGCAACCGTCGACAATTTCGGGGTGCTCGGCGAAAAACCAAGCCACCCCCGCCTGCTCGATTACCTGTCGCTGGAGTTCATGGACGACGGCTGGTCGATCAAGCGGCTTCTAAAGCGAATCATGCTCAGCAGCAGTTACCGGATGTCCTCCCGCGCCGACCCCCGGCACCTGCAGAAGGATCCGACCAACCTGCTCCTGCATCATGCGAATGTTCGACGACTGGAGGGGGAGGTTATCCGGGATGCGATACTTGCCGTCTCCGGCCAGTTAAACCGTGATAAACTCTATGGTCCCCCGGTTCCCATTCATATCACGCCGTTCATGACTGGTCGCGGACGGCCCGGTGGAGGCCCACTGGATGGAGACCGCAGGCGAAGCATCTATATTGCTGTCCGGCGCAATTTCCTCTCGCCGATGATGCTCGCTTTCGACACTCCCATCCCCTTTAATTCCATGGGGCGCAGGAACGTCTCGAACGTGCCATCCCAGTCCCTGATCCTGATGAATGACCCCTTTGTCATTCAACAGGCGACCCTCTGGGGAGAACGGATCTCCGGCCTGGAGGCGAATTCCCGACTGGCACGAATCCGCCAGATGTACCTCGAGGCCCTCTCGCGACAACCCACGGACGAGGAACTGGAATCCTCGGTTGCCTTCCTCCTCTCCCAGGCCACCGAGTATGGTATACCGGCCGACCAGGTGGATCGTGACGTTCGACCATGGGCCGACCTGGGACACGTGCTTTTCAACATGAAATCCTTTGTATTCCTTTACTAGGCGGAGCCACGCCATGACCCACTGTGGTCGTTTTCGACAAGCCCCGTTATCCCGTCGGCAGATGCTCTCGCACTGTTGTGGCGGCTTTGGCTCCATTGCACTCGCCTCGATGCTGGCCGGGGATACCGCCCCGGGACAGGATCCGGCCGCGTCGTCTCCATTTCGACCCCGGCCAACCCACTTCCCGGCCAAGGTCAAGCACGTGATTTACCTCTACATGGACGGGGGGCCTTCTCAGGTCGACACGTTCGATCCCAAGCCGCGGTTGATCACGGACAACGGCAAGCCCTTTGCCATGAAAATCGAACCGACCCAGTTCAATAATATTGGCAGGACCCTTGCCAGCCCCTGGAAGTTCCAACAGCACGGGGAAAGCGGGACTCCCGTGAGCGATCTCTTTCCCCACGTCGCCAAGCACGTCGACGACATGGCAGTCATCCGTTCGATGACCTCCAAGTTCTCCGAGCACACCAACGGCAATTACTTCCTCCACACCGGGATCGGAATCCAGGGGAGGCCCAGCATGGGCGCCTGGGTTGGTTATGGCCTGGGGACGGAATGCGAAGACCTCCCCGCCTTTATTGTCCTCAATGGCGGCCTCACCCCTCCGGGCGGGCTGGACAACTTTAACAGCGGCTTCCTCCCCGCCAGTTACCAGGGATCCGTGTTCGGTGCCCAGACACCACCACTCAGTAATATCCAGCGACGAGAAGCGTCGGACCAGCTCCAGCAAAACAAGCTGGCATTGCTCGCCAGACTCGACAGGGGCGAGCTCGCCCAGCGGGGGAGCGATGACCAGGTTGAATCGGCCATCGCGAACTACGAACTCGCCTATCGCATGCAGTCGGTCGTCCCCGAGCTCACCGATCTTTCAAACGAGACAGCCCAGACGCGAACCCTTTACGGGCTTGATGCCAAGACCAAGGGAACCGCGACGTTCGGCCGGCAGTGCCTGCTCGCACGCCGACTGATCGAAAAGGGCGTTCGCTTCATCGAACTCACCTGTCCTTCCGTGGGGCATGACCGCTGGGACCAGCATGGAAATCTCGCGAAAGGGCACGCGGAGAATGCCGCCGCCGTCGACCAGCCGATCGGTGCGCTGCTTGCCGACCTCAAGCAGCGCGGCCTCTTCGAGGAGACACTGATTGTCTGGTCAGGAGAATTCGGTCGCACGCCGTTTGCCCAGGGCAATAACGGTCGTGACCACAACCCCTTCGGGTTCAGTCTCTGGCTTGCCGGGGGTGGCGTCAAAGGGGGGGTCGTGCACGGGAAAACAGATGAATTCGGCTACAAGGCCGTGGAAGACATATTGCAGATCCATGACCTGCATGCCACGATGCTCCACCTACTCGGCCTCGACCACCTGAAACTCACCTTTCGTTTCAGTGGTCGGGACATGAGACTCACGGACGTACATGGCGAGATCATCGAGGATATCCTGGCATGAAATTTCATGTTTCCCTACTGCTGATAGCCTCGGTCTTCGCCTCCGGTTCGGCGCCCAAGCAGGCTCATTCCGCCGACCCGATTCATAGCTGGGTTTTCGATGCGGCGCATTATCAAAAAGGGCATTTTCAGCCGGTGGACGGTGTGCTTGGGGCCTACCCTCGGACCCAACCTTCCTACCGGGCCCCCAGCGGGGCGCTCCGGCTCGATGGAGACAAGGACTGGGCCGTCGCCGGCACGGGGGGCAATCAACCTGTCATTCCCGGCGATCTTCCCGCAGACGCCCTCGGCATCGAGGCCTGGGTCTTTGTCGATCGGCTCCAGGACTGGAACGGCATTGCAAGTGCAATCCAGGATAACGGGGATTTTGAAAGGGGCTGGATGCTGGGAATGCGAAACCAGTGTTTCTGTTTTGGACTCACTGCAAGCACTGCCAAACGCCTCACCTACCTCGATGCCCCCGAACCGATCGAGCCGGGAAACTGGTACCACGTCGGGGCGACCTACGATGGCACACGAATGCGGCTTTACGTGGATGGGCGATTGGCAGCCGAATCGACCGCACAGAAGGGGCCGATCCTGTATCCTCCCGAGACCCTGTTTTCCATCGGGGCCTACCATGACAGTAACGAACATTACGCGCTCAAGGGCGCACTCGCATCCCTATCGATCTATGACACGGCGGCCCCGGAAGCAGATTTTCGCGACCACTACCAGCAGCAAAGGCACCGGTATGAATCCGAACGCCCCCTGACCGAAACAATCCAGGGCTGGCCGACTTACATGCGAGACAATCGCCGAAGCGGCATCACCCCGGAAAAAGTGGCGATGCCGTTATATTGCCAGTGGATTTACCAGACGGATTTGCCACCTCAGCCCGCATGGCCTCCACCGGCCAAGCAGAATTTCTGGAGCCAGACGTTCAATCTCAAGGCGCGTGTGATTTTCGACCGATCCTTCCACCTTGTTTCCGATGGGAGGTCGGTGTTTTTCGGAACCTCCGCAGACGACCAGGTGGTCAGCCTGGATGTCCTCACCGGAAAGCCCACCTGGCGTTTTATTGCAGCCGGCCCCGTGCGACTTGCCCCCACACTCCACAAGAATCAACTCTACGTTGGAAGCGACGACGGTCACCTCTACTGCCTGGACGCGACGGACGGTACGGAAAAATGGCGGTTCAGGGCGGCCCCCGGCCCACGCCTGATCCCTGGAAACAACCGGATCATCTCCCGCTGGCCGGTCCGCACCGGCGCCCTTCTTGACCGTGGCCTGATCCGTATCGCCGCCGGACTTTTCCCAACCCAGGGTACCTACCAGTACACGGTCAACCCGGCCACGGGCGAGGCCGAGGCAAGTGGACGTATCGGGTTTTCCCCCCAGGGCTACATGCAACGGCGCGGAACGCGTCTGATGGTCTCCCAGGGGAGGGCGCCCGCGGCAGCGATCGGTGCCCTGGCCCGCGCGCCGAAACCGGAACCGGTCGATGCGCCGGCTGCCAAGGGGGATGTCGTGTTTGCCGGCATCACCGCCGGTGGGGTCCATTTCCTTTCCACGCCCGAAGGAATCGTGGCACTGGACCGCCGTGGTAACGAAATCTGGCAGGCAGATGTCGAGGGTACGTGTTACTCCCTGATCGTCACCAACGGCCGGCTGCTTGCCAGTACCGACCGGGGTCTCGTGTATTGTTTTTCTCCCGAGGCAACGACAGAACCGCTGCGGCACGGGGAACAATTATCCGCCGCGCCGCCCTGGAAGCCGCTTGACGACGATTTTTCCGCACTGCTTGTGAAAACGGCCCAGGATCGGCTGACGGAGGTCCAGGGTTTTGTGCCCCAGGCCGGTTACGCACTGGTCACCGGGCCCTCCCCCCTGGCCGTGGCGGATCTGCTCAGATCCCATTTCCCTTTCCGGGTGGTTGTCATGCCGGATACCGGTTCCGACGTCCAGGCCCTTCGGGAGCAGGCTCGCATGGGAGGAATCCATGATCGTGTTGTCATCCACGATCCTGTCTCGGATGAGCTTCCTTATGCGGACAACCTTTTCAACCTTGTTTACACCGGCCGGCTGACCGCGGCGGCCACCGCAACGGAAATTATTCGCGTCCTCCGACCGGCTGGCGGGAGTGCCATCGTGGCCGACCCGGCTTTCGCCGACCAGGCCGCCCAGCTACGTCGATCCGTGCCTCGCGCCACGCTGGTCCGGTGCGGCCCCGGCGACACGTGGTACGCCGCCGCAAAGGCCCCGCCGCAGGGGATTGGCCAATGGACGCATATTTACGGCAGCACCTCGAATACCTCCAGCAGTGACGACCAGCTGGTCAGGGGCCCGCTGGCTCTTCAGTGGTTCGGGGGGCCCGGCCCTCGCCAGATGATTGATCGTCACCACCGGACCGTTCCCCCGCTGGTCACCGATGGCTGGATGTTCATCCCGGGTGACGAACGGGTAATCTGTGTCGATGCCTATAATGGCTCGGTCACCTGGAACACCCCGGTCCCATTGAGTCGCCGGGTCGGTGCCCTTCGCGACGCCGGCAGCATGTCCGCGACAAGAGACCTGCTGTACATCGTGGCCGGCGAACAATGCCACGCGCTCTCGGTTGCGACGGGCAGGCCGGCTGTCAGCTTGTCCGCCCCGCTTCCTGGCGAAGACACGCGCCACTGGGGTTACGTGGCACGTGCTGGCACACAACTCCTGGGGAGCACCACGCGCCCTGGCGCATCGCGTTCAGGCCTGTCACGGGAACAGATCTCCGAGACCTATTACGATTCCCTGCCGATCGTCACCAGCGACTCACTCTTCAGCATGGACCGGCATGACGGAAAACGTCACTGGCAGTACATTCCCACCGCCGGTGCGATCGTGAACCCGACGGTCACGGTGGCCGACGGCAAGATCTTTTTCGTGGAGAGCAGCAACCCGGAAACCCTCACGGACGTTGACGGACGGAGTACCCCGGAGCAACTGCTCGCCGGGGGTGCAAGCCTGGTCGCACTGGATCTCTCCTCTGGATCGCTCTTATGGCGGCAAAAGGCGGATTTTTCCGCTATCCAGCACCACCTCTATCTCTCCCATGCCAAAGGGACACTCCTGGCAGTGGGAAGTCGCAATGCCGACGGGGCGGGCAAGCCCACTGTCTGGTATGACGTTTTCGCCTTCGATTCCTCCAACGGTAAAAAACGCTGGTCCGCCACACACAACCAGGGCCAGGACATCGGGGGCAGTCACGGCGAACAGGATCACCATCCGGCCATCGTCGGGGACACGATCTACGTGGAACCGGTTGCCTATTCGATCATCGATGGCACGCGCCGTGCCGGCTGGCAGATGAACCGCGGTGGGCATGGCTGCGGCGCCCTCTCCGCGTCCGCCCACACCGTCTTTTTCCGCGCCGGCACCGCCACCATGTGTGACCTGGACACCGGCCGCAAAGAAAAAGTCACCACGGTCAGCCGCCCCGGTTGCTGGATCAACATGATCCCCGCCAACGGCATGCTTTTGATCCCCGAGGCGAGCTCCGGATGTACCTGCGATCTTGCCATCCAGACTTCCATGGCCTTTGCGCCGGCCGGCACCACAAAATCGGGAAAGGAGTAGCCAGGCCGTCTCTCACCCACCCGGTGGCCCCCTGTCCTTACTATCCAACGTGTAAAGAGGTACCCCATGCAAAAGATCAAGATCTTCAAGAACATCGAGAGTGAGATCCCATTGCTGGAGCAAGAGATCAACGACTGGCTTTCCGAAACGGGTGCCACGGTGGTCCAGATGACGGGCAACATCGCACCCCAGACCCCCTCCAGTACGGGGATGGGCAGCAGCTCATTTTCCAGTTCCGACGTTCTGGTTCTGATCGTCTACGAGGACTAGGGGTGCCGCAGGATTATGAAGATTGACCGCATTGACCTGTTCCACGTGGCGATGCCACTGATCTATCCCTGGCGAACCGCCTACGGAGAGGACGCGGCCATTCATGCCGTCCTCTGCCGCCTGGAATCCGGATCGACCGAGGGCTGGGGCGAGGCGGCCCCCTTTGCTGCCCCCTGCTACAGTTCCGAATCTGCCGGCACGGCCTTCCTGGTGGCCCGTGACTGGCTCGCCCCGGCCGTCATCGGAAACAGTTTCGACACCGGTGACGCGCTGCAGCAGGCGATGGCCGTCTACAAGGGCAATCCTTTTGCCAAGTCCGCCATCGACACCGCCTGGTGGTCCCTGAAGTCCAACTCCAGCGGCCGGCCCCTCCACGAGCTCCTTGGTGCCAGCCGCCAGTGGGTTCCAGTCGGAGCAGACTTTGGTGTGATGGACCGTGTCGATGACCTGCTCACCGAGATCGAGGCGGCCGCCCAGTCCGGATTTCCCCGTGTCAAGCTCAAGTTTCGACCAGGCTGGGACCTCCCGATGGTGCGACGGGTCCGCGAGACCTTCCCCGACCTGACCATGCATATCGACTGTAACAGTGGCTACACGCTCGAGGACATTGGCCAGTTTCAACAACTCGACGAACTCGGTCTGGCCATGGTGGAACAGCCACTCCCCCATGACGACCTGCATGACCATGCCCGCCTCCAGGACCAGATACGGACCCCGGTCTGCCTTGACGAGAGCGTCCGCTCGGTCCACCTTGCCCGGCAAGCGCTGGCCCTGGGAAGTTGTCGTTACATGAACATCAAGCCGGGCAGGGTAGGGGGGCTTACCAACGCGGTAGCAATTCACCAACTGTGCCTGGAGGCCGGAATACCCTGCTGGGTCGGGGGCATGCTGGAAAGCGCCTGTGGCTCCGCCCACTGCGCGGCACTGGCGATGCTCGACAACTTCACTTACCCGGCGGACATCTTCCCCAGCCACCGTTTCTACCACCAGGATCTTTCCGACCCGGCCCTCTCCTTAACCCCCGGGCCGGATGGGACACCCGGTGTTGCTGCTCCCCGACAGCTCGCGGCCCCCCTGCCCGAGCGGCTTGCGCAAAGCACCCTTGACCAGGCAACCATCCGCTAGGCGTCCCGCTACGAGCCGAGCTCACTACCGGCTCGCCCCGTGATCGGGTAGACCTCATCCTGAAAACCAAATCCACTATGGGATCCGGGGGGAACCAGGGAGTCGACAAATTCCTCGTCGGCCTGCGTGATCTCCAACTCCAGGCAGCCAATATTATCGTCGAAATGATCCATCGTCCGGGGGCCAATAATGATGGATGTCAACATCGGGTTGGCGATACACCAGGCAAGGGAAAACTGGCTTGCCGCCACTCCGCGCGATCCGCAGTATTCGGCCAAGCGAGCCGACACCTCGATACTTGGTTCGCGCAGTTCCGCCTGGACCATCCGCCGATCAGCGCGGGCCGCACGGCTTCCCTCCGGGTAGTCCTCCCCCGGCTTGTATTTCCCCGTCAGGATCCCCCTGGCCAGCGGGCTGTAGCTGACAACCCCGATCGAGTGTTCCCGGCAGAGCGGGAGAAGCTCGACCTCGACATCCCGGTTGACGATATTATAGAGTGGCTGCACGCAGGCAAAACGGTTCAGGCCCAGCTTGTCACTCGCCCAGAGCGCCTCGCATAACCGCCAGGCCCGAAAATTGGAACAGGCGATATAACGCACTTTCCCACTGCGCACCATGTCATCCATGGCCCGCAGCGTCTGGTCGATGGGAACCTGGTAGTCCGGGGCATGCAGGTAATAAATGTCGACATGGTCCATCTGCATGCGCTGCAAGCTCCGGTCCAGTGCTTGTGTCAGGTGCAATCGGCTCCCTCCCTGCTCGTTGGGAGACTCTCCGACGACCTGCCTGCCCTTGGTCGCCACAACGACCTGGTCGCGGCGGCCCTTGAGTGCCCGGCCCAGCACTGCCTCCGATTCCCCGGCGTTATACATATCCGCCGTGTCCATGAAATTGATGCCCAGGCCCAGCGCCTTGTCAATAATTTTCCGGGAGTCCTCCTCGCTGGTCTGCCCGCCGAACATCATAGTCCCGAGGCAGACAGGGGAGACCTGGACGCCGGTGTTTCCAAGGTAACGATATTTCATGTTCTCTCACTTCCGGTTGGCATTCCATGGAGCATCCGGTCGCGTCACTCACGTTTCCCGGGTTGCACTGATCAGGTAATGCGGGTTCATTGTTTCAAAACGACTATCCACAAGCTGGGGGTTTCCCCGGGAGACCTGGATCATCCAGCAACTGGCATCGGCCCCTGCCTGCTTCAGGGTCTCCATCACAGCGCAGAGGTTTTCCAGGCTGGCCACGCTGGCAACCAGGCGTCCACCAACACGCAGTCGCGTGAAGGCTTCTTCCACGATCTGCTTGATCTGCCTTCCCGTACCGCCCACGAACACCGCGTCCGGATCAGGGAGCGATTGCCACGCCTCCGGAGCCCGGCCAAGGATCGGAAACACGTTCATTGCAGAAAATCGCTCGGCATTCTCGCCAATCAGGGCGAAATCCTCCGCATCCATTTCCACAGCGTAGACCTGTCCCCCCGCAGCGATCCGGCTGGCCTCGATCGCGACCGAACCACTTCCTGCCCCGATATCCCACACGATGCTGCTGGGGCCCAGATCCAGTTCCGCCAGCGCCATGCTGCGAACCTCGGCCGGCGTCAGCAGTCCACGCTTTGGCTGGCTCTGCAGGAACATTTCATCTGGATTGCCAAACAACCGGTGCCCGGCGCGGTCGGCAGGACGGTCTGGTGACCCCGCATCCCTTACCAGCACCATCACGTTCAGGGAGGAGAACTCCTGCCCCGCCACCTCCGCAAGAGACCCCTGCGTGACTCTCTCGTCAGGCGACCCGAGGTTTTCGCATACGTAGGCGGTAAAATAATCAATCTGTCGATCCAGGCAGAGCCTCGCCATCGTCGCCGGGGTCACATCCTCGGTGGTGAAGATGCCGACTTTTTCCGCCGTTCGAATCCTCTCCACAACCCGTTCCGGGTCCTGGGTACCGAGGTTCGTTAGATAGGCCTCATCCCAGCTCTCCTTGACCCTCGCAAAAGCCAGCTGCATGCTGCTGACATGCGGCAGGACTTCGAAACGCTCCTTGCCTAGGTGGTCACAGAGAAACCGGGCTACCCCGTAAAACAGGGGGTCCCCGGACGCCAGGACGACCACCTCGTCGTCTGGATGATTCCCTATTTTTTCCAGGACAGCCTGGAAGTCTCCATCGGGATCCCATTTCACCGCAGGGCAGTCCTGCAAGGCCCCGGTCAATGCGGCCGCCCCGATCACCAGGTCTGCCGCGGAAACCCGCATGCGAGCCTGCTCGGTGAAACCGGCCGGGCCGTCATCACCGATTCCAATAATATAAATCTTCTTCGCGTCGTTCACTGGGACATTCACCCTGCCAGAAGGGGCCGGCATTCATAGCACCTGGCTATTTTAGGCCATCCGTTGCGCGGGCAACAGGCTGCCGTCTCCCCATGGGACGAACAAAGAAGGCGGATATTCAACCAGAAACTAAACCTGGAACGACGACCCACAGCCACAGGACTTGGTCGCATTCGGATTCTCAAAAACGAACCCGCGCTGGTTCAGTTCGTGGATGTAATCAAGCGTGGTACCTTCCAGGTAAAGGGCGCTTTTCTTGTCCACGACCACGGTGACACCGTGTTGCTCGAATTTCTGATCTTTCTCGTCACTGAAAGTTTCATCGAAGAACAGCTCGTAACTGAATCCGCTGCAACCGCCTGCAGCCACACCGATCCTCAAGAACGCCGGTACCTGTTCGGCTTCTTCCTGCCGTGTGCGTATAACTTCCGATGCTGCTCGTTCAGTGAGTGTGATCGACATGGTCGTCATGCTCCTGCGTGGAATGTAGACCCTGGTGAATAGCCGTCCTGGAATATATCCTCGGCGTCCTTGTCCCTAAAGGATACACCGCCCGTGGCCGGCGGGAAAGTCCAAAAACCGCGATGTGACGTTTCCTGACGAGCAGCACAGTCCGCGGCCGTCGATTCAACTTACGGTCGCATCCGCCGCAGCCGTTCCACGGCATCGCACACCTGCTTGATGGCAAACTCGACCTCTTCGGGCGTGTTAAATCTCCCCAGTCCAAATCGCAGGCTGGCTCTTGTCTGGTCATCATTCAATCCCATGGACCGAAGCACATGGCTCGGCTCGGGGTCGACCGACGTACAGGCACTCCCGCTGGCGACGGCCAGTTCCCGCATGCTCATCATTAGTGCTTCCCCATCGACGTCCTGGAAACTGATATTGAGATTTCCGGGCAATCGATCCTTGTCCAGTGGTGGGCCATTAAGCTGGACCCGTTCCAGTCCTCCCTCCACTCCCTCGAAGAGCCGGTTTCGCAGGCCCCCGAGTCGAATCGCTTCATCCGCCATCTCCTCCACGGCGAGTTCCAACGCGCTCGCCATGCCCACGATCCCGGGGGCATTCAGCGTTCCGCTTCGCCGACCCTGTTCATGGCCACCCCCGTCCATGATGGGTTCCAGCCTAACAAGTGGATTCCTGCGCCGGACGTAGAGCCCCCCCACTCCCTTCGGGCCGTAGAACTTATGAGCGGAAAAGCTCACAAGATCCACCTGAAGTTCCTCCACGTCCACTGGAACCTTCCCCACCGCCTGCGTCGCATCCGTATGAAACAGGACCCCTCGTTCTTTGCAGATCCGTCCTACCTGATCGATTTCCTGCAGAACACCCGTTTCGTTATTGGCCATCATTACCGAGACAAGCGTCGTCTCCTCCCGGATGGCATCCTCCAGTTTCTGAAGATCGATCTGCCCCGGGCAGGAATCGGTCTGCTGGGCCACGGGCAGGAGCGTTATCTCGAATCCCTCTCTCCCCAGCCGCGCCAGGGGATCAAGTACCGCCTTGTGTTCGCTGACAACACTGACCAGGTGGTTCCCATCGCGTTTTATTCGCCGTGCGACACCCCGGATAGCGAGGTTGTTCGATTCGGTCGCGCCACTGGTGAACACGATCTCGCGGCCACTCGCCCCCAGCGCCACGGCAACCTGTTCCCGGGCCTTGTCCACCGCCTCACGACTCTCCCATCCAAAGACGTGACTGGTGCTTGACGGATTTCCATAATGCTCGCTCAGCAGTGGGAGCATGGCTTCAACAACCCGGGGGTCGACCCGTGTCGTGGCATGATTATCCATGTAGACAGGGGTCGCGACCATCTAGCCTGGATTCTCCATGTCACCAAAAAGTGCCTGCAGGCAGATGGATGACCAGGTCTCAAACCCATCCATGTCACCAAGCAGTTGATCGACAGGCCGAAAACCGGCATCGACGATGTCGGTTTCTCGCGAGCTGACCCGGGGCTCCGCCACGTCACAAATATGAACGATACCAAGGTGGACACGCCCCACCTCCGTTTCGTCATCGTTGATCAAGCCCACGCACTTCATGTCGTAGGCCGTATCGACCTGGACTTCCTCGTCAAGTTCTCGCTGCATCCCCTGCTGGTAGGGGTCCGCGTCCTGCCGTGCCGCATCCACAGATGAAATATGTCCCCCAATACCGATACTCCGCTTCTGATGCAGGCGGCTCTCTCCCTGGCCCCCCCCCCGCGTGTACTGAAAGAGGTGTCCCTCTCCGTCGGCATCCGTGTAACGAAAAATGACATAGGGGATCAGCTGCTTGAAGGTGGGATCCTCTTCCATCGCACTACGTGGCCGGTAACTTATATTTTCTGGATCCAGCAAGACATCCAGGTACGGCTGGACGCTCTCGGTAAAACCCTGCACGTGGCCAATCTCATGAAAAAGCTGGGTTGGCACCACAAGGACATGTTCCATCTCCACGGTCGACATTGCGAGTTCCTTTCGCCAGACAGGTTTCCGCTGGCAACCCCCACGGCCTGCCAGCGGACAGTATAAAGCTTTCCAGGAAACATAACGAGGTTGCCGTCAGAGAATAAGCATCGCATCGCCATAACTGTAAAACCGGTAGCGTTCCCGGATCGCCTCCTCGTAAGCACGTGAAATCAGTTCGTCCCCTCCAAAGGTGCGGACCATGACAAGCAGGGTGGATCGCGGAAGATGGAAATTCGTCAAAAGTCCATCGGTGGACCGGAATCCATACGGGGGCCGGATAAAAATATCGGTCAGCCCCTCCCAGCATTCAAGCTGCCCGGAGGCGGAAGCCGACTCGATGAGCCTGGCGCTTGTCGTGCCCACGGCGACAACGCGGCCGCCGCCATGGCGCCGCGAAAGGATCGTTTGCCTTTCCGGTTCCGCCAGGCAACCCCACTCGGCATGCATCGCATGGTCTTCAAGGTGGTCGCACGTGACCGGCCGAAACGTGCCCAGGCCCACGTGAAGTGTCAGTTCCACAATCGCTACCCCCTTGGCTCGGACACGATCGAGCACCTCCCCGGTGAAATGGAGTCCTGCAGTCGGCGCCGCCACGGAACCCTCGATGGATGCATAGACGGTCTGGTAATCGTCCACATCACGATCCATCATTTCACCACCTCGAATGTAAGGGGGGATGGGGATTCGACCGTACTCGGCGAGAATCTCCTCATGGTTCTGCCCTGCCTCCGGGCTCGCCGCCCACGTTCCATCGCCCAGCGGTGCCATCATCCGCAACCTGGCACCCTCCCTGCCGTCACGACTCTCGAGCGTGACTGTCTCTCCCGCCTCGATCCGGCCCCGCGTTTTAGACATCACCTGCCAGCCCCCCTGCGGGTCCATGGCAAGAACGAGCCCCACCCATCGCCCCCCCGTCCGTGTCCTGAATCCAACCAGCCTGGCCGGGATGACACGCGAATTATTGACGACCAGGCAATCCTCCGGCCGCAGGAACTGATCGAGATCCCGCACATGGTGATGGTCGATCGTGCCACGCTCCCTGTCGATCACCATAACGCGTGCATCACTGCGGTTTTGCAGCGGATGCTGGGCCACCAGTTCTGCCGGGAGGTCGAAATCGTAGTCCGCAATTCGTGCCATTGTTCTTCCTTCCCCGGTCTGCCTGCAACCCCGAAGAAAACCGTATCACGAAACGACCCACACCAGAAGCCGGGACGTATTCCCTTGTAGGGTCAACATCTGTTCAGTGGGGCGTCGATACCACCTGTATGGGCCGCCCTGCCACGATCGTCCCGTTCCCCTTACCTGGCTATGATCCCGTGCGAATATGCCTTGTCATTACCGAGCTGGAACCCGGCGGAGCAGAACGTGCGCTGGTCCATCTTGCCTGCGGCCTGCAGGATCGGAGCCATTCCGTATCCGTCATTTCCCTCAAACCCTTTCCCGGGCCGGCGCGACGCGAATTGACCCGGCGCCTGGAGCAAAGGAACATTGCCACCTCCTCCCTCGGCATGCAAAACCTGTCGGGGCTGCCCGGCGCTCGAAAACAACTACGAACCCTGATTGGCCGTCTCCAGCCAGACCTCGTGCAGGCGTTTCTTCACCACGCAAACATCCTTACCGCAATGGTGCGCCGCCGGGGTGATCCCTGGAAGCTGGTGGCAGGCTACCGCGTCGCGGACCCGGGGCGCTGGCGCCGTTTCCTGGAAAATCGTTACCGGAAGCGATGGTCCCATCTCGCCTGCGTCAGTAACGATGTCGCCTCCGATGTGATCAGGCGACTCCATGTCGACCCGTCCCGTGTCACGACGATCCCTAACGGGGTCGAGATAACTGCCTTTCGGGACGCCCAATCCAGGCCCTCGGAACAATGGGGGCTCCGCGCCGGTCGCCGGATGCTCGGTTATGTCGGCCGGCTCCATCCGCAGAAAGGGATCTTGCCACTGGTCGATCACCTCCCGCGGCTCTTCGATTCCCTTCCGGAACACGACCTGGTGATCGTGGGGGAGGGACCACAGCAACACGCTATCCAGCGCCAGGTCGACAAGCATGGTCTTGGCGAACGGGTCACGTTTCCTGGCTGGTCGGATGACATTCCGTCGCTCATGGCTTCCCTCGACCTGCTCCTGCTTCCTTCCGGCTGGGAGGGGATGCCGAATGTAATTCTCGAGGCCATGGCAGCAGGAATTCCCGTGGTCAGTTTTGCCGTCCACGGAATCTCCGAGTTGCTTGGAAACACCGATTCCCCCCAGGTTGCAGCCGCGAGCGATTATCAATCCCTCTGTCAGAAAGTGGTGGATATTGCCCGATCGCCAGATCTTTCCCGTCAACTGGGTCAGCGGAATGCCATTTCAGCAGAACAATTCTCCATCCCGGCGATGGTCGCCCGCTATAATCAGCTATACGACGACCTATGCGGGGTTTAAAACCATGGCATGGCCGTCATCGGCGACATTCCACCCCCATCCCTTCTCTGCACGATGAACTCGACTCCACGTACCGTCCACCTTCCGGTCCTGCTCAGCGAAACGCTTGAATCCCTCCATATCGAGCCTGGTGATACGGTCGTGGACGGGACGCTCGGTGGCGGCGGACATACGCTTGCGATGGCCCGCCACGTCGGTACCGGCGGCAGGGTCATCTCCCTGGACCGGGACATCTCTGCCATCGACCGATTCGATCCCCTCCGCGAGGGCCTGCCCATCCGTCTGGCCCAGGCCAATTTTTCTCATATCCCGGAGGTTCTCCAGCAACTGGAGATCCCCCATGTCGATGCCGTCCTGCTCGACCTCGGAATGTCCAGCGACCAGCTCGCTGATGAACAACGCGGTTTTAGTTTCCAATCCCGCGGAATTCTCGACCTTCGCTTTGACACCAGCGAGGGGGATCCTGCCTGGAGGCTGCTGCAACGCCTCAGCAAGGACCATATCGCCGATCTCCTTTTTAATTTCGGGGAAGAACGTTTAAGCCGAAAGATCGCCTCTGCGATCGTGCGGTTCCGCTCTGAACAACCCCTCAAACGACCCGTCGACCTTGCCAGGCTTGTAAGGGATGTCTACCCATCCCACCGCACCGAGAAAATACATCCCGCCACCCGCACATTCCAGGCATTGCGAATCGCCGTTAACGACGAACTCCGGTCCCTGGAGACAGCCCTGCGGAGAATCCCCACGGTGCTTCGAACGGGGGGCCGGGTCGCGATCATTAGTTTCCATTCCCTGGAGGATCGCCGTGTCAAGCATTCCTTCCGGGAAGATCCTCGGCTGAAGGTGCACCAGAAACGGTCGATCACGGCGAGCGATGCGGAGATCGGTACAAATCCGCGGGCCCGCAGCGCCCGCCTTCGTTTTGCCGAACGCCTTCCGGAAGACGAAAACACGTAATTCCCTCGGCATCCCAGCTGGTCATCGGGAGCCTGCATACCTCTTGCTTGGCCACGGCCGCAGCGCCGCTTTTTTGGCCGGCGCATGAAAAACGGGGCCCGCCGGTGCGGCACCCCGTTTCCCTGTCCGTCGATAGGGTGACTAGTTTTCCTCCAGCTGCAGGAAGGAATCGTCGCCCTCCGGTATATAGACTTCGCCGATCTCTATGACAATTTCCGTGGTATCCAGGTTGACTTCCGGCGGGGGTGTGTCATCTCGCCCCATCCCGCAACCGACAAAACCAAGGACACTTACCAGGATGGCAATTCTTAAATAACGCATTTCATCACTCCGTGAAATGAACAACCCTGCGGGGTTATTTCTTCTTGTTGAAATTGTAGTTCTGATTTTTCGGGTCGAAATCCACGTTTTCGAGTCCCACGTTGACCTCGATATTGACGTAGGTGTATTCCTCCAGCAGCTGGGGGCGAGCCCCTTCTTCGGTCGGCCAGTCATAGGCGGCGTAACGAACCGGTAACTTCAGCTCGTCATCTATAAAGATCTGGGCGACGTGGAAATCGAAATGCGGACGGCGCTTGGGATGCTGCACCTGGATCAGGGTACATTTCCGCTTGTTGATCTCGGCCCCCTTACGGAAGGTGACCTTGCATTCCTTGTGTTTTCGATCCAGCTTTGCCCGGTCGATCATCTGATCAATCAGGTTCTGAATTCCAAACTTCGTCATCGGGTAACGCTGGCCCTTCATGGCCAGGGGGCCATCCGGAAGCAGCCAGAGATTGGGAAGGACTCCGCCGGCCCCTCCCTCGTGCACACAGAACTTCCCCTCGTTCTGTCCCTCGATATAAATCAATTCGCGGCCCTTGACCGTGCTTGGCTTGAGGAAATACATGTAACAACTGAAGGGCACACTGGTCCCCTGGTCATCGCGGCGATTTCGGACCTTGGTGTAGATATACTCGTAATCCTTCAGCTGGCCATCGACGCGTTCTCGACGAACCAGGGTGGCGGTGTAATCGGTGATTTCCTTGACACAACGCCCACGGCCTTCCATCGCCAGCTTAATGGCCGGGTCGATTGGGTGGGCGACGGCCGGCACCAGGTCTGCCTTCGCGTCGGCCACCTTGACGGCGGTGGCTTCTTCCTGCCCTGTCACGGCGCTCGTGATGTAACTGCTTGTAATGATGAGTCCAACGATAATTGCGGCTGCAGCACTAACTTTTCGGTACATAACTCGTATTCTCCTGTTTGGAAATCACAGCTCGGGGGAGGTGAGCGACAATGAAGAGAATGTGATTCCGGGTCTTCCCTGATGTGGACACGAATGGTTTCCGCGCGGATCGAATGATCACGCCCTTCCCTAGAACGGGCGTCTTAGTTCAATATCGCCACTCTGCCAGCGATTCGATTACAATCTCGAGGACAACCCTCCTTGTTTATCCAACTGGATCAACGTGCACCGGGAGGGAGCATCGGCCGCCCGGATACCCTCGGCAGCTTACGCACCTTAACACCCGACCCTGGAAATCACCTTCCCAATGCCAGTACCTGAATTTCATGTGATCGTCTCGGAGATGTTCGGCCAGAATACGTTCGTTGCTTTTTCCAGCGGTTCACCCGAGTGCCTCGTCTTCGATCCCGGCCTGCAGCCGGAGGATATTATCCAGGTCCTGGAATCGGAACACCTGGCCCCCGCAATGATTCTCATCACCCATGGCCATGCCGACCATATCGGTGGCGTGGCATCCCTCAAGCGACGGTGGCCCGACTGCCCGCTTGTCGTGGGTCGAGGGGATGCCGAGAAGCTCGTCAATCCCGAATTGAA
>CAYYZW010000281.1:0-10614 GCA_964476375.1 uncultured Pirellulaceae bacterium
ACTCACATGATGGCCGCTTCCTGATGCAGGTCATTGACCGGGCCATTGTCATTTGGAAAATTGATGATCCTTTTTCCGGGGTGGCAGGGTCGAACGATGGGGAGGCAGGTGACTGACCACAGGCCTGTCCCGGTTGTCGGCGCGGGTGGGGGAATTAAGGCTTCGGGGTTGTTTTTCTATTCGTGAAGACGTTGCCAGATGAGAGTGAGCGTGTATTCCCTTGTCTTGTATTCCTGTCTCCAGAGTGGCCATGCGGGCTTACCTTGAGTGCGGCGCTCGAGATTCGTAAGTCCGTTTCACGTTGGGGGTGTGCTATCCCCGCGTAGCGTTCCGCTCGCTGTGCGTGGAGAACCCCCGGATCTGCCGGCGACCCGAAGTCGGAGGTTTCTCGTTGCCTGATGGTGGAAAGGGACTGGGACACCGATTTCGTCATGCCACAGCGAATGACGTGCCCCAGGATGCATCCCATGCCACCGGAATGAGCCGCCGCATGAGAATTCACCGTATTGGTAACGGCTGAGATCAAGAAAGTCTCGATGTGTTCGGGACAGGCTCGCGGACGGAAAAAACGGACTGGAGTTCCGTTTTAGGGTTATTTGGTTATGGTCTCATGCCCGTGGAACATTTTTGAACCACCAGGGGATATATTACAATGGCCAGCATCGGAGCTGGATCTTCTCGCGACAAGCCGGAGTATCGAACGATGGCAGGCCAGTCTGGACAGGGCGTTTCGTTGAACCGGCGTCAGTTACTGCACGTCGGTGGCATGAGCATGCTGGGGGTGAACGCGATGGCCCTGGAACGCTTGCGAGGCGAGGCTCCCGGGGCGAGCCAGCGGGCCAATTCGTGCATCTTCATTTTTCTGTTTGGTGGCCCCAGCCAGATCGATCTATGGGACATGAAGCCGGACGCGCCAGTGGAAATAAGGGGCGATTTCACACCGACCAGCACCGCGGTTCCGGGCATCCATGTGTGCGAACACCTGCCACTTATTGGCCAGCAGATGGACAAGCTCTGCCTGCTCCGGTCCATGACGCACGGCATGAACGTGCATGGCCCTGCCATGAGTCAGCTGTTCACCGGGCGGGATTACCCCTTTCCCCCGATTACCGACCAGGCCAGGCCGGATGACTGGCCATCCATCAGTTCGCTGGCCACCCGTTATGGCACGCCACAGGGGGGCCTTCCAAGTTCGGTGGTTTTGCCCTGGTACCTGCAGTTTCCCGGGCAGGCGAAGCCGATTGCCGGCCAGACCAGCGGACGGATGGGCAAGGGGCACGAT
The DNA here is from genome assembly GCA_964476375.1 of uncultured Pirellulaceae bacterium. GTDB lineage: Bacteria > Planctomycetota > Planctomycetia > Pirellulales > Pirellulaceae > SAT2750. Next base: position 1,283 of record CAYYZW010000281.1, read on the forward strand.
GCCATGCTGATCAGCGGGGACCCGAGCCAGGCCGGCTTCGCCATGCAGGGATTCCTGCTGCCCGAGGACATGTCCGTCCCGCGACTGGCAGGACGCAATGCCTTGCTTGATAGCCTGGCGAAAAAGACGGACGGGCTGCTTGACCGGGAGGGAATCGTCAAACAGTTTCACAGTAATCATCGGCAGGCGTACCGCATGCTCGAAAAGCAGGCCGGGAAGGCTTTCGACATCGGGAAGGAATCACCCAAGTTGCGATCAAGGTACGGCGAATCCAAGATCGCACAAAGTTTCCTGCTCGGACGCCGGCTGGTCGAGGCAGGTGTCTCGTTGGTGACGGTGAACTGGGAGGATGAAACGAAGGTCTCCAGTACCGATACCTGCTGGGACACTCACAAGGACAATTTCCCGAAACTGAAAACTCTCCTTTGCCCGATGTTCGACCAGTGCTTTTCGGCCTTGATCGAGGACCTCGACGACCGCGGCCTGCTGGAGACGACGCTGGTGGTTGCCGTCGGTGAATTTGGCCGCACGCCGACGATGGGCCAGTTTACCCAGAGCAATAACACCAAGGAAAACGGCCGGGACCACTGGCCGCATGCCTTCACCGCCCTGCTGGCGGGAGGAGGAGTTCGGGGTGGTCAGGTCTATGGCCAAACCAACCGACATGCTGGTTACGTGGCAGAGAACCCGGTGTCCCCCGCAGACCTGGCAGCCACGATTTTTGATCACCTGGGAATCGATTCCAGCCAGGAGTATTTTGACCAGTTTCAGCGGATCCCGCGAAAAATTTCCGAGGGGCGAGTGATCCGGAGCCTGGGATAGGGGTCAGAGATGATCATCCACGTGGACATGGACGCCTTTTACGCGTCGGTCGAACAGCGTGATGATCCACGCCTGCAGGGAAAGCCGGTCATTGTTGGGGGCCGTGCGGAAAACCGGGGTGTCGTGGCGGCGGCAAATTACGCGGTACGAGCCTTTGGGGTACATAGCGCGATGCCCACGTCTACGGCGATGAAATTATGCCCCGGGGCCGTCCTGCTCAAGCCGCGGATCTCTTATTACGGCGAGATCTCCCGGCAAATCCGGGGGATTTTTCATCGCTACACACCCCTGGTCGAACCGCTCGCGCTCGATGAGGCATTCCTGGACGTCAGCGGGAGCGAACGCCTTTTCGGAAGCCCCGAAGAGATGGCAGGGGGAATAAAGCAGGCGATCCGGGATGAACTGGATCTGGTCGCCTCCGTGGGCGTGGCGCCGAACAAGTTCCTGGCCAAGCTGGCCAGTGATCTGGAAAAACCCGATGGCCTTGTGGTTGTCAGGAAGGAGGCGGTCGAGCAGTTCCTCGATCCACTGCCCGTGGGGCGCATCTGGGGCGTGGGTGCGGCGACCGGCAAGGTCTTCGATCGGCTGCGGATACGAACGATCGGCCAATTGAAGGAAAGGTCCCTTGAGGACCTTCAGTCACGTTTCGGGAAAATGGGAGAACAGATATGGCGGCTGGCGCGGGGCCTGGACGGGCGGAAGGTCATCCCTGACCGACAGGCCAAATCGATATCGAATGAAACCACTTTTGCCGTGGATATCGATGACCCGGAGGTCCTGGAGGCCTGGTTGATGGACCTGTCCGAGCAGGTCACGCGGCGACTCCGTGGCGCGGGGCTGAAGGCTCGCACCGTGCAGCTCAAGGTGCGTTATGACGATTTTGAAACGGTGACGCGGAGCATCTCCGTTGCCGAGCCGCTGGATTCAACACGGGAAGTGTGGGGCCTGGCGGGCACGATGATGAAGGAGCGGCTTCCTGGTCGGCCCCTGGTTGTTCGGCTGCTGGGCGTGGGCGTGAGCAAACTGGATCGTTCGGGGCAGTCCCAGGGAGATCTGTTTGACCAGGGTGCGGTGCAGGATTCACGGCTCGATGGAGTGACCGACGAGATCCGGGCCCGGTTTGGAGACAGGGCGGTCGTCCGCGGGATTACGTCGATCCGAGGCCAGTCCCGCGATGGATCGATGAAGGATAAGCGGCGTGACGATGGACAGGACGATCCAGGGTGATTACCAACCGCGAAAGGGTTGAAGTATATTTATGGCACGTCTGTGAAACCACTTCGTAAAGGTAGGCTATGATGAGTTCCCACGACGATCCTCGGAACCCGAACACGGACAGGGATACCGGGGCAGCAACGCCCGGCGAGACAGAACCTGCCCAGGAGATGCCGGCCGCTGCCGGTCCGCACGTTCCACCAGGGGCAGGTGAGCACGTCCCCTATTCCGGTCCGGGTGTGCCACCCGCGGGGTGGGGGGAAGCGGGATATGTTCCGCCACCTCCTCCGCCGAGAATCCCCAGGGCGGGCACCGCCTTCCTGGCATTCCTGACGTTTTTTGGCGCCCAGCTGGTGGGAGGACTGATTGTTGGGGTCATTGCCGGCATTCAGATCGCGGCATCAGGGATTGACGTATCGAGTGAGGCAGCCCTGCAGCGGGCGATGGAAGGGATTATCGGGGATTATATTGTCTACTCGTTAATTCCGATTACGGTGTTTTCCGGCCTGGCAGTCCTGTTCGTCGCCCGACGGATGGCAAGGGATGTGATGACCGTGGCCGAGCCCGCTGGCGTCGGATGGGGGAATTTCTCCGCGGGTAAATTCCTCGTAGGGCTCGTTGCCGGGATCGGCGTGGCGGCAGTCTATATCGCCCTGGCAAGCACCGTGTTTGTGAATTATCAACAGGAGACAAAGGGCCCGCTGTCCGAAATGTTAAACAGTGGGGGGCTGGCCACCGTCATGGTGGGTGTCGTTGCTGTTCTGTGCGCCCCGTTGATTGAGGAATTCCTGTTTCGGGGTGTGATGCTTGCGGGTTTGACCCGTTCCTTTGGTCTCCCGGCCGCCGTGGTGCTTACGACGGCCTTGTTCGTGGCAGTGCACATCCCGGAACTGATGCATTACTGGCCCGGGACGATTGGCGTGGGCGGGATGGCTGTGATCGCCGTCGCACTGCGAATCAAGCTGAAATCACTCGGGCCCGCGATTGGCGTTCACCTGGGATATAACGGCGCGCTGATAGCACTTGTGGCGGTGTCCTTCCTGCCGGAGAACCTGCTGTAATAAAGAGCACAACAGGAGCTGGTATTACTTTCTGTTAAGTTGTTAGGCGCACGTGGTGCGTGCGGCGAACACAGGGCCGCACGCGCCCGCAGCGAATACTTGAAGAGGAGCGGACGATGTGGATTCCGAAATGGAAACGCGATGAAAAGAAGGGAGTGGACTCCCCGGTCCCCACGCAGGTTCTCTCGAATGAGGAATTTATTCCCCGACCCCAGAACAGGAAACAGAAGCAATGGGAGTCGCTGATCGCGGAAATGAGTGAGGAAAAAGCAAAGAAGCTCGGCATGGACCGGCGCGATTTTACCCGCTCCTCGATGGGGATGGCGACGGCCTTCCTGGCATCCAACATGGTTTACGGCCCCTGCTGGGATGTGTCTGCCGAGGAGACCCTGGAAGAGGCAGCCACGGAGGAGAAATGGCCCAAGGGCGAGTATTTCATTTTCGATGTACAGAACCATTTCACCCAGGGATTCCCGCTTCGATTTCGAACCGCCGAGTTCATGAAAAATATGGGGTTTGATCTGAAGGATGACGTTGAATCCTACAGCTTCGCAAATTATGTCAAGGAGATCTTCTTTGATAGCGAAACCAGCATGTCGGTGATTTCCGGGGTTCCCGGTCGCGAGACCAACAAGGATGACGAGGGACGGATCCTGGAAGGCCAGGACCGCCGGGGGGGCTTGCTACCAAGCTGGCTGATGTCCCAGAGCAAAAAAAAGGTCAACGATGTCGCCGGCTGCCAACGGGCACTTTGCCAGGGCAACTGCGCCCCGAACCATTACTGGGATACGGGCAGCAATAAACCGAATTTCAGCGAGCTTTTTGAACAGATGGAACGCGAGCACAACAAGTACAAGGTCGATAGCTGGAAGTGGTATTGCCATACGGATCCCGGCCGCTCGGGGAATGGATTCAAACTGGATGATGAAGAGATGACCTACCCGTTTTATGAAAAGTCGAAGGAGATGGGGCTCACGCTCTACAGTGTCCACAAGGGTTTTGCGAGCCAGTCGCGGACACTGGGGCACCTGGCCCATCCGGGCGATGTGGAAAAGGCGGCGAAAGATCACCCGGATCTCAACTTCATCATCTATCATTCCGCGCTGAAACACGGGCCCGGTGAACCGGAGTTTGATGATGACCGTTTTTTTGACCCTACCACCGGGGATTTTGCCTGGCATGATGCCCTGATGAAGATCAAGCAGCGGAACCCAAAGATGGACAATGTCTATTGCGAGATTGGATCCTCCTACGGCACGCTGGCAATTGTTCACCCGGTGATGTGCATGCACCTGATCGGGAAAAACATCCAGAACTATGGTGCCGACCACGTGATATGGGGCACCGACTGCCTCTGGTGGGGCTCGCCCCAGTGGGTGATTGACTCTTTCAAACGTTTCCAGATTTCCGATGAACTTTGCGACAAGTTCGGTTACAAGAAACTCAGCAAGAAAGACAAGGCCAGGATTTTCGGGCTCAACGCCGCCGGGCTGTATGGTGTGAACGTGAAAGAGAAACGGAATGCCATTCCGGCGGACGGGCTGAGCAGGCTCAAGGCGGCGTACCTGGAAAACGGCGGCCAGCGATTAAACGCCGCATGGGGATGGGTGCGGGATGACGCCTAGGGAAGTCATGCCGGCACGCGTTCTCGCTTTCCTGCTTCTTCTGCCCTTGACCGCCTGGGGTTTCTCGGTGGCCTGGCAGCACGAGCCGGCCCCCCGCGCGGCACGTGCCCAGCAGTCGGCGGCGCAGGTCGATCCCGCCGCATGGGGAGGCGATCACGTGGGCAAAATGGTGCCGGAATACATGACAGGCGACGAATGCCTCTTTTGCCATCGAAAAAATATCGGTCCCTCGTGGTCGAAAAACCCGCACCAGACGACGATCCGCCCCGTGGAAAGGACACGGGCTGAATGGAAGGCGCTGGCCAGCGAACCAGCGGCGCGTGAGATGGCCCAGATGGTGGAATTCATCCTGGGCGGGGATCATCATTCTCGTTACCTGCGAAGAGGGAAGGGGTATGGGAAGCTGGAGATGCTCTCGGTCGGCTGGAATGGAATGGCCGATGGTGGTCGCGGGATGCTCGTCCATGCGACAAAGCCCGCCTGGAACGCGGTGGAATTTGGCACGGCGTGCGCTGGTTGCCATGCCACCGGCGTCGACTCAAAAAAGCAAGCCTTCTCGGCCATCTCCATTGACTGTTTTGCCTGTCACGGCACCGTCGAACTGGAACATGCAAAGGATACGCGCCTCGTGCATCTCTCGAAGAAAAGGGCGGATGCACCCCGCGTGGTTGCCTCGATCTGTGGCCAGTGCCACATACGTCATGGACAATCGCGCAGTACGGGCCTGCCCTTTGCGAATAATTTCGTTGCCGGCGATAACCTTTTTCGTGACCTGGCTGTTGATTTCGATCCCGGCGCGGTTGCACGGATGGATCCCGGGGATCGTCACGTGATGCACAATATCCGGGAGATGATCCTTCAGCCGGAGTCGCCGGTGACATGCCTGAGCTGCCATGATGTGCATGGACAATCGACCGGCCGGCACCAGGACCTGGACGACCAGGATCTCTGTTCGGTCTGCCATGTCCCGGGCGAACCGCGGTCCAGGGTGAAATCCTACCGGCGACAGAGCAGAACCTGTGGATACTGACGCCCGATTGCGTATCATGACAACCAGGTGAAAGATGAATGACGAGATTAACTACGAGCGGCTTCCTGAAGGCCAGGCGATGGACGAGACCGATACGTCGCTGCGGGCGTACCTGGCGGGACTCAGCGACGAACATCTCGTGAGCTACGACCCCACCTGGAATGACGAACAGGTCGTTGCCTGGGATGGGAATTTTCGGGACGACGGCGCGCTGATGCTTGTCTGCTGTGAGCGCGATGTGGAAGTCGATGAATTTCGCCGAGTGCTGGTAGAACACATGCACTTTCGCAACCTGCAGCCCGCAGCCGAGAAGGGCGCGGACGGCGGGTGAGCTCGGTCTCGCCTGTGCCCGTGCCATGGCTCCGGCGGCGGGCGAAGGGATGTGCTACTTGCGTGCTGCTCCGCCCCGAATCCTGGTCGCCACATCGACCGGGATACCGACGTCGTACCAGCCAATCATCATTTCTTCCCAGGTTTGATCCCCCCAGCGAACGGCCTTGGTGGGATCCGGGTTGGCGAGGTTGCCAAGGGAGTTATCGAAATAGGCGGTGCAGAGCAATCGACTTCCCGCCGGAATATTCTTTGGTTCCTGGAGGATATAGCTGTTTTGCCAGTTGAAATCGTACCGGGGAACGTCAAGCAGGATCTCCTTTGTCCCGTCCGGGTAGGTGAGTTCGTACTTGAACGACTTGCCACGCATGTGCATATGGGGAAAGAGGGAGAGCAGCACGGCGTCTCGCGAGAATAACCTGACCGCCTCGACCTTGTGATTGGCAGCCCCAGGCGGAATCAGGAAACGATGTTGCGTGGCATTGGTGGTGGACACCTCATGCGTCACGTCCTTGGCATCGACGAATTTCAGCGCGATGCTGGATCGGTCTTTTTGAGGTGACCCCACGGGCGTGTAATGCATCTGGAAGACGATCGAGGAGCCGGCCGGAATTCGCTTGGCCCACCCCTGGGGTAACTGGAGCGGCCGGGTGCCCGGGGCAAATCCCGCCAGGTGATTGAATCCACGCACATCGCGGTCCAGGCCCGCGGCGCGGTTGTCACCGGGTGGTTTGATAAAAGCAATAATGTGGTGAACGACAGCCGAATTGCCGGGCCGACATTCGACCATCGAGACCCACTTGTCCTCGGTGAACCTCGTCTCCACGGAGTAATAACGGTACGGTTCGACACCCTCCGCCTTCACGTTCACCGGTTCCTCGTCAATGAAGATTTCCGCATCCTCATTTTCAATAAACCACCTTTCGTGGAACACGATGGGGGCGGGAAGGTGGGCCTTGTCCCCCTCCGGGCACCCGTCTGCAACCCAGGTCGAGATCAGGTTCTTTTCGCTGGCCGAGAGATGGTTGTCATTACTGAAAACACCGTGTTCTCGTGACGCGTGCCAGGGTGGCATGCGATCCTCTTTTACCACCTCGGCAATCATCTCACCCCACCCTGCCACTTCCTCGTAAGTGTTCATGGTAAAAGGGCCTATCTGGCCCTCGCGGTGACACTGGAGGCATCGTTTCTGTATCAGGCGAGATATCTGGTTCGTGTAGGTGACCTCGCCATTCTCCTTGGGGGCGCGAACTCGCCCTATGATACAGCCACGGATGGGCGTGATCGGAACGCTGATTTCTTTGCCGGCAACCAATTCCTGGATGGCCTCGGCAAGATCCCGCCTTTTCGGGGTCGGGGAGGCGAGGCCGACTCCGGAACCAAACGTGTACTGATCATCAATGCGGCCGTGATACCGGACCGTCCCCTGCTGGTCGAGGAGAAATACCTCGGGCGTCCGCTTGGCATGAAACTCGTCAGCCACCTTGTTTCCCACGTCCTTGAGGATGGGGAATTTAATCGAATGGCGGCGGGCATAGGCATCCAGCTCGGTGATCGAATCCTGGACATTCGAGTTAATGCCGAGAACCGAAATGCCATCACCGGAGAACTCGTCAGAAATGCTCTGAAGCCGGGGCCCGTAAAGTTTGGCCAGGGGGCAATCCGTCCCCATGAAATAAATGATCGTCCCCCTGTCTCCGCCCGACATTTTCAGCGAATGTTGTTTCCCGCGAAAATCCTTCAGCGCGAAATTGCGGATGTTTTGACCAATGGCATCCCTGTTCCGTTCTGCAGAATCCACCGTGGCTGTGGTGAACGAAAGACAGGCAAGGAGGGAAAATATTATGGAGCCGGTTCGCATGGGTGGTCGCCTTCCGATTTAATGGCCCTGGATACAGGGTGCAGAACGATCCTGCGATGGGAGTCGTCTTACTCTCCCTATCGGCAGCGTCGTCAGATGCTATGGCAAGAATATCACAAATCGCGGCGCACCGACAAGGTAAACGCCGGGCGAGGCGGCTGGCGGGCTACAAGGATCCGCGGATCGTCGATATCATCGAGGGTGCCAGAGGCTGTGATCCCCCCGATTTGGGAATGTGTGGCGGCCCGTGGTTGCGATGGAAGGGAGGGTTCGCCCGGAATGAACGAAAAATACCAGGGAGACCTCCTTTCGGACGTGGAATCTTTCTGTGCGGAAATCCGGCCGACCGAAGAACTGTGTTACCTGGAACACAGATTCAATGATTCGGCTATCGAACTGGCGCGTAAATACCACTTGCTGGGAATGCCGTTTCCCACCGAATACGGTGGCCGGGGGGCGAGCCTGGAGGTGTACCTGGCGGCCATTACCCGTATTGGGCGGGAGGGGAGCGGGCTTCGCACACTCTTTTCCGGCCACACGTCGATCGGCGCCTACCCGGTGTCCCGTTTTGGTAACGAGGCGCAGAAGCAGTCATACCTGGTGCCGGCATGTTGTGGCGACAAAATCATGGCCTTTGCCCTGACGGAACCTGAGGCGGGGTCGAACCCGCTCGAGATGAAAATGACTTACCGTCGGGAGGGAGACGTTTTCGTCCTCAACGGAATCAAATACCTGATTTCGAACGGGGGAATTGCCGATGCGATCGTGGTCTTCGCCTACCCGGAACAGGAGGGTGGGCGGATCAGCGCCTTTATTGTCGATACCGTCGGTCATAGTTTTGAACAGGAAGAAATGACCGCCAAGGTGGGATTGCCCACGTGCAACACCGCCATGTTCGAATTGACCGACCACGCCGTGCCATCGGCCAACCTGCTTGGAGAGGAAGGAGATGGTTTTCGTATCGCCATGGACACGCTCGTGAGCGGCCGCTTGAGCGTGGCGGCAGGATGCCTTGGAGTGATTGAGGATTGTCTTGCCGAAACGATCGAGTATTCGCTGCAGCGGCGGCAGCATGGAAAACCGATCGCGAGACACCAGCTCGTCCAGGATCACCTGGCCCAGATGGAACTGGCACGGGTTACCACCGCAAGCCTGCTTGGCCAGGCCGTCAGGGCGCGAATGAATAGTCGCGATGCAGGAGACGACCGGGATTTGAACCAGGAATCGGACCTGCTGGCGGCGGAAGCGAAATTTATTGCCAGCAACGCTGCACTGGATGCGGCCGATCGCGCGGTGCAGGTGTTTGGAGGGCGTGGTTATTCGCAGCTTTTCCGCCCTGCCCGGCACTGGGCCGACGTTCGGGTCTGCCGGATCTACGAGGGGACGGA
>CAYYZW010000282.1:0-5871 GCA_964476375.1 uncultured Pirellulaceae bacterium
TCAGTGGCGTTCTCCGGGAAGAGCCCTTCGGCCTCCCGGACCAGGTGGACGTCCGCAAGGACGGCCTGGTAACCGCAATCAGCAGCGGTAACGGCTACCGCCGCAGCATCTACCTGCGGCAGCGTCGCAAGGAAATGCCAACCTTCCTGGAGACCTTTGACCTGCCCCAGATGAACCCCGCCTGCCAGGCCCGGGCCAATTCCAACGTCGCCCAGCAGGCACTTTACCTGCTCAACAACACGATGGTCCGCTCGCTGGCAGAATCGTTCGCCCTGGAGATTGGTGAGCAGACGACCGATCCGACCGAGCGGATCCAGAAGGTCTACCTGGCCGCCCTGGGACGTCCTGCCAGTGACGAGGAACTGGAACTGGGCCGCACCACCCTGCTGGACCTGGAAAAGGCCTGGAGCGAGGAACTGGAGGCAAAGGAAATGCCTGTCGATGAGGCGGGCCAGAAGGCCCTGATGACGTACTGCCACACGATCTTTAATACGGCTGAATTTCTCTACGTCGACTAGGCTATAATGGACAGGACCTGATCCGACGGGAAACAACGACCATGTCATCCGACAAGCAGCATCCAATACACCGGCGAGGGTTTTTCAACCGCGCCGCCGATGGACTCCACGGAACCGCCCTGGCCTACCTGGCTACCAGCGAGCTTACGGGTAAATCAACGCTGGCTGACGAGAGTGAACTTTTACCCGCCACCGCGGGCCGCCGCCGGGGATACGACACACGACCCCGCAAGACCCACTTCCCGGCGCGTGCCAAGGCGGTCATTCAATTATTCATGAATGGTGGGCCCAGCCAGGTGGACCTGTTTGATCCCAAAGAAAAACTCGACAAGCACCACGGTGAATCCTATTTCGCCAGGATCGCACAGGATGTTTCCTCTCCCCAGTCCGCCGGGGGACTGATGCGAAGCCCCTTTTCTTTCAAGCAGCATGGAGAAAGCGGAACCATCGTCTCCAACGCCATGCCTCACCTGGCAGAGTGCGTGGATGACATCGCCGTGATCCGCTCGATGTTCAATTCCCACCCCAACCACGAACCGGCTCTTTTCAAGATCCATTCCGGGCGGCTGCTTCCGGGACGCCCCTCGATGGCGGCCTGGGTCGTCTACGCCCTGGGAAGTGAGAACCAGAACCTGCCTGCCTACGTGGTCCTGGATGATCCGCTTGGCCTGCCGGTCAATACCGTGCAGAGCTGGCAAAGCGGTTTCCTGCCACCCATTTACCAGGGAACACGAATTCGCAGTACCGGATCTCCGATTCTCAACCTGAACCCTGAAACGCCGGATCCACCCCGCGTGGCCCAGCTGCAGCGGGAGCTACTAGGTACGATCGACAAGATCCATCGGCGAAAACGGCCCAACAGCCTGCAGCTTGATGCCCGCATCAATAGTTACCAGCTGGCCGGCCGCATGCAGCTGGAAGCGACAGACGCCCTGGACGTGAACCAGGAATCCCAGGCAACCCTGGATGCTTACGGGGTCGGCAAGGATCCGACTGATTCGTATGCCCGCCGCTGCCTGATGGCCCGGCGGCTGGTGGAACGGGGCGTACGATACGTGCAGCTCTACATCAACGCACAGATCTGGGACAACCACAGCAACCTCAAGACATCGCTGGAAACTGCCTGTGGTCGAACCGACCAGCCCGTGGCAGCCCTGCTGAAGGACCTCAAACAGCGTGGTTTGCTGGACGATGTGCTGTTGATCTGGGGCGGTGAGTTTGGACGGCTTCCCATCGCACAGATCCGTGACAAGAAAAACACTTCCACCGCCGGGCGGGATCATGGCCCCCGCGGCTTTTCGATCTGGATGGCGGGTGGCGGGATCAAGCCGGGCATCACCTACGGGGGAACCGACGAGATCGGCTTCGCCGCCGAGGAGAACCCGGTCAGCATTGCCGACTGGCACGCCACGATCCTGCACCAGCTGGGGCTCTACCACGAGGATCTGTTCTTCGAGCGCAATGGCCTCAAGGAACGGCTTACCGACACTTTCAAACCGCGGATCGTCAAGGACATCCTGGCCTGATCTATGTGCGGCCAATCCGGTACGGCGCCGGGTCGATCGAGGGCTCTGCCCCGTCGACCAGTTCCGCCAGCAGGCTGCCCGTCGCAGGGGCCATCGAGACTCCAAGCATGTTATGGCCGGCCGCCACCCAGACATTCTCAAGGCCCGGCAGCCGGTCAATAAAGGGCACGCCGTCACTGGTCATCGGCCGCCAGCCATACCATTCTTCTTCCACCGGGTCACAGTAAGGCACGGGAAGGTATTTTTCTGCCGCTCGCCGCAATAGCTTCAGTCGCCGCGGCTTGATCCGTGTGTCATACCCGTTCAGTTCCATCATCGATCCCAGCCGGTAGCCGCTCTGCATCGGGGTGACCACCACTTTTTCGTCGACAAACAACAGGGGCAGCGAGGGACATGGCAGGGGACGCGGCATCGTGATTGAGTAGCCCTTGCCCGGCTGGATCGGCAAGCGACAGCCAAGCTCCCGGGCCAGCAGCGGTGTCCATGCACCCGTGGCAACGACCACCCCGTCCACGTCGATTTTTTCCTCTCCGGCCACCACCGCCACCACGCGGCCCTGTTCTTTAACCAGCTTTTTCAGTTCATGGTGCTCCAGGATCTGTACCCCCTGCCTCTCCAGGTCGATACGCCAGGACGCCAGCAGCCGATCCGGGCGGACATGGACATCGCCAGGAAAGTACCAGGCCCCGGCCAGGCCGGGCCTGAGTGCGGGCTCCATGGCCTGGAGCTGGTCCCCGTCAAGAAGTTCTGGAAACAGATTGAATTCCTGCTCGAGGATGCCGGCAGTGGCAGCAAACTTGTCGAGCTGCTTCTGATCCCGGTAGATATAAAGGCTGCCTCGCGCCTGCCATTCACAGTCCAGGATCCCCGCCTCGACCATCTCGCCGTAGGCCTGGAGAGATTTTTCTAATAGCGGCATTCGTACCCGGGCCGCTTCGAGCATCCGATCGTGTCGGCAGCGGCGGAAAAATCGCCAGAGCCAATTCCAGAGTCGCGGATCGAAACGGGGACGGATCGAGAAGGGGGAATTCCCTTTCAGTAGCGAGACGATGGTCTTGCGGACCGTCCCCGGCTCGGTCAGCGGCAGCACGTGGCTGGGACAGATCAACCCGCAGTTTCCGTGCGAACAGGCACTTCCCCAGCCCCGCTTGTCAATCACCGTGACCTGGTAACCTCGCCTGGCCAACGCATGGCTGCAGGCAGCCCCGATCACTCCACCACCGACCACCAGGATCCGCCGGGATGAATCAGTCACGAACGAATCCCCATGGTGAACGGGTCCCGGTCATTAAACACAAGGGTGCTTTCGGCAGTCACGTAAGCGGTCCCCGTGACATGGGGGACCAGCTGACCATCCTCGACCACCCCGACTCCCTCGAAAACACTCCCCACGATACTCTCCTGCCGCCAGGTCTGGCCAGGAGCGATCTTGCCGTCAGCGATCAGGCAGGCGAGCTTGGCACTGGTCCCCGTGCCACAGGGAGAACGGTCATAGGCCCTGCCGGGACAGAGGACAAAGTTACGGCTGTCGGCATCCCCGCGGGCCGGCCCGAACAACTCGATATGGTCAATCAAGCCACCTCCCTCGCCCGTGATCCCCTGCTCTTCCAGCGCCTGGCGGATCGACCAGGTCACCTCGGTAAGCTGGTCGACATTGGCCAGTTCGAGCTCCAGCGAGTGATCCTCCACCAGGAAGAACCAGTTTCCACCCCAGGCAATGTCCCCATGAATTCTTCCGTGGCCAGGGATCTCCAGCTCGACATCGGCCCGGTAACGGTAGCTGGGGACATTGACCAGCGTGACCCGATTGGCATCATGCAGCTGGATCCGGACATCACCGACCGGGGTCTCCAGCAGGTGATCGCCTGGGCCGATCTGGCCCATGTGGGCCAGCGTGACAGCCAGTCCGATCGTGCCGTGGCCACACATGTTGAGGACACCAACGTTGTTGAAGAAGACCACGCCGGCGCAGGCCTGCGGATTCACCGGATCGCAGATGAGCCCGCCAATCCATACTTCCCCGCCTCGCGGTTCATCAATCACCGCCGAGCGGAAGCTGTCATGGTCCCTGGCAAATAACTCCCGGCGTTCGGCCAGGGACCCGCATCCCAGGTCCGGTCCACCACCAATCACAATCCGTGTCGGTTCCCCGCCGGTATGCGAGTCGATGATCTTGACCGGGAGATCTGGCATGGGTTTATTCTATCCTGGAAAGTGGCTCACCCAGCACATCCATGCGTGGCTGGATTCCCAGGCCGGGAGCGGTGCTTGCAGAGAGCCGCCCCTGGCTCCGCTGCGGAGCCCCCTCGGCAATGCTGACCGTCACATAGCTGTTGAAATCGGTCGAGGTGAATAACATTTCCGGGGCCGTGCTGTGTGCCAGGTGGGCAATCGCAGCGGTCACGATATCGCCACCCCAGCTGTCCTCGATGGTCATGGCAATCCCCAGTTGGGAACAGAGATCGCGTGCCAGGGCCGCACGCGTGAGGCCCCCAAACTTGCTGATCTTGATATTCACCACGTCCATCGCCAGGTCAGCGTTTCCCCGGACCAGGACATCCACCCCGTCAATCACCTCGTCCAGGATGAACGGGTGGTCCGTGCGGCGGCGGATGGTAAGGCATTCCTCGTAACTGGCACAGGGTTGCTCGATATAGACGTCCACGTCACGGACCCCCCGAACCACGCGAGCTGCCTCGTGGACGGTCCAGCCGGTGTTGGCGTCAGCAACCAGCTTGTCGGTCGGCTCGAGAATCTCACGAGCAGCATGAATCCGCTCGATGTCCTCGTCCGGGTCCCCTCCCACCTTGAGCTGGAAGCGGCGATACCCCTCGTCATGGTACTGCTTCACGCTGGCCGCCATCTCCGACGGTGGCTGCTGGGAGATTGCCCGGTAAAGCACAAAATCGTCACCGTAACGGCCACCAAGCAGCTCACAGACCGGTTGACCGGTGAGCTTGCCAAGGATATCCCAGCAGGCCATATCGATCGCCGACTTGACATAGGCATGCCCCTTGAGGGCACGGTCCATGAGGTCGTTCAGCGGGCCCAGCCGGGTTGGATCCTGGCCAACCAGGTGGGGGCCAAGTTCCTGGATTCCCGTCCGCGCCCCGGCTGCGTAGGCGGGCAGGTAGAAAGGCCCCAGCGGACAGACCTCCCCGTAGCCGGTGATCCCGTCATCTGTCTGGATTTCCAGCACGGTGCTGTCAAAGACGTCGACCGACTTGCCACCAGACCACTTGTAACTCCCCTCGTGGAGCGGCAGATCCACCTGGTAGATGTTGATTGCCGTGATTTTCATGACAGGTCCGGGCAGCTCAACTGCGCCACTCGACTTTCTCCGTGATCGGTTCAGGCTGGCCATGCTTCCGCTCCGGCCAGGCATTTGCGGGGTACCCAGCATACAAAATGCCAAGGCAGCGGTCATTCTCCCCCGTCCAGCCAAAGAACTCACGGGTGGCGGGCAGGTCGTAAACCGGGGAACTGGACCAGAAGGTACCAAGTCCAAGGGCGGTAGCGGTGAGCTGAATATTCTGCACGGCACAGGCCACTGCGATGACCTCCTCCTCTGCTGGAATCACACTCTCACGACGCTGCATCCCCAGGGCAATCGCAACGGTTGCCCGCTCCGCATAAAGACGGATCTTCTCCAGCTTGGCCGGCTTGAAGGCCTCCTCGGCGGTATGCTCCTCGTAGGCTGAGGCAAGAAACCTGGCAAGCGAGAAGCGGGAATCCCCCTGGAAAATAACAAAACGCCAGGGTTCGGTCAGGCCATGGGTAGGAGCCCAGTTGGCATTGTCCAGCATCTTTTCGAGGACCGAAGGCTC
>CAYYZW010000283.1:0-2354 GCA_964476375.1 uncultured Pirellulaceae bacterium
TATTTCACCCAAACCAATGGTTAACAGTGAATACTTGTTTTTCCTCATCGGTGCCGCTGCAATGGCAGTGATGACGTTTATGCGCTATAGATTTACGTGGTGGCCATTCCATCCAATCGGGCTGGCGCTATCGGGCACAGCACTTTCGCATTTAACTGCGTTTACAATATTCCTGGCCTGGGCCATCAAGTATATCCTCCTCAGGTTTGTGGGGGCCACGTTCTACCGTAGGTCGCGACCGTTTTTTGTAGGCCTATTGATCGGATATATATTCTCGATCGCATTGGGCCTTGTCGTTGATGTAATCTGGTTTATGCCACAGGGACACAGAGTACTTACATATTGACACGCTTTGTCACGAGATTCCTGGAGCGAGAAAAGGGAGGGGAATAAAATGACAGCTGGCACGAGAAAGGTTGCAGCGATCGACGGAGCGGGACGGATTCATATAATCGAGGAAGAGATTCCGATGCCCAAGCCAGGTCAGGTTCAAATCGAGGTCCGCGCAAGCATGGTCAGTCCTGGAACAGAACTGGCGGGCATCAAAGGACGCCGCGAGACCCCTTCAGATGCTGCCCCCCGTCCCTTTGGATACTCGAATGCCGGTGTGGTTGTTGCGCAGGGAGAGGGATGTGACGACATCCCTCTCGGCACAAGGGTTGCCTGCATGGGAGGTGGTTACGCACAGCATGCGACACGCTCCTGCATACCTAGAAATATGGCCATACCGCTGCCCGATGAGGTGAGCTTCGAGGACGCCTCTTCGATACACCTTGTCGCCACAGGTCTCTATGCTGTTCGCCGGGCAGATCTAGAATTGGGCGAACACCTTGCCGTAGTAGGGCTTGGCCTGGTGGGTCAGTTTGCATGCCAGTGGGGGAAACTCTCCGGATGTCATGTCTTGGGGTTGGATAGGCTGCCTATGAGGCTCAAAGGGGCCGAGGAAGCTGTTGTACTTTTGGCGGTGAATGTCGACGATCTGGATCCTTAGGAAGCTGCGCAGGCGTTCACACGGGGCTATGGAATGGATGCTGGAATTCTGGCTTTTGGGGGGGACGGCACACCGGCGTTCAAAATGCTGGTGTCGCTGATGAAGGTATCTCCCGACACACACCTGATGGGACGCATAGTGATTGTGGGCGGCGCCAGGATCGAGCATCAATTTGCTTCACGACTTGGAAATCTTGATGTGAGGAGTGCAGCGAGAACAGGTCCCGGATACCACGATGAACCCTGGGAGCACGGGGCGGACTATCCCGAAGTGTTCATGCAGTGGACAACGAAGCGTAACCTGGAAGAATGTTTGAGGTTTATGGCTTCCGGTGACCTTCGTGTGGCCCCTCTGATTACGCACAGGGTCCCACTCTCAGAAGCGCCAGAGGCCTGCGAAGATTTGGTCCAGAGGCCCAACGAGGCCCTGGGGGTAGTGTTCATTCCACAGTAGTGGCCATCACGACTGGGGAGGGATGCACATATGTCTGAGAACTACAGAGGTGCCGCAATAGGCCGAACCGGTCAGGGAGATTATGGTCACGGGCTGCATTTGGGAATGGCGGCCGCGGACAGTGTTGAGGTGGTAGCCGTGGCCGATCCTGACGAGGCCGGGCGGGCGAAGGCGGCGGCGGCGGTCGGGGCAGGGCGTACCTATGAGAATTACGAGCAAATGTTGGCTTACGAGGACCTCGATCTGGTGACGGTGGGTCCCAGGTGGGTAGACTGCCACGAGGACATGGTCCTGGCCTGCATCGAGGCCGGATGCCATGTGTACTGCGAATAGCCGATGGCGCCCAGTCTGGTCGTGGGAGACCGAATGGTTCTGGCCGCAGAGAAGGCGGGTGTCAAGCTGGCGGTTGCACACCAGGCGGTCTATCTCCCGCAGGTCCGCCACGTAAAGGGAATGATAGACAACGGAGAGATTGGCGAACTTCAGGCCGTCTTCGTGCGCGGAAAGCAGGACAGACGCGGGGGTGGAGAGGATATGATTGTACTGGGAACGCACCTGTTCAACCTGATGCGCTTCTTTGCAGGAGAGGTGAGCTGGATGTCCGGGCAGGTTACCGCGAATGGGAAAGAAATCGGAGCTTCCGATGTAAGAGAAGGCCGAGAACCGATCGGATTGATTGCCGGAGATCGCATTGACAGTTTCTTTTTCTTTGAGAACGGTGTCCGTGGGTTCTTCGAAACGAAAGTCTTCCCCGAGGGAGGTGGCAAACCGTATGGGATGGAGCTCGTTGGCGATAGGGGACGAATCGCCTTGCGTGGTGGTGGGGTCTCGGAGGCCCATCTCTATCCCGATGCAGTTTGGGACCCCGCTCGGAGTTGGAGGGCCCTCCGGTTGGAACCCATTCCACAGG
>CAYYZW010000284.1:0-7520 GCA_964476375.1 uncultured Pirellulaceae bacterium
TGGCCCCAGGTTCAGGTATCGCAGTGATTGCCAGGCCGTCGGCGACTTCTCGAACAATGGCAGCAGCTTGCCGGCGATGTATCCATTCAATTCCCGGTTGGTCGCGTTCTCCTCGAGTTTTTCCCGGTGCATCTGGTAGAACTCCGGGACAGGGTCCTTTTGATCGTCGAACTTCTTGATGCGGTCAGCAGCATAGCTTCCCAGGGCCGGTGCATAGGATGTCCAGTTCGAATATGGAGCCATGGTCTTCCACTCCACGGCCATCTGGCGAAGTGCAAATAACGAGGCACATTCACACAGCGTTTCCTCAAACCAGAGCTGTTGATTCGGGACATTCCGGTAATTGCAGAGGATGTGGCAGAACTCGTGTGAGAACTGGAACGCACACTGCGCCCAGGCGTTGCTGCCGGTATCCAGCTTGACAACGTACTCGTTCCCCTGGCCACGCCGGTAGAGGCTGATGGGGCCACTTTCTGACCGCTGGACCAGGATCGGTGCCAGGCCATCGTCAGCCAATTGCGACCAGATGGTTCCAGCCGAGGAGAGGCAGACCTTGCGAATGTCTTCCAGTTCCGATCCCCCCCAGTTATCCGGCATGACGACGATCCGCAGTTCGTGCAGGTTGTCTGTTTTGGGAAGACTGGTTTTCGGCAGCGACTCCAGCGCGCCCTGGATTCCCGCAATAATCTTGCGAAGCGCCCGGTTCTCGGCTTCCAGTTCAGTGATCCGCTGCCGAAGTCGACTTTCGTCTTCGTCGGCGATCACCCTGGTGCCCGGGGAGAACCAGGTGATGGTCAACGCGGCTACAAGGATCACCAGGAATCCACGGGATCGGGGACCTGGTGTCTGATGTGCATGCTCGTTCAGATCGACAAACAATGGCCGGGCTCCAATGCGGGAAACAGGTGTTCAATGCGCCATGATGCTACCGGATCTTCCGGCGGATTGCCACATGCGGAATGACCAGGTGTTCGGTTGTCGATTCCTGGGGTTCAGTTATATTCGGTCCTCGTTTGAGAGCGTGGAATCCATTTCACCCGGTTACTATAACGGGCCTTTTCTTTCATCAACCAGGTGCTGCATGCAACGACGACTTCTGTGCCTGCTGCTGGCGATGATCGCCGGGTGTGCGAGAAACGAGATCAGGCTATCTAACGAGGGAGCCAGGGACTGGCAGCAGGTTGAAGTCGAAGCAGCAGGACATGTTTTTCAGATCCAGCAAATCAAGGGAGGGGAAACCGAAACCCTGCAGTTTAAATCGAAGATGGAGGGCGGTGGCCTGGTGCGTGGCAGCCTGGAGGGGGCGAACCACGAGGCCGAGTTCGGTTACTTCACGCCCAACCTGGTCGACCAGTACGAGATTATTTTTCGTGATGACGGTACGATAAAGATCCAGTAGAGGTTCGGTGTGGGCGGCCAACCGTGAAATCATTCGGGACGATCAGGATTCCGTTTCATGCATCGTTATCTCTTTGCCCTGTGTGCCCTGTTGCATTGTTGTCCGGCGGCGGCCCCTGCCCAGGATGACCAGGAACAGAAGTTGCGCAGCCGCATACAGCAACCGCCGGCCTACACGCGCCATGACAATTACGACAGCAGGTGGTTCGACACGGTCAAGACGGGAATTGACAGGGCCCGTGATTACCTGGGGAACTACGGACCGGTCCAGGTCTATGTCATCGGCCAGCAGTCCAACGAGCTGGAGGATCCAAGAACAGTCCAGGCCATCATTGAGGCATTTTGCCGACGCCGGCATCAGGATAGCCCGGACCGGATCACCAACTGCCTGAAGGGACAGGGGGCATCCCTGGTCCAGCGCGCCCGGGATGGTTCGACCGAGGCCTATCTCTCCTATGTCAACTCAACCGATCCGCCATTTGCCGAACTGGTGTTCATCAATCCACACGGTTTTCCCTTTCCCTACCTCTACACGCGCGGGATCCATGAATACACACATGTCTTCCAGCGAGCTTTCCCCCGCACGCCGACCTGGATGACCGAGGGAGGGGCCGAGTTCCTGGCCTTTTACCTCGGGGACCAGGAGGACTGGATCGACATGGAGCAGTCCATGAACCAGTCGATGAGGATGGTCCAGTCCGTCGGCGACGAGGCCACGATGAAGGACTTTGAAGATGTGGAGAAGCTGGAGGAAGAGCGGCCGGAGCTGAAGAAGTACTACCGGCACCTGGCCTACGATGCGGGGGTCTGGGCGGTTGCCTTTGCGATCCACCGGTCCAGAAGCCGGAGCGTGAAAGCCTACACGAAAAAGTTCTACCCGCTGGTGGCACGACTGGGGTGGGAACAGGCACTGGCGCGTTATGCGGACGTGCAGGACGCCAGCGACTTTTACCAGCGTTTCGAGAAGTTTCTCGATCAGCCGATCGGCGCGCAGATGAAAATACTTGAGCAGCTCAGGCCATAAGATACCAGCCAGGGTGGGCAGCCGGGTTTTCCTGGAGCAGCTACAATCGAGGGGAGTGGCACGTTTTCTGGACGATACCGTTTTGGTGAACTGAAAACCGGGGAGGAGATACCATCAACAGGATATTATCCGCTGCGATTACTGGGAGTCTTGCAGTCGTTCTGGGCCAGGCGTCCACCGCGACGGCTGCGGCGAAGCATCCGAACATCATTTACATCATGGCCGATGACCAGGGCTTTGGAGATGTGTCCGCCCTGAACCCGGAGTCGAAGATACCCACACCGAATATTGACCGGATTGCGAAAGAGGGAATGATCTTTTCCGACGGACATTCCTCCTCCTCCGTCTGCACACCGACGCGATACTCGGTCCTGACGGGGCGGTATCACTGGCGGACCCATCTGCAAAGAGGCGTGCTGGGGGGATTCTCCAAGCCACTGATCTCACCGGGCCGTTTGACGGTCGCCTCGCTGCTCAAGCAGCATGGTTACTCGACTGCCTGTATCGGCAAGTGGCACCTCGGCTGGGACTGGCCGCTCAAGCAGGGGGGCACGGCAAATGACAAGGGGAATTTCTCCGGCGGCTTCAAGGGAGGCTGGGACGTTGACTACAAGGGGGAGATCAAAAACGGACCCTGCGATCTGGGTTTTGACACCTTCTTTGGAATCAGTGCCTCGCTGGACATGCCTCCCTATGTTTTTGTCCGCGATCGAACGCCCACCGAACCGGCGACAGTGGAAAAAGCATTTCACCGCAGGGGGCCGGCTGCGGTCGGCTTCGAGGCGATCGACGTGCTTCCAAGGATCACGACCGAGGCCGTCCGGTTTATTAACGAAAATGCCCAGTCGGACCACCCCTTCTTTCTCTACTTTCCCCTCAACGCACCGCACACGCCGATCCTTCCGACAGCCGAGTGGGAAGGGAAAAGCGGTATCAACAAGTACGGGGATTTCACGATGCAGGTTGATTCGACGGTTGGGCAGGTCCTCAAGGCAATCGACGATAATCGCATTGCCGGCAACACACTGCTCATTTTCACGACGGACAACGGCTGCTCGCCCGCGGCCAAGATTCCCGAACTGGAAGCGGCCGGGCATGACCAGAATTACATCTATCGTGGTCACAAGGCGGATATCTTCGAGGGAGGCCACCGGGTTCCCTTCGTGGTTCGCTGGCCCGGCCAGGTCCAGCCCGGCTCGCGCAGCGATCAACTGATCGGGCAGCTTGACCTGCTTGCAACCGCGGCCGAGATCGTTGGGGCGAGGGGTGGCAAGAAGGGCGCAGAGGACAGCTTTTCCTTCCTGCCGGTGCTGCTTGGAAAAACAGGCGGGCCGCGGCGGACGTCGATCGTGTCGCAATCGATCGGTGGCCAGTTCGCGGTGCGCGACGGTGACTGGAAACTCTGCCTCTGCCCGGGGTCAGGCGGATGGAGCGAGCCCCGCCCGGGGCGGGTGGATCTGTCAAAAATGCCGCCGGTCCAGCTCTACAACCTGGCAGACGATCCCGGGGAATCGAGGAACCTGCAGGCCAGGCATCCCGACCGGGTTGCGAAAATGAAAGAGATGCTCCGGCAGATCATCAGCGACGGCCGTTCGACGCCCGGTCCGAAGCTGCAGAATGATGTCGACGTGGTGATGATCAAGCCGGTGCCCAAGCCTCGTAACCCCCAGCCGGCGAAGAAGTAATCTTCTTGTCTCCCTCACACGCGTCTGCTTGCCGCTTGTGGCTGCCACGGGGTGTCTGGAAAAATGGCTCTCGGGAGATCCAGGGGGTGATTCCCTCCCAGTTCATGGGGTGAGATCTTTTTTTGCAGGCCCTTGGATCTTCACATCGAGAATCTTCCTGGGATCATCGACCCATTTGTTCCGGGCATGATCATAGGGTATTGCGACAAGGCGGTCTGACTCGATTCGAATTACCGTCACCTCGGTTTGGTCACGGGGTGAAGGGAACTGGACAAAGTGAAACCCGCGGTAGCGATGAACGGTTGCCTTGTGGTAGTGACCGCCGAGCATGAGGATCACGTTGGCGTCCCCAAAGGCGTCAACCAGCTTGTCCCGGTTGGTAATCGCATCAAAACAAAGATGCGTGGCGACAACAACCGGCTTGCCGGCAGGCGTTTTTTTTAGTTCCTTGCGAAGATAGTCGAGCGATTCGGTGGTGAGCGGCTGGGCCGGTCTGGCGTCCGGATCGAAACGGGAGAAGAGGCTGATGAAATGGATGCCCCCCTGGTCGAACGAGTAGGACAGCCCACCGTGCCGCTGGATGATCCATTTCTTCATCGTATCGCTGGGAACCTTGCCACCGTCGTCATGATTGCCCATCAGGTCATATGACGGGAACGTGAGTCGCTCGCTGATCACCGTGCTGTAACCGCGAACTGCCGCATGGGTTGGCCACTCGGTGACATCGCCGCAGCCAAAAACGAATGCCGGTTTCTGTACCTGCGTGCCAATAGCCCCGGGGAAATCCTTTCCGGGAAGTTCGTTCATCGCGTCGATCGCGTCAAGAAGATGGGAGACCTCTCCGTTGGTTTTGACGTGTTGATCTGACCAGCCAAAAAACGTCAGGCCAGGCTCCTGGGCATAACTGCTGGCGGATAAAAGAAGAACAGAGGCAAGCCAGGTCATGCCCCTGCAGGGTCGATTTTGTCGCGGGTCGTGGGCCATGGCACCCTGTGCTTTTCGAAGAAGAATGTTGCCGTCAACGTGGCTAGCCAGTACCGATCATACCACTCCCTTGAACACGTGTGACGATCTCGTCACAGAGTGACTGGTCGAGCGGGCCCTTGGCCATGCTGGCCAGGTTCTCCGCCAGGTGGACTTCGTTACAAGTACCGACAATCGTTGTCTGGCAGGCAGGATGACTGAACGTGTAACGCAGGATCAACTCGGCGCGGTTCATTCCCTCTGCAAGTAATTCATCGAGTCCTGCTGTCTTCCAGACGTCATTTAAAACCGGCCGCTCGATTTCCGCGTCCGGGCCGCCATGGGCAATTCCACCGCGGATAATAATTCCCGCCCCGGTCTCGGCGGCCTGTGAAATCGAATCGTGGTGTTGTGGGGCGAGACATGAATAGGGGATCTGGAATGTTTCAAAAACGCCCAGTGCAATCATTCCCGGCAGGTGGGGCAGGGAACTGGACGAACCGATATGACGGATCAGGCCCTGGCTGCGGAAGTCGATGAGCATCTCGATCAAGCCTTCACGCTCGAGCGTCTCGGCATCGCCACCGTGGAACTGCAGCAGGTCGATGTAGTCGGTTTGCAGGCGGGCAAGGCTGGTTTCAATATTCCGCTGCAGGACATCCCGCGTCCAGGTGTGGATCACCTCGATGTGGTCGTCGTGCTGGATATAGTCACAGCCACATTTCGTCGCCAGGTAATACTCGCTGCGGCGGGAACCAATGGCCCGGCCAATCCGCTCCTCGCTGGCGCCGTAATCCGGGGCGGTGTCGATGAAATTGATGCCGCTGTCGAGAACCAGGTTGAGAAACCGGTCCGAGTCCTCGTCGTCCACAATCCGGACCCCCCAGCTGTTGGGGCCGCGCAGGCCCATGCTGCCATAACCCAGCTGGGTCACTTCCATTCCGGTTCTGCCGAGTGTCTTGATGGGAATCACTAAAAAATCTCCCCCGCGCATGAAAATGCCCCGCCTTTTCGCCAGCGGCGAACCTGCAGGGCATCATCAGTTTTCCAGTACTTCGCGATCCATGCGTCTGACTGCCCTGTCATCTGCCACGATGGACAAATAACAGGGATGAAAATGTTGTTACACGACGGTCACGTTTTCAGCGCGAGGGCCTTTGTCCGAGTGACCTTCGGTGAAGGAGACACGCTGTCCCTCTTGCAACTCGTCGAAGCTCACTCCTTCAAGGTTTGTCATGTGAAAGAAAAGATCCTTTTCTCCCCCAGTGTCAATGAATCCAAAACCACGGTCTGTCAGTCGCTTAATCGTACCTTCTGCCATTACTTCAAAACCTCAGAAAAGTTACTCACTGATATCACTTGACTTTCGTAGTCGAAAGCACCGCATCAGATCATTTCATTCTATATATCATCTTCCGCTCGCCAAGTCTTAATTGGTTAAATTCTCTGTGGCGGCAGCTGCTTTCCCTCGTGTTTTGTTAAGAACTTCGGTTTATAGGGTGGTTTCACTTCTTTCCGGTACACGAAAAGATCATGCGGCCGCCGGTTTTTTTCTCTGAAAGCGTGAAGAATTTCCATCCCGTATCCCTGGGTGCCCGGATCCTCTGCCTGATTGCCGGCTGCCCGGCGTTTTCCCGGGCCCGATGAGGTAATTCTCCAGACGGGAGTCCGGCAGGATTATCCGGCCTGGAGTATGCTAGACCTCCATGAACGTCGCGGTAACAGTTGTGGTGATCTTTTTTGTGACCCTGGCGATGGCCCAGGTGGTCTTCTTTGATCTCAACAAGGAGAGCGAGCAACAGCTGCCCCCGTCTGTGTTCAGGCTGCACAAGGCGATCGCGCATCTTGGAATCGGGGCTGCCGGCTATGCCCTTTTCGGTGCCAGGTATCACTTTACAAATCAGGGCTGGCTTCTCCTGGTGGTGGCCGTGCTGGGAATTGCCCTGGTTGGGGCAACCCTGATCAAGGCCAAGAAAAAATGGGCCAAACGGGCCGCGGGCCTTGGTTCTGCCGAAGGGGAGGCGGAAACGGAGGAGACGGAACAGCCGATCGCGACCGAGCTCACGGCGAGTGACATTTATTCGACAGAACCCGATCCGGACCTTGTCTGGTGTGCCAGCTGCCGTGCCCATACCCATTCCAAGAGCGGACAACGAAGCACCCGGTCCGGCTCGGTCAGTGTGACTCGCTGCCGCCGCTGCGAGGGGGAGATGTGGCGGCCGAATTCTCATCGGCTGACTGCAAAAATTTTTGGCCGGATCGCCGTTGGGGTCGGTTTGGTGATTCTGGTGGGGGCTGGTTTCCTGGTGGCCAATCTGGAGGCCGGGGGGGAACCCTGGTGGCACGTGCTGATATTACTTCTCTGCCCGGCTGGCCTGGCCATTGTGTTTATCGGAACCCCCGCGCTGGTCTGGCATGTGCATCGCCGCCTTTACCGGCTCTGGAGAGAA
>CAYYZW010000285.1:0-1867 GCA_964476375.1 uncultured Pirellulaceae bacterium
CTCCTCCCCCTTGTTGCTCAGGCTGCCCTGATAAACACCGTCAATGGACAGGCCAACCCCGTGTGCCCTCTGCATGTCAAGCTGGCTCTTGGCGAGAAGGAGGCGGCCGCCAGCCGGGATGATGGTGTCGCGGGCATTGGAAAAGGTGTATCGAATCCCGCTCAGGAAGCGGACACCCCGCAGGTTGATTGCCCGGCCGGACACATTTTGCAGCTCGAGGAATTCCGCCTGCTCATTGTCACGCGGATGGTAGTGTAGCTCGGAAATCACGAGGTCTCCCTGCGTAACCGGATTCCGGATCCAGAGGAAGACATCGGTGAGTGCGGACCACTCACCATTAAAAAGAGCCCGCGCCTTGACCTGGGTGTTTTGATGGATGGGCAGGGAAAGGGGGGTATTATCTGGATTGATGGGAAACCCGACTGCATCCGGAGAGACAGCCCCGCCAGGGAGTCTCGGGTCGGTCCCGTCAGTCGTATAGTGGATGGTGGAACCGACACGGGCGGTCAGGCTCAATGCAAACCCCTCGGCAACCATGCCTCCATGCTGACTCGCCACCGGCGCATCCGTTCCCGGGTAAAACCCGGCCGACCTGAGATGGGAAATCACCTCATCGGTACGCTGGGGGAACCAATCATTTATAATCCTGGCCTTGGCCGAGGCCCATGAACTCGGGCTTCGGTAATCCCACCGTGCCGCCTCCGCGATAAACGCCAGCTCCATCTCGGAAACGCGATACTCAAGCCGGGAAATATTACGGTTCGTCGTGAGTGCACCGTCGTTGAAAAGGTGCTTGTGGATGCGGTCTGCCAGGAGAACCAGATAATCCGGATGTCCCTCCTTGTGCAGCATGCTGAAGATGCTGCCGGGTCCATCCCCGCTTTTCCGGCCCGGGGCATTCCGCCCCGTTCGATTACCTGCACTCGTGCGCAGGAAACCATCCGCGTCGTTCAGGAAAAACTTGAAGCCACTCCCCTCCCCGACCGGCCCGACACCGCGGTATTCCGCCTCCGAGTTGCCGAACATGAACAGGAGCATGTAGTCAATGTAGTTCGGCACATCCAGGTAGGTCCGAATCTGGTCGTAATTATCCCGCAGGGACTTGATCCGCGTCCAGGCCGATCCATCCCCGTCGTAGGGGTCGCCGGGTTCCGCCCAACCACCCACGTTCCAGTTCCCGTTGATGGACTCGTAATCCTCCGGCTCGCCGCCTAGATAATCCGCAAGCAAGTCTGCATTCCAGCGTTCACGCAGGTGGTACATGCCCCAATAGGTGGCGTTCAGGTACAGGTGCACAAACCGGCCGTGCGGGTTGAGGTGCCCCATTTCCAACATCGTGTCATCGGTGAACCGGTTGGACATGTAAAATCCACGCTGCACCATGTCGTGGGAACCGGCCCGCAGGTTGATCTGGTCAAACTGCCGGGTTGGCTCGATTCCCCGGTCAAACCCTTCGAGAAGGGGGTATTCAAGCTTGGACACGCCGTATTGGCTGCGGAAATAGACCCGGAAGTTCTTCTTCGCAAAATTCGTGAAGGCCCCACCAAAATTCCGGATGCCCGCATTTACTTGAAACCCCTCGCTGCCATCCGTTGGAAAAAATTCCAGCGAGCCGCGGGTTTCCGCGTTGCCATTAATGGGCGGCCCGGTGGTGATGATCATTGTTGGAATCCAGGACATCGCCGCTTTCATCTTTGGCCCGTATTCCGCATGACCGGTGATTGCAGTGTCCATCACGCTGCTGGCAATAACCTGGTCCTTGAAAATGTAGGACTGCGTCACCACACGGGATCCTGCCTTTCCCTCCTCAAAGGCGGCCGCCCGGATGACTGCGGTGTTGCTGATTGTGAATGGTCCGTCAAAAACC
>CAYYZW010000286.1:0-11873 GCA_964476375.1 uncultured Pirellulaceae bacterium
CCCCCCATTGCAGCTTCTCTGTCGCCCTTGCCGCCCATACCCCTTCCCATTACACCGATGCCACCGCTCATGCCTCCACCGCCCATGCCACCCATCATGCCACCACCCATCAGCGGGCTCATGCCGGTCATGATCGGAAGCACCAGGTCACCGACCGGGTAGACACGGGTAACCATTTCGCTCTCCGCCTTTTCAGGCGTGGTGATCTTGAGCACCTCGTCATTGATAACATAGGTCAGGCCCTTGCCACCGAGCATCAGCCGAAGTCCGGATCGCAGGGTGATACCCCGCAGGTTGATGTTGATGACTTCGTCCGACCCTATACCGATCTCCTCCAGGCCGGCTTCATCGATGAAGATAGGGATATTGTGCCGCTGGGACAGCTGGTCCATGACCTCCGCCAGCGTCACATCGAAAAACTCCATGATCGCCTCGTCATCCAGGGCGTTGATGATGCGCTGTTCCGAAGGGGACGTTCCTGTCAGTTCCATGTTCGCATACTTGCGACGTCGCATCGTCAGCTCATGCCAGATCTCCGCATCCGGATAGATGATCGGAGGATTGGCGGGGAAGGGAATCAGGGCCTCCTCGACCTCGTAAAGAACGTCGGCAAAGTTCTTGTGACGCAGGTCACGGAACTTCTCCATCCCCTTGATCTGTCGGGTAAAGCGAGCCATCCAGACGCCTGCGATGGGTGTTGCATCGAAAGGCAGCTTTTCCTCGACTTTCTTTGCGATCTGTGCATCGGCGTCCAGGTACTTGCCTTCGTCCATCAGCATGTTGAACTTTTCCATCAGGTTTTGAATCAACAGCTGGTCCTGGGCGGTTTCCTCGGTAAGCTTGCGGAGTCGGGCCGCGTTGGATTCACGTGCCTGGGCCAATGCCTGGGCTTCATCGAGCATGATTCGACGAGAGCTTGATTCACGTATTACCGCTTCAATCTGCTGGCGAAGCTGGCGTCGCACCTCGGCCGGAACATCCGTGGATGCTTCGACCATGCCGAGCAGGATTTTCAGGTCCTGGCCGGCCTTTTCCGGATCCTTGCTGAACATGTCACGGGCTGTTTCCAGACCGTTTTCCACTTCCGCCTGAAGCTTGCTTGCCTTGAGACGACGATCTTGAAGGACGTCATCAAGAAGGCCATTCTGGTCTTCCAGCCCAAGGGCGTCCTCGTCGGCGTTAACAAGCACCAGTTCCTCGTCTTCACCCGGGGCCTGGGCGACCGTTGCAGCGGGCTGCTGCTGGTTATTCAGGGCGACGGCGGTTGTCTGTAATTCACCCGCATGAGCCTTGCGGGCTGCGAACTTGACCGCCAGGGCTTCGGGATTCTTGGGATCCTGTCGCAGTGCCTGGTTGGCAATCCGGTGGGCGCCTCGAAGATCACCGCTTCGCAGGGCATGTCGGCTTAGCTTGGCCAGGCTGTCGGCCCCCTCTCGCATCGAGCGCCCGACCTCATCAAGTCCGGCACTGCCGAGTGTGGGAAGCACGATCCCACCATTATCGACCGACAGGTCGGTCAGGTGTGGCAGGTAGTTGTAGTCCTCGTTGTGGGCCAATGGGGAGACAGCCCAGTTCAGAGAGATCGAATGTCCCGCCAGTTCAGCGTCCATGGCGATCGCGTAATTCCCACGTTCGCTGATCGTACCGATGAGGATCGAATCACGGTCGGTTCGCAGGGGTGGGACGTTGGCCGGGTAGGAACTTTCCAGCTGGGCAGGCAGGGTCACCTTGGTCGGCCAGAGAACCGGGGCACTGGCAGCACGGGCCAGTTCGATTCCTGCCTGGGGGGCGACAGCCTGGTTATCACTGTCCACGTAGACCACGCCACCGGTATGGTTGGCAACCGATGCCAGCAGCAGGACGTCTCTCTGCGGGCCAATCGCAAAACTGGAAACCGAAACGCGATTCTTTACCAGGTTCTTGATGATTGCAGCGAATTCACCTTCCTGGAGTACATTTGCCTTGCTCATACCGTCGCCGATATAGACCACTGCCTGCTTGCGACTTGCTGCTTCTGCAGTGAATGCATCGGCCGAGGTTTTCAGTATGTTTGCCATGTCGGTCGAACCGAGTGGGACTCGCTTGGCAAGCTTGTCCAGCGCTCCTGTGACTGCCGCATCAGCCGGAGCCACAAAGTCTCCGGTCAGATCGACCGTTGTCAGGTCCGCTGCCATGATTTTGACGCGCACGTCCTCGCCAAAGCTCGAGAGCATGGAGGTGAGAGATTCCATCGCGTCATCACGATAGAGGCCGGTCTGGCTGGCGGAGGTATCAAACAGCACCAGAACGTCCGTACCGCGATCATCGTTGACCGGGACATTGGGCTTGAGTGACAGCGCATAGAATGTCCCTCCAGTGGCCTTTTCAAAGGTCACCATCTGGGAATCCTGCTTGTCCTGGCCTACTGCCAGTGAAGGAACAAACAGGAATGAATACGCCATCAGTGATGACATAACGACAGACAGAAGACTGCGTTTGGACATGTCTAGAAACTCCAACGCAAGAAAATGAATGGGCTCTCCCTGTTCCGGCAAGGAAGATCATGAACCGGCCTTGTTTCCAGTCTCATCGGCCCAAGGCACAGCATTCATCGATGTTTTATTGTATTCAGCAATCAGCCGTTTCTCCAACGGAAAAGCGTAATTTGGGCGATCTTGATAAGATTTTCAGTTCTCCCGGCCGGTTTTGGAACCGTTTTACACGTTCCTGAGATCCGTGGCATGGGGCTGTAATGAATATGACACTTATGCGATCGCTTTCACATGGACTGGAATTGCCAAAGCAAAAAGTGAATGACTTCCATCCATAACGAATAATCGGATTGCGACATCAATTTGGACTGGAAAACCAATGCTGCCCGCGGGGCTGGGATGGTTTCTCACCGATTTACGGAACCTGCCATGAAACACATGTATCTCCCGGCCCCCGGAAGGTCATCGCACCGCATGACAGCGTCAAAACCATTTGCCAGGACAATAATTTCTGGCCTGCAAGGAGAAGAAGCCTGGACAGTTTAGTCCTGCCTGAGGATGAAAGCAGGGAATGCCCTGCCTGGCATCTTTACTTGCCGATGCAGTAAAGGTACTTGTCAGTCCGCAGTAGTAACTGGCCGTTATGGACTGCTGGACAGGCATTCGTCCGACTGTTGTCGTCGGCAAAGACATTGTGCTCAAGGAGCTCGAACTTGGGACTGGCGGAGATCACGTAGGTCCCGTTGTGCATCGAGGCACAGTAGAGTTTTCCATCCGCAACCATGATCGAGGAATAGACGAGACCCGGACGTGGCTCCAGGCGGGCCTGGTACTTGGTCTCCCCGGTTGCGGCATCCAGGCAATTGGCCACTCCATTCCGTTCATGGATCCAGTAAATATGGCCATCATGGTAAACCGGTGAAGAGACGTTGGATCCCTTGTCGGCGACCCAGAGGCGGTGCGACTGTGTCACATCCCCGCGTCCCCCGGTCCGGACTGCCAGGGCCGTGTTCTTTCGCCCGCCGATGGCATACACGACACCCTTGTCCGCAACCACGCTGGGGCAGACATAGCCGCGATCGGGAATGCCGACACAGTTCCAGAGCTGTTCACCGGTTGCCGGGTCAAATCCGAGTAATTTTTCCGGAACGCTGACCACCAGTTCGGTTTCTCCCTTGGCGGTTTTTGTCAGAAGCGGTGTATTCCAGGAACCCCGAATTCCTCCGGTCCGCCAGACTTCCTTTCCTGTCTCCTTGTCGAGAGCTACCAGGGAACCGCTTTCAATGCTGGCGTTGATAATGACCAGGTTCTCATGGAGCAGGGGAGAATTGGACGATCCCCATCCCCGGGTATTATCGCCGACGCGGGTATTCCAGATTTCTTTGCCATCCAGGTCGAGACAGTAAACCCCGCTCTTGCCGAAAAACACGTAGAGTCGTTTGCCATCACTGATCGGGGTGCTGGAGCTGTATCCGTGTCGGGCGTTGTTTCCACCGCTGTAAGCGGATTCCGGTAAAACCGGTTTGAAGTCACGCACCCAGAGAATCTCACCCGTGTCTCGCTGGATAGCCACAAGGTGTCGCTTGAGGTTCTCCATCTCGCCGGGGAGTTCTACCTGCTGGGCGTATCCCGAGTAACTGGTCAGGTAGATCTTGTTTCCCACAACGATTGGGCTGGAGGTTCCCGGTCCGGGCAACTCCACTCGCCACTTGACGTTCTCCTTTGTGTTCCAGCTTGTCGGAACCCCGGTCTCCTGGCTTGCCCCCAGGCCACCGGGCCCACGGAACTGGCTCCAGTCGGCCGCTGGCGATTGGACTATCAGGCCAAAGCAGATGGAGAAAAATGAAACGATGGTCCATGCAGGTGAGAAGATCGAGGGGCGGTTCATCAGGAATTGTCTCCAGGGGGATGCTTGATAGGGTCGTGATTGACCAACTAGGCTAGGGGGTTGTCCAGCGTGCCCACCAGCCAGCGTGGACGTGATTTTAACAGCTCTCCGTTAGAGTGAAAGGCAATACCATGCTTCGAATTGGTGTCACCGGCTCCGGTTTCATGGGACGGACTCATGTGGAGGCAGCGCGGCGGCTCTCCAGTACGGAAATCGTTGCCGTGGCGGGAGGTTCACGAGCGGCTGGCCTGGCAGAGGACTATGGCATCATCTGTGAAGAGGATCCGCAGGCGATGATCGCGCGGCCCGATATTGACGCGGTGGTCATTTCCACACCGCATCACTGTCATGTTGACGAGGCCCTGCTGGCTGCAGCGCATGGCAAGCATGCACTGGTGGAAAAACCACTGGCAACATCGGTGCCCGATTGTGACATGTTGATGGAGGCCTTTGCTCAACATCAGTTGACCCTGGCGGTTGGTTATCACCAGCGGTTCCGTGAGTCGAACCGGACAGTGCGTGATCTCATCCAGTCCGGCGCGATTGGCCCTGTGCGGGCAATCCAGATGTCCGCCCTGTTTGACATTGAGACACTCCGTCAGGATGAGGGGTTTGGTGGCGGCTGGGACTGGTGGAAGGATCCCCGGAGTGTTGCCCACCTGATGAACAGTGCACCGCACAACGTGGATCTCTGTCGCTGGTGGCTCGAGAGCGAGATCCACCATGTCGCCGCTTCCAGCGGGACCTACCGGGAAGAGAATCCGAATGAGAACACGACCATGGCCCTGCTTGTTTTTGAATGTGGAGCGACTGCTACCTACTGGTCCTCAAGCGTTTGTCCCTCCCCAGGTTTCCCCGGGGAGGACTTTCGTTTCCGCATCATGGGAGATGGTGGACTAATCGATGCCAACCCCTTTGGCGAAATCCGGCTTGGGAGAGATGGAGATTGGGAATCGGTTTACGAGCAAGCCCATGTGGCATTTGATGACTCCACGGCAGCGTTCACGTCGGACAGCCGAATGCAGGCTTACACGGACCAGATGCAAGCCTGGGTCGACCGGATCGAGGGACGGCAGAGTGAAGTCGGGAATGCCCAGGATGGTCGCGCGGGGGTGGTTGCCGTCACCGGTATGCTGGAGGCGTCAGCCTGCCAGGGAGTCGTCCATTGCCAGAGCCCCGCCGGTGGCAGACAGGGTGATGATGGTGAGTGAACCCTGGTTTTTCTTTTGTTGTTGCCAGCAGGGAGCGGAACCCGCACTCAAGTCGGAGTTGGCGAGCCGCCTTCCGGACGCCCGCTTCTCTTACTCCAGGCCGGGTTTCTGCACCTTCAAGATGCCGGCGGACAAGGCCCCTTCCACGCTTCTGCAGCTTCCCGTCGTGTTCGCCCGCACCCGCTCGATTTCACTTGGGAAAGTGAGCGGGACTCTTGCGGACCAGGCGGTGGAGGTGGCAGATCTGGTTGGAAACCAGGACCTGCACCAGCTTCACGTCTGGAAACGAGATGCGGCTGTTGCCGGAGAGAGGGGGTTTCAGCCGGGACCAGGCGAGGAGGAAAAGCAGCTTGGACAGCAGCTGGCCGAGAGGCTGCTGGCGATTCGGCAGGATCTTTTTGATGGTGGCATCGTTCCAGCGGTAAACCATACTTCCCGGCCGGATGAGCGGATCCTGGATTGCGTGGAAGTGGAGCCAGGTGAATGGTGGATTGGCTGGCACACCGCAGCGGGAATTGCAACGCGATGGGCAGGAGGTGTGTTTGGCCGAACACTCCCCCCCCATGCAGTCAGCCGGGCATATTTAAAAATGGACGAGGCAATCCGCTGGTCAGGAATCCGGTTTGCAGCCGGAGACCGCTGCGTGGAAATCGGTAGTGCGCCAGGAGGATCCAGCCAGGCATTACTTGACCGGGGACTGACTGTGATCGGGATTGATCCGGCCAAGATGGATGAACAGGTCGAGGCCCGTGAGGAATTCACGCACCTGAAAAAACGGGTGGCGGATTGCAAAAGAGAGGTCTTTCAGAATGTTGCCTGGCTGATGGCCGATGCCAACGTGGCGCCCCAGTACACGCTGGACAGTATCGAGGACATTGTCACCCATCCCAGCGTGCATGTTCGCGGAATGCTGCTCACCCTGAAGCTGCTGGAGTGGAAGCTGGCGGATGAAATTCCCGCGTACCTGGAAAGGATTCGCAGCTGGGGTTACCAGGATGTAAGGATTCGACAGCTGGCTTCCAATCGGCAGGAGATCTCGGTGGCGGTTCTCAAGAGCCGTTCCTTTCGCCGCCGCGTCCCTCGTCGACGTTGAGTTGTCACGGTGTCCCAATTCCCCTTGATTTCTTTTTCCCGGGGAGCAAGTATTCAACTGCCCTCGATACCCGGCGGATGACTTTTCCCTAACAAGAGGATCTGGCAGATGAACAGGATAATCTCCACTGTCCTGCTGGCGATCGCCACAGGACTGGTTGCAGGATGGCATTTTCGTGGCGAATCGCAGCAGAGGTCATTGCAGGCACAGGCGGTGCCAGACCAGGTTCCGGGAGGCGATTTCAGTCCCGAGGAGAAAGTCAACATCCGGGTTTACGAAAGTGTCAATCGCAGCGTTGTCCACATCACGACGATGTCGGCACGACTCGATTCATTCCTGCTTTATGAATCACCCACGGAGGGAGCCGGGGCGGGATCCGTGATTGACCAGGAGGGACATATCCTGACCAATTACCATGTGATTGCCGGGGCGCGGGAAATACGGGTGCGGTTGTTTGACGGGCAGGAATACGCCGCGGGCCTGGTCGGGAAGGACCCCCTCAATGATATTGCCGTGATCAAGATTGACGCCCCTCAGGAATCCCTTCTTCCGATTCGCCTGGGCGATTCATCGAACCTGCGGGTTGGCCAGAAGATCCATGCGATTGGAAATCCATTTGGCCTGGAACGGACATACACCGTGGGGATTATCAGCAGTCTGAATCGCACCCTTCCGGCGTCCGACCATCGTACGCTCAAGTCGATCATCCAGGTGGACGCAGCATTGAACCAGGGTAATTCCGGGGGACCATTACTTAATAGCCGGGCAGAACTCGTGGGGATGAACATGGCCATTGCCAGTCGTGTTGGGGAGAACAGCGGAGTGGGGTTTGCCATTCCGGCCAATACGATCAAGCGAGTTGTTCCACAGCTGATTGAAAGTGGCAAGGTGATCCGGGCTGACATTGGGATCACCCGGGTCTACCAGACCGAGAAGGGATTGCTGATCGCAACCCTCGCCCGCGGCGGCCCGGCCGAGCAGGCGGGACTGCGTGGATTCCGCCTGGTTCGGACCCAGCAGCGGAGGGGGCCATTCGTCTATGAGGAAACGCGAGTGGATCAGAGTTACGCCGACCTGATCGTGGGCGTGAACGGAAAAAAGACCGAAACAGTCGATGATTTTCTTACCGAAATAGAAATCCGCCAACCGGGGGAGAAAGTTCGTTTGAGGGTTATTCGCGAGGGAAAAGCGATTGAAATGGACGTCATGCTTGACCAGGCACGGTGACAAATCGGTAAGAACCGCA
The DNA here is from genome assembly GCA_964476375.1 of uncultured Pirellulaceae bacterium. Classification (GTDB taxonomy): domain Bacteria; phylum Planctomycetota; class Planctomycetia; order Pirellulales; family Pirellulaceae; genus SAT2750. The sequence goes on from CAYYZW010000286.1 coordinate 7,910, forward strand.
AAACTGTTGGTTCTTTCTGGGGTTTTTAACCGTGAAGCATATTTTTTGGGCCGATCCAGTCAGTGAGTTTGTGTAATAATGTATGAAGTTGTTTGGTTACAGTTTTCCTGTAAACTGAGCAAATTGTGAGGTGTCGTTCCCTTTTTTCCTGTGAATCACCAACCCATGTTACGCCTGAGGGCCGTTGCCCGGAGACGAGAACCAATGAAAATGACTCCCCTGATTCGTTCTGCCAAGGTGTTTTTATTCCTTGTCGGTGTGCTTGTCATGGCCATGGATAACCCCCTTCTGGCCCAGCCACCAGGACGTGGTGGTGGTAGTAGTCGTGGTGGTGCATCCGGGGGTGGGCCTGGTGGCGGTGGTCCGCTGGACTTCCTGCGTCGACTCGACGCCAATGGGAACGGAATGATTGACCCTGGTGAACAGGGACGGGCCCGCCCTTTCCTGGAAAGGATGTCGAGTGACCTTCGCCTGGATCTCTCGCGGCCGATCCCGCTGGAACGAATCAGCCAGGGAATGGAACGCATGCGGCAGGGGCAGCAGTCGGGTGGCAGCAGCCGGGGCAGTAGCAGCAGCCGTGGCAGTAGCAGCGGCCGTGGCAGTAGTGGTGGGGGGGACAACTTGAGAAGTGGATACTCCAGCAAGCCCGATACGGACGCTCTCATCCCCGGGTTTGGCGAAGAGGAATTCCTTGACTTGATTCCAGGTTTTGGTCCACTTGGGGAAACCCTGGATGTCGAGCTTGAACAGGCGGACCGCGAAGAAGCACAACAGACAATGCGTCGTTATGATCGGAACCGTGATGGTGTCCTCAGTGCCGAGGAGATTCGCCAGGGACGCTGGCGGGATAACCCCCTTGCACAGGACCGGAATGGGGATGGCAAGCTGACGCTGACAGAACTTTCGGCTCGCTATTCGATTCGCCGTTCGGCGACCAAGGAACGGGAAAAACGGGAGGAACAGGCCAGGGAGAACCAGCAGGCGTCCAGCAGTCGCTCTGGATCCAGCAGCCGGGGTGGAACCAGCAGCCGAGGTGGAACCAGCAGCCGGGGTGGAACCAGCAGCCGGGGTGGACAGCAGTCCGGCAGTAGCCGCTGGGGTGGAGGACAACAGGCTGGTAGCCGGGGGGGCGGTAGTAGCGGCGGTGGGGCAGACCGGATGGCCGCCTTCGCAGATAGCATTTTCCAGCGTTATGACACCAACAAGAGTGGTGCACTGGAAAAGGAGGAGTGGAAGAACTTCCGTACCGATCCGTCGGCTGCAGACACGAACAAGAGTGGCAGGATCAGCAAGGAAGAGCTGAGCAAGTGGATGTCGAACCGATTTAGCCAGGCCCGTGGTGGTGAATCAGGTAATTCTCGAGGTGGTGGCCGTGGTGGAAGCAGTGGACGAGATGGCGGCAGGTCAGCTGGTTCTTCCGGTGCGGGATCCGGTTCCTATCGTTTCCTGATGCCCCAGGAGCGACTTCCGGAAGGACTTCCAGAGTGGTACAGGAGTCGTGACACGAATCTTGATGCCCAGATCCGCATGTCGGAATTCTCCACCGGCCAGTGGACGGAAAAGACCCTCTCTGAATACTACCAGTTTGATCTGAACCGGGATGGCGTGATCACGCCGGCGGAGTGCCTGGCAGCAGTGGAAAAAGGGGCGGTTTCGAGTGGTGGGTCTTCTTCCTCGCGAGGCTCATCCAGGAGCCGAGGTGGTGATTCTGCACGGTCGGACGACCGAGAGAATGAATCGGATTCTGACAGCAAGTCGGAGAGTGGTGGCGGAGAGATTGATCCCCGCTACATGAAGTATGCTGTTGGCAAGATGAAGGAATCGGACTTCAACAAGGACGGTGTGCTTACCAAGGAAGAGTGGTCCAGGAGTTCCACGTACAACGATGCGATGGATGCCGACAAGGATGGCAAGCTGACTCCGACCGAGTTTGCCCGGGCCTTGATGAAGAAGTAGCCACAAGCGGGCCTCCGTGCTGTACCGGGACCGCCGGTTCTTCCCTCACTGGGGAGGTTTTTTCTCGTGGCCGTAGGTGGTCTCTTTTGCCTTCATGGACGATGAGGGATGATCGGTGTTACCGGCGAGATTGCCGACCGCCAGGGAAAAGCACTCTTGTGGTGTTCAATCAACGGGCGCTGGTGTTCGGGCCAGGTGATGGCAACAATATCGAATCGCACGGCGGATGGGCCCAGATTGTGATGCCGGATGTACTGCCGCGTTGCCCGGCATATACGCCTCTTTTTGGCCCCTGTCACTGCAGCGGCAGGACCTCGTGGGCCGGGATTTTTTCGTGTCTTTACTTCCACGACGACGAGGGTGCGTCCCTCGACAGCAACCAGGTCCAGTTCTCCTCCCGGCAAGCGAACGTTGTGGTCAATAATCCGGTAGCCCTGCCGGCGGAGGTGAAGGGCGGCTAATTTTTCCCCGCGCCGTCCCAGGCGATGGGGGTCTTGTGGAACCTGGAAGAAGCAGGACAGCCAGGACAACAAGCCAGCTTTTCGTGATTGCGAAGGAGGAGGTGGAGCATCTGAAGCGCGCTGATCCACGTCCTGGTCCTTTTCGCGAGACCGCTGTGGAAAGAGGAGCTCGTGCCCCTGGAAACTTAGCTTCGCCGTCGTTCCTTCAGCCGCACAGCCTTTCCGATACGGTCCCTGAGGAAGTACAACTTTGCCCGTCGAACCTTGCTCGAGCGTTTGACCTCAATCTCACCGACACGTGGAGAATGAAGCGGAAATTTTCGTTCCACTCCTTCTCCTGCCACGATGCGTCGTACGGTAAACATCTCCCGGCTCCCGCTTCCACTCCTGGCAATCACGACACCGGAGAAGATCTGGGTTCGTTCCTTCTCTCCTTCCAGGATCTTGGTGTGGACGTCGACAGTATCGCCAACATCAAATTTCGGCACGTTCTCCTTGAGACTGCCTTGTTCGACGGCGTTCAGCAGGTCCTGTCCCTTTAGCTTGCTCATCTTGTTTACTCACGATCTAGGAGTCATCGGAATCATGTTCGAAGCGGGAGTCCTCGTTGATCAGGTCCGCTCTTTTTTGTTGAGTTTTCTTTTCGCCCTGTTTTTTTCGCCAGCTGGCAATCGCCTCGTGGTCACCGCTCAATAAAACCTCTGGTACGTCGTGTCCCCGGTATTGCCGGGGTCGCGTGTACTGGGGTCCCTCCAGGATCCGGTTTCCCGTCGAGAAGGAATCCTCTACCGCACTTCGTTCATCTCCCAGCACACCGGGGAGCAGTCGACTGACCGCATCAATCACGACCATCGCCGCCACTTCCCCTCCATTGAGAATGTAGTCTCCAATAGAGATTTCCAGGGGATCCAGCAGGTCAATCACGCGCTGGTCAAACCCCTCATAGCGTCCGCAAAGCAGGATATGTCGTGGTTGGTCCGCCAGCTGCTCAACCATCGGTTGAGCAAGTGGCTTTCCCTGGGGTGTCAGCAGGATCACCTGGCCAGGTGTCTTTTCCAGCTTCTGGACATGCTCTACACAGTCGACCACCGGTTGCACTTGCAGGACCATTCCAGGTCCACCACCAAAAGGTCGGTCGTCGACCTTCTGGTGTTTGTCGGTTGACCATGCACGCAAGTCATGAAGTTGAACCTCGACCAGTGAACGATCGATTGCCTTCTTCAAAAGGCCTTGGCCCAGGTAGCCAGAGAAGATCTCCGGAAACAGTGTGACCACATCGAATCGCATGGTATCGTCTCACCGCGACCTGCTGAGTCTGGGTGTTAATCCTCCGTACTTTTTTCCTCGGTTGGTTCTTCCTCACTTGTCTCTTCTGCAGGTGTTTCTTCCGCCGCTGCGTCCTCGGCAGGAGCGTCCTCGGCGGGAGCGTCCTCGGCGGGAGCGTCCTCGGCGGGGGCTTCCTCGGCAGGAGCGTCCTCGGCTGGAGCGTCCTCGGCAGGAGCTTCCTCGGCAGGAGCGTCCTCGGCGGGGGCTTCCTCGGCAGGGGC
>CAYYZW010000287.1:0-3769 GCA_964476375.1 uncultured Pirellulaceae bacterium
CTCTGGAGGCTTCGCGTTCGCGAATTTTTTCAGCGTCCGGATAAAAAGATTAAGATCACGTTGAAGGTGACGGGATGTCCAGGCCCGCCCAACTCGTTGAGCAAGAGCGATAAAATAATAATCAGTGAACAACTTGGCCTCTAATGAACAAAGGAACTTCACTATGAGAGCAACAAAAAACCAGTTTCTCCTACTCTTGCTTACCGTCTTCATCTTTGCGGCGACCAGCGCGATGACCGGATGTAACGACAAGAAAGCAGGGCCAGACCCGGGCGCGACAACGGATGCCCCTGATGATGAACCGGCTTTGCCCGATGAGGGTTCCGCCGGTAGTAAAGGCGATGGGGAGAACGACCCTGGCACCGAAGACGACGCGGATAATGACCCTGCCACGGGCGATGGGGTTGAGAGCGTGGAATTTGAGCCTGGCGAACAGGCGATTGAGATCAGCGAAGAAGAACTCGTAAAGCGCTACCCGGCTGGTAAGAAATGGAGAGGGAACTCGACGGTCCAGGTCAGCGGTAATTCTTCCCAGCTAGGAATCTTGAACCTCGCGTCATCAGCTCATTTTGGTTACGACTCGGAAACCGCGGCGGATGTCGAGGTTGTTTCCAATGACGGCGAGAAGGTTGTTTTTGCGATCGAATTTCACGCGGTCGTTTCCACCCTCGTGTTTGACGATGTCGAGGTCCAGCTTGTCCCTCCAACGCCGGAACAAAAGGCACTGCTGAATTTTGCCGACTACGCGGCAAAGGCAGTGTTGGCATCTCTCAATCCTGCACTGGCAGCGAAATATGTACTGGTTAGCGAGGGACTCAAGAAGGCAGGCAAGGGGATCGACATGGTCGACCCGGGCCTGAAGAAAACTCTTACCCGTCTGCTCAAGAACCGGTTTGACCTGGAGGGTACCGTTAAAGAGTACAAGGGACGGTTTGAAAAGTTATCCGAGAAGCGTTTCCAGGTAGAGTACCTGCGCGGCTATGGCGTGCGGAAAATAACGCAGCTGGACAAGGAAAAGCGTTTCAAATCGAGCGATCTGGAAAGGGTGAAGAATCGCGTGTCGTTATTTCTTGACTACTATGTTTGGCCGATCGGCAAGAACGTGGGGGACAGGTACACCGTCGATGCCAGCGATATTGCCGGTCTCCTGCAGCTTGATGCTGATGCCGACGTGACAGGCCAGATTTCCCTGGAGAGAGACAAGAACGAGTCTGCGTCAACGGGGCTGATTAACGTCACGGAAGGGTCGCTAACGTATAGAACATCCAACAGCGAGGACGACGATAATGTCAACATGTCGACGCCCGGCGGTTACTTCCTGGTGGATACAGAGAATTACCTGGTGACCTATGCACGGATCAAGCTTGACGCATCGAGAATCGTGACTAGTACAGATCACCTGCTTTTCGGATCTGAAGATGCCCTCGATGTCCAAGCAAATACGTACTACCAGGCAGAACTGCTCAGAGCAGGCGGGGAAAAATGACCAGCAGTGGGAAGCTTGGTTTCTGTACCAGCTGCCGAAGCCTGGCCGGCCGGGATGACGACAAGTCATGCCCTGACTGCAGCGTGCCCCTGGTCATGCTCCAGGACGAGCTGCCGGGAAAGGGCGAGCAGAGCCCGGCACCGGATCCCAAGCCGTTCGGGCGTCGTGTGATTCTCTTGCCAGAGTCGGATATCAGCTTCGGAACACACAACGATTGTTCTCATCGTTTCAGTGACCCGATGAATTCTGATTTCCAGGCCAGCCTTGTTTATCACGAGGCGGAGAGGGCTTACTGGATCATCGATTACGGGAAGCAGCCGCGTACCTGGGTAAACGGGAATCCCGTGAAAAAAGCTGCGCTGGCATACGGGGACTTGGTCCAGGTCGGGTCTGCCGCATGGACATACCTCAGGGTCGATCAAGGGGACCAGTTCGAGGACCAGCTGGAGCCGGTCAGCCTGGTGGATGGGGCGACGGTCCAGTACTACCGGCACCGGGAAGCGAGGCAATGCGACAAGGTCCTGGAGATCAAGCCTGGAGAATTTGTTGCTGTTATTGGAGCCAGTGGTTCCGGGAAATCGACGTTACTGAAAACGCTGATCGGCAAGGATGTCTCAGACGATGTTTGTGTCATTGTTCAGGATAAGGATGGCAAGCCTGGGATCGATGTCAGTCGCTCGTCCGATGCACTGCACAAGGTGCTGGGCTATGTTTCACAGGAATCGATTATCCATGATGCCCTGTCGGCCAGGGAAATTCTCTACCAGGCAATCTCCTTTGCCGATCCACATCTGCGTTTTCGTGATGCCTTCGTCGCTGGCCTCAAGAGACGTGGAAACCGTATCGCAGAGGCGATGCTGCAACTGGGGGTGCCGGAAGAAACGGGCAGGGGGCAGAACCGCTGGGACCTGGAATTCCGCCAGCTCAGTGGTGGTGAGCAAAAACGGGTTCGAACGGCTCACGAGCTGATACGCCAGCCGAAGCTGCTGCTTCTCGATGAACCCGGAAGTGGCCTGGATGAGCCACGTGAACGGGAACTGATGCTGCGTCTCAAGCACCTCAGTCACTGTGGCATCACGGTGGTGATCGTGCTGCATAAGCTATCGATGGTCCAGTACTGCGACCGCTTCTTCTGGTTCGATAATTTAAAGCTCACGCACCAGGGAGCGGGAAAGGATTTTGACACAAATTGTGACTACACGGCCAAGTCCCCGACAGCAGAGAGCCTGGATTTAGTGGATCGTGCCACGATGGAGTCAAATATTGACAGATCACCAGCGATCGATGTGGAACAGATGGGGACTCGTGTGAGTGAACGGCTCAGGCGCTGGTGGGCCCAGGGGGGCATGCTGCTGCGGCGGGAATTCAAGTTGTCGGCCAAGTCGCGGCGAGGAGTTGAGCGAAGCGATGAGCCAGGAAGACTGTCTCACCTTTTCGGCAGGCTGTTTCATCCCCTGGTCTTCTGGTTTTTCTGGATGCCGCTGGCATTTGCCCTGATTATTGGAATCAGTATTCCTTCAGGGCACGTGGGTGACAGGAACCTGCTGGGTTTCCTGAGTGTCCTGGCGGTGATCTGGATGGGGGCCAGCCTGGGTGTCCGCAGGATCGTGGACGAACGCAAGGTCTTCGAGCACGAGCACCTCATCTTCCTGCGTGCGACTCCTTATGTGCTTGCCAAGGTTGTCTGCTACAGCCTGCTGGTCATTCCCCAGACGGTCCTCTACGTGACATTCCTCTACATTGTCCGTTGCCTTTTCAGCCTGGAGTTCCTTTTCCAGGACAGCGATTTCCCGGGTGTCGTTCTTGTCGTTGCCTCGGCCTTGCTGCCAGTTGCCCTTGCCGGGCTGGGGGCCGGCCTGTTTATCTCGGCGATTGCAAAACATGACCGCAACGGGCCGAACCAGTTCCTGCCGATCCTGATGGTCTGCCAGATCATCTTTAGCGCCACGATCATGGTCAAAAATGGAGCCAGGCTGGAACTGGGCAGGAAGCACGACGAATTCCATGCCCATCAATGCAAGGTTCACAGGGAGGAGGGACTGCCGGCAACCAGCTATGACCGCCAAAGGTCACTCTGGTTGTGTGATAAATGTCACAGGAAACTTGGAAAACTCCCCGCGGAAAAACAATCGCTGGCAAGGGACGAACTCATCAAGGACCTGAAGAGAGAGGTCGACATTGACGAACGCATGGCAAAAAATGAAAAGCAGGCAAGCAGGGCTCATCGCCTGGGGGCAGCAGCCTCCTACCTGCTGATCTCCCGCTGGGGAGACCTGGCCCTGC
>CAYYZW010000288.1:0-2337 GCA_964476375.1 uncultured Pirellulaceae bacterium
CCCCCGGCGATGTCCTGGTGACGAATGATCCCTACCGGGGAGGGTCGCACCTGCCGGATATTACCGTGGTCACCCCGGTTTTCGCTTCCGCCGATGGCGAGCCGGAGAAACTGGTTTTCCTGCTGGCAAATCGGGCACACCATGCCGAGATCGGGGGGATAACCCCAGGCTCCATGCCCCCCTTCTCCCGGAGCCTTGCCGAGGAAGGAGTCCTGATCCGCAATTTCTTTTTGCTTCGAAAAGGGGAGTGGCAGGGCCAGAAGATGCGGACCCTGCTGGATGCAGGCCCTCATCCCACCCGCAGTATCGAGGATAACATGGCAGACCTGCAGGCCCAGGTTGCAGCCAATCACCAGGGGCAGCAGGACCTGCTGGCCCTGCTCGAGCAGCAGGGATGCCCGGAGGTCCTTTATTACATGAACGAGATCCAGCAGGCAGCAGAACGGAAGATGCGGATGGCGCTCGAGCGGCTGAAGGATGGAGTGTACCCGTTTGAGGATTTCCTCGATGATGGCTCGCGAATCGCTGTCACGGTGACAATCCAGGGTGAGCAGGCAGTGATCGATTTTGAGGGAAGTTCGGATGTGGTTCCCGGGAACCTGAATGCCAACCGGGCGATCGTGACCGCGGCGGTGATGTATGTTCTTCGCTGCCTTGTCGATGAGGATATTCCCCTCAACGAGGGTGTGCTCGCACCGGTCGAGATTCGCCTGCCTGCCGGCATGCTTAACCCGCCCGCCGGAAATAACCCGGCCGACTGCCCGGCGGTTGTCGGTGGCAACGTGGAAACGTCGCAGCGGATCGTGGATGTGCTCCTGGGGGCCCTTCAGATGGCGGCAGCCAGCCAGGGGACCATGAACAACCTGATGTTCGGTGACGAGACGTTTGGCTACTACGAGACGATTTGTGGAGGGGCAGGGGCCACGCCCGGGGCAGCCGGTGAAGATGCCGTGCATACGCATATGACCAATACCCGGATTACCGATGCGGAGGTGCTCGAACAGCGTTACCCGGTCCGGTTACGGGAATTTTCCATTCGCCGGGGCTCCGGGGGAGAAGGACAGTTTTCCGGCGGGGATGGTGTGCTCAGGCGGATCGAGTTTCTCTCGGAACTGGACGTATCCATTCTCTCCCAGAGGCGGGGTGAATACCCCCCTTTTGGAATCCAGGGAGGAAAAGCAGGTAAAGTGGGAGTCAATGAAGTTCAAAAAGCCGATGGATCCCTGCATCAGCTGGAAGGCGCTGAAAATTTTACCGTCGCCCCTGGCGATCTGCTGACCATCCAGACTCCCGGTGGAGGTGGCTGGGGCATCTCCCAGGGAAGTAAAGACTAGGATGCCCCCTGTCTGATGACGGCGGATTACGGTCTATTGAAGTCCAGTGAGTGGATCGTCCAGACCCGAGTATCCCCATGCGCAAGACCGCCCTGCTCGTCGTTTTCCTGACCGTCTTTATTGACCTGCTCGGTTTCGGCATGGTCCTGCCGCTGCTCCCCCTGTACGGGAAGGAACTGGCCGGAGGCCTGACCGACATGCAGCGGGGTATCATGCTCGGACTGCTGATGTCCAGCTTCTCGGTCATGCAGTTTTTCTTTGCCCCGGTCTGGGGACGGCTCTCGGACAGGGTCGGTCGGCGGCCGATCCTGATGCTTGGACTGGCAGGCTCGGTTGTCTTCTATGGCCTGTTCGGGGTGGCCTCGGTGCAGGCAAGCCTGCTGCTGCTGTTCATTTCACGGATTGGAGCCGGCATCTTTGGAGCCACGATCACGACCGCGCGGGCCTATATTGCCGATGTCACGACGCCGGAGAAGCGGACGGCCGGGATGGCACTGATCGGGGCGGCCTTCGGGCTTGGTTTTACCTTCGGCCCCCTGTTCGGACTGCTGGCGATTGGTGAGGCCGGGGTTGCCATCAGCCCCTGGCCTGGTTACGGCGCGGCCATCCTTTCCCTGCTGGCATTTCTCATGGCCCTAGGTTTCCTGCCCGAGTCGCTCAAGCCGGACAGCCAGGCGGCCAAGTCCAAGGTGCTTGACCTGGCGGCCTGGAGTAAGGCCCTGGCGATTCCCTCGGTCGGCCTGCTGCTGCTGACCTCCTTCCTTTACGTTTTTTGTTTTGCCACGCTGGAAGTCATCCTCTCGCTGTTTCTTAAGGAACATTACAAGTTTGCAACAAAAGAGCTGCTGCTGGTGTTTACCTACATTGGCCTGGTCCTCTTTTTTGTCCAGATGGGGTTCGTGCGGCGGATCTCCAAGCGGGTCAGCGAGGGGGTGCTCTCGATCGGTGGCTCGCTGGTGATGGTGGGAGGGTTCCTGCTGCTGGCCCTGATGCATGACAGCGA
>CAYYZW010000289.1:0-4576 GCA_964476375.1 uncultured Pirellulaceae bacterium
AGGGCATCGGCCTGGAATGCCAGGCGGTGGTCGTCCTGGTATTCCCGGACAGCGGTGGCTCCGGCCTGCTGGACATCATCCGGAATTGGCAGTTCACTGATCGGCCGTCCTCGCTCGCTTGCCGGGTCGAACCAGCTGTCAAACAGGAGCAGGAGGATCCACTGTGTCCAGCGAAAGTAAGTGACATCGGTGGTTGCCAGAGCGCGGTTCCAGTCATAGCTGAAACCAAGCATTTTTAACTGCCGGGTGAAAGTCTCAATGTTTTTTTCCGTCTGCACCCGGGGAGGTGTGTTCGTCAGGATGGCGTGTTCCTCGGCCGGCAGGCCGAAAGCATCAAAGCCCATCGGGTGAAGCACGGTCTTGCCCCGCATCCGTTCGAAACGGCAGGTAATATCCGTGGCCGTGTAACCCTCCGGGTGCCCCACATGCAGGCCGTCCCCACTTGGATAGGGGAACATGTCCAGGACATAGAGTTTCTCATCTCCCGGCATGGCGGGAGACTCGAAGGTGTTGTTTTCTTCCCAGTAGTGCTGCCACCTGGGTTCGATCGTGGAGGGATTGTATTTCGGCATCGACGCTGGTGATTCCCGGGCCTGTGGATCCCAAAAGCATGTATCGAATGGATCATTCTAGGGTCTCTCCAGAAAGCTGGCAAACCGACTGTTTTCAGGCACTGGTAAATCAAGAAGTTCCCTGTTCCCAGATACTCTCATGATCCCCGGCGCGGTAGACTCGGCGTGTGCCGGTGACGTTTCCTGCCAGCAGGCTGAATGAACAGACCCTTCAGGACAGACTATCCGATGCTGCAAAGCTCCCGTCTCAAACAACTGGCACTTGCTCCCTCGCAGTATGAGATGATGCGCCGTGCCGGCCGCTTCAATGCCCAGTTGATGGACTTTCTCCGTCCCCATATCCAGCCGGGGATTTCGACCGCGGAAATTGACCGGCTGGCTCACGAGTACACGCTTGACCATGGGCATGTTCCGGCATGCCTTGGTTACCGGGGTTTCCCCCGCAGTTGCTGCACCAGTATCAACGAGGTCATCTGTCACGGGATCCCGGGGGAAGAGGTGCTCAAGGAAGGGGATATTGTCAACGTCGACCTGACTTCCATCGTGGATGGCTGGTTTGGTGACCAGTCGGAGACATTCCTGCTGGGAGATGTCAGCCTGGAGGCGCGGCAGGTGAGCCAGTGCGCCCTGGATGGACTTTACCTGGCCATTGAAGCGATAGAAGTGAACAGTCGCATCGTGGAGATTGGCAACGTGATCAAGCAGGAAGCCGACCGTTACGGTTTTAGCGTGGTACGGGAATACGTGGGGCACGGCCTGGGACGCAAGTTCCACCAGGATCCTTCCATTCCCCATTGTCCCGGTATTTTTCCAGACCAGGACCGGGTTCGTATTCCGGCCGGAATCTGTTTTACCATTGAACCGATGATCAACGTGGGAACCTACCGCTCCACGCTGGACCGCGAGGATAACTGGACAGTCCGCACTGCCGATGGCATGCTATCAGCCCAGTTTGAGCATACCCTGCTGATGACCGAGGAGGGGCCGGAGATCCTGACCCTGACCCAGGATGGTCCCCAGGCAGGCCATCGTTTCGTGCCCTAGGGGTGTGCCGCTACCTTCGCCCATGCCGGGCGAGGTCGACAATACGGTAGACGGTGATATGGGGAGTTTTCAGGTCTGCCAGGTAACTCTGGTACCCAAAAATGCCGACCCGTTTCTTGAGGTAACGGTGCAGGTTGAGCCCAGGGGCCGGAGAGACAAACTCCAGCACCTGCCCGTTGTCATCCAGGATCGCGTAGGGAGGTGCCGGTTGGTCCGACGTATGCACTTTCATCAACCAGCCGGCTGTATCATAGATCGATGTTTCCGCTGAACCGGTTGCTCCGGAATCCAGTACCTTGCCTTGCTGGACCTGTTGATACTGGTCGATTCGTTTCAACAGAATATTCACACGCTGGCGAAGCGGCGGACCGAGTCCCTGCTGGACAAGTTGCCGGAGTGAGGTTCGCACAGCATCGATGTCCCTGGGTGCACTCCCACTGGCCATCAACTGGGAAAGCCTGGTGTCCAGCAGCATGATCTGCTGGGATGCCTGGGCACGCAGCTGTTGAACTGATTCCCCCGGCCAAATCCCTGTCGACCGGATATCGTCGTCCAGTGCGGCAACACGTGCCGCCTGCTGCGTGTGCCGGCTGCGCCATCCCTCGGTTGACACCGGTCCCGTGGCGTTCGCCTGGCGGACCGGAATCGTGGCGGATGCGGGTTGCACGTGAGAGTCAATCCAGCGGGTGCCTCCCGGTCGGGATTCTGCCACGGGATTGGCTGCAATATCCGCAAGGGGAATCCAGCGAAACTCGCTTGCAGGAGGGACGATCTGGTAATAGGTCGCCGTGGGAAGATCACTGTGGATCTGCATGGTCCGTTTTCCCAGCAGGCGAAGCTGGGCCCCCTGCCTGAGCTGGATCTGCCAGTTGTGGTCGAGTGGATCTTTTACCTGGCTCCCAATCCAGGAGACGGTGCCGGACCTGGTGACACGGCCGAGCGAGCGATTCGAGACTGCAAGGCCGGTGGCGTTCACCCAGCTACTGCTTCCGCGTGGAGGCTTTATGGCCAGGAAACCATTTTCTGTCACGGCGTGGACTTCGACCTGGCTGCCCGCCATTAATGTCTGGCAGGGATAATAGGACAGGTCCGGCCCACAACGAACGGTGGTCGAATTCTTGATCACCGCCTCGTAGGGATACGTCTGTCCCGCCCTGGCCGGAACCGTCCAGGGCATGCCCGCAAGCAGGATCCCGACCAGCAGGGAGAGTGCCTGCCAGGGGCAGGTGCAAGCAGCAGCCTTCTTGTACATGGTTATCTGTCCCCAAAAACCGTGGCGCCGAGGGTGACTTGTATCGGAAGATTCCTGTCAGCTCAAGTTCGGATTTATCGGGCACCCTACCCAGCAACTTGCCAGCTTCCACTGGATCGCCCTGTTTCCCAGCAGGGTTGGGGGAATAGGCAAGGCACGAAGCCTGGCGATGATTCCCGTAGCAGACTCGTCCCCAGGTTGCACAATGCTTCGTGAATCGCGACCCCTCGGAATGCCGAAACCTGAAATATGCCAAACGTCTGTGGCAATTTATTTCGAGGGGTATGATGCTCGATCAAGTTACAACATCCGTGGTCGTCGCCTTGCCAGGCCGGGGCCTTCTCTGCCTGGCCCTGGTGGTCGCAGGGTTTTTCTTTTCCAGTCCGGTTCATGGGCAGCAGGGTTCTCGACTGCGCAAGAGCAGGCCCGCTGGGAACGCCGTCCTGGAGGGACTCCCGACCGAACAGCTGACACTGCCTGCCCGGAAAAAGATCGTGGATGTTGTTTCTCACCCCAGTATCCACCGCGAGGTACCGGCCAGGACGATCACATGCGACAAGGATCTCTATACCCACATGATTCAGCATCCGGAGATTGTGGTGAATATCTGGCAGTTAATGGGAATTACTGAACTGCGACTCAAGCGGACAGAACCCTTCACGTACAAGGCAACTGATGGGGCAGGCACATCAAGTAACCTGGAATTGATTTACAGCAGGCCGGAACTTCATATTTTCTATGCGGAGGGAAGTTATGCAGGGAAGTGGCTGGTCCAACCCCTGAAGGGACGTTGTGTTGTCATCCTGAGATCGGATTTCGCTATCGAGCGAGGACGTCCCCAGGTTCAACACCGGATCGAGGTTTTCATCCGGCTGGAAGAGGTGGCCGCGGATGTGCTGGCCCGGACACTCAAGCCCCTGGTTGGCAAACTGATCCAGTATAACTTTGAACAGTCCAGCGGGTTTATCGAGCAGATCCACGAGGTGGCAGAAAACCGCCAGCCCGGAATGGATCGTATGATCAGCCGGATGACCCATGTCGAGCCGGTGGTCAAGGACAGGTTTGTCCGCTTGCTGGGCGAGATTCGGCGGCCACTTTCGGTTGCCGATAACGAGGACCCGGCATTACGCCGATGAGTCCTTGTCAAAATGGTCCAGGGCCACCTGCTTGAGGCCCTTCAGGTCCAGCTTTCCAGTTCCCAGGACAGGGAGTTCTTCGACCTGGAGGAAGCTGTCGTTGCTGGGGATGAACAGGTTGGGGAGCCCATGCTCGCTGGTTAGCGCGGCGCGGACTTCATCGATCGGCTTGTCAAAAGGCAGGTGCAGGACGATCAGTCGCTCCCCTTTTTTTGCATGTGGGACCGCGGTGACGGCGGCCATCAGACCCTCCTGGTCGGCCGCATTCAGGATCTCGTTGATCGCTTCCTCGATCTTGATATGGGGTACCATCTCACCGCCGATCTTGGAGAAGCGGCTCATCCGTCCGGTGATATGAATGAAGCCGTCCTTGTCGATCTTGGCGACATCCCCCGTGCGGTACCAGCCGTCGATCAGGACCTCGTTGGTTGTCTCCTCGTTCCCGTAATATCCTTTCATCACGTTGGCGCCCTTGACCCACAACAAGCCGGACTCATCCGCACCAAGATCCTCGTCGGAGTCCAGCTCGGTGACCTTGCCCACCACGCCAGGACCCGGCCGCCCACCGCATC
>CAYYZW010000290.1:0-3658 GCA_964476375.1 uncultured Pirellulaceae bacterium
AAAACTCAGCACTGGCCAAGTCACGTCGAAGCATCCATTCAAGCCCCTCTTCGTTCTCAACCCATACTCCGGCGTACCGGGTTTCCTTCCCCATGATATACGCCTCGAAATCTACGAGTATATACTCATCCGCAAGCAGCCCCAGGTAAGCATAAATCGCGTCATGTGTGAGGTGTCGTGAGGACGCCCATGCATATCCCTCTAGATTTTCAATCCATATCCCTGCATAGTACCGCGCACCACCCAGGACATAGCTTTCCTGGTCAATCAGGCGGTAGCCCGCATCATCATACTCGACCCACTTTTCACCAAACTCGCTGCTGGTCAGGTCGCGATGCTCCACCCAGGCACGGTCATCCAGGTTTTGCTGCCATACACCGCTCACGCGCTGCTGGCCACTCACCTCGTCGACTTCAATGTCGATCAGGATCTGGTCGTCTTTCCGAGCATCAAAGTCAGCGGCAAACCCTGCATCGGTGTATTCACGAACTGAAGCCCACTCCACCTCATCGGGATCCATCACCACGTCACCCAAAGCCGGAAGGCCATTCTGGCCGGAAAGGAAAAGTCCCATACCAGCAAACATGAAGATTCCAAACAGGGAGCCGCATCTCCGGCTCCCCGGATAAAAAGAAAATGGATTTTTCATGGACATACGGCCTGCGGGATTTCTCCAAAGCTGGGGTCACTACAGCAAAATTCGCCCGATCCTACAAGAAGGCGGCGACTGCTTAACGGCTCCAGACATCCGGGGAAAGAGAGATTTCAGGAACCCACGGCATTTTTCGGCTTGGAAGGAACACCCCGGGATGAGTATTTCACCTGACCATGCGCTCGACCCTTAGTGCGCCATGACCCGGTAGAACCGGCGCCCGCTTTCACCCGCCCCCGGGTCATCAAGCACAACCCTGCCGTTGACGACACTCCTCGACACACCGGTCAACTCCATCCATTCCGCAAAATTCCCGGACCACTGCACAGTGAAGCTGTCCTTGTCGGCTTCCTGGAGCGCATGCCCATCGTGGTCACCAAAGCGCAGGCGGAATCCCCCGCCACCGAGATCCTCTAGGGACTCGATGCGCTGGGGAACCAAGACCCTAAGCATTGCGCCAGCGCTCTGTACGCCGCTGATACTGTTGCTCACCAGCACGGAGTAAACACCCGAGACGCCTCGGTCCGTCGCCTCCAGCGTCAGTGATGAATCCATGGCTCCCGTCAGATCCGCCCCATCCTTCTTCCACTGGTAGCTCAACGGCTCACTGCTCGTTGCCGCCACCGAAAGGACCAGGCTCACACCCTGCTCTACCGTTTGGCCCTGCGGCCCTGCCGTGATCACCGGGGGGAGCGTGTTTTGCACAGCAACCATCTTGAAAGAAATCACGGAATTGTCCTGATTGTTGTGACCATAGATACCCGCATCATCACTCACCGTCATCGAGATCAGGTAATTGGCTATCACCGATGGGTCCACCAGGGAAGCCGCCTGAGCATAAGACAACCCGGCTCCCAGTTCGCTGCCATTCGTCTCATTCGATACGGTATAGAGGATGCTCCCGGTCAGGTCGCCATCCAGGTTGTCACTCGCCGTCGATTCCCCCAGGGTCCAGTCGGAACCTGCCTCGAGCGTCTCTGTCGCACCCCCAGCAACACTGATTACCGGAGCTGTGTGATCATTAAGAATCAGGGCAAAGACCACCTGCTCGGCGTGGTTACCACTGCTGTCCTGGGCATCGTACCAGAACAGATAGGTACTGCGTTTCGTAAAGTCGACCTGCTCGACTTCCTCGTTCTGGGAGACACCATCACGATCCACCAGGAGAATTGCAGTCTCCACCGCGACCGACTGATCCTGGTGATCCCAGACAGTGGCTATCGGCAGTTCCGCTCCATTGGGACCTGCGGGAGCTGTAGCGCTCCAGTCCTGGCGACTTTTAACCGGCGTACCATCAGGCTGCGACAGGTCGTGCGCCCGATAAATGGGCGAGGCCAGCTTATAGGCATTACCGACCGACGAGCTCCCGGTGGCCTGGGGCTGGGCTTCATTGGTATTTGCCTCACCCCCCAGGCCCGTGGCTGTGTTGTCACCCACGTGGATGACCTCACCGCCCAGCGAAAGCGTAATCACCGGCGGCAGCGTATCCTGGACACTCACCGTCCGCGTGACCCTGTCAGCTGCCAGGCCCCCGGAATCACTCACGTCAAAATGGACTGCATACTCCCCGGGCTGCGCCCGGTTCACCATGGCACCGGTAATCTCCACATCCCCCGAGACGTCCCCATCCTCCTCATCCCAGGCCGTGGCGCCCGCATCCTCGTAGCTCGCCCCCGGGAGCGCCTCAAGCGCGAGCTCCGCGGGACCGATAAGCGTAATCACCGGGGGCAGGGGTGGAACGATCAACCCAACTGAGACGGTGCCATAGGTATAAAGGTCCGTTGAGACCCACTCGAGACCCTCTCCAAGGACGCTTCCGGTAAAGAGAATCTCATCAAATGTCCCCGACACCGTGGCAAAGTTCAGCAGATTAAACGACTGGCCTGCCGCCGGTACATAGCCATCGGACAACACGATCTCAAGCGTACCATCGGCAACGAGCTGGCCTTCAATGTCCAACTGGTCATAGTCACTGCCCGGCACCGGACCATTGATCTCAAGAACCAGGTGGGTATCGGGACCAAATGTAACGTCACCCCCGAACCCAATCGCCGACGAACTATTGCCCGGGTGGTAGGTGCTGGTGATTACAACCTCACCGGCACCAGGGAAACTACCTCCGCCACTCAGGGTTCCCCGAATGGCGATACTTTCGTTCTCCAGCACCGTGATCGTTCCCTGATGATTCAAGTCACTATCGATCACACCCGACCCGTTCAGGTCCCGGCCGCTGCCCAGTGTGATCCCATTGGCGGCTACCAGAGTCCCACCATTGCCCAGACTGGTCACGACTCCCAGCAACGCCTCGGTGGAATCCAGCAACACTGCCGTATACCCATTGAGCTTCAGCGTTCCGTCAAAATCAAAGCCGGACGGATTGTTCAGATCACCAAGGGACATATTCCCATCAGCGAATTCAATCGTTCCCCCGCCCGACACCGGTGCGGGGACGGAACCGGAACCGGTCAGTACCCCGCCGGTTTCAATCACCATGCCTGATGCGGCAATGGTATAGCCGTTCAAATCCAGCGTCTGTCCCGATACGATCGTCACGAGGCTGCCGGTGACCACGTCCCCGGTCAACTGGTCCGGGATTGCCGGGTTCACGGTAATCACGACAACCGCGATATCCTCCAGGCCGCCGGGATCCGTCACTGTCAGCGTGAAGACCAGTGGCAGGCCTTCCCCACTGGTATTTGACGGAGCGGCAAAGGATCCCTCGGTGGTATCTGTGCCCGCCAACACAACCGTCGGCTGCCCCCACTGCCCCCAACGATAGGTCAATACGTCCTGGTCCACATCACTACTTCCGCTGCCGTCGAGAGTCACTTCCGCCCCGGCCGTCACCACCCTGGAAGGGCCTGCATCGGCCACAGGCGCATCGTTCACGTTAGCTATCGAGACGATGAACGTGTCGCTGATGGTGTTCGCTCCAGATGCAGCAGTCACGGTGATCGTCGCCGTCCCATACTGCTGATCCTGGAAGTCCAGGGTGAGGATGTCACC
>CAYYZW010000291.1:0-40755 GCA_964476375.1 uncultured Pirellulaceae bacterium
TTCCGACCCAGGAGCCAATACCAGTAATTCAGCCAGCTGGGTTCTTCCCCACCGGCTGCTTGCCATCGGGGGGAGCTGCTGGATTGCCTGGGCCTTTCTGCAGCAGGTGGGACTGGTGGGCGCCCATTACGAGTTGATCGAGGAGATCCTCGGCCTGGTGAAAGAGAAAAGGGAAGGGGACGGTTCTGAATAGTCATGCGAGTTTGTGTGCAACGTGTCAGACAGGCCTCGGTAACGGTCCAGCGGGAACTGGTGGGTGAGATCGGCCGGGGCATGCTCGTGCTGGTGGGCATCGGCCAGCAGGATGGCCGTGAGCAGGTCGAGCAGATGGTGGAGAAGCTGGTCGGCCTGCGGATCTTCGAGGATGACCAGGGCAAGATGAACCGCTCGCTCTCGGAGGTGCATGGTGAGATGCTGGTTGTCAGCCAGTTCACCCTCTGGGGGGACTGCCGCAAGGGGCGGAGGCCCAGTTTCACCGCGGCCGCGCCGCCGGAACTGGCCGAGCCGCTTTACGAGCTGTTCGTGGAACAGGTGGCAGGGCAGGGGATCCGCGTGGCGACCGGCCAGTTTGCCGCCCAGATGGACGTGGCCCTGGTCAACGACGGGCCGGTAACCCTGCTGCTGGAAAGCTGGTAGGGCAGGAGGGGGCGCGGCAAAACCGCAAGAGCAGGCTCTCCGAGTGCCGATATCTATTAATAGATAGCCGCCCGTTCTTGGATCCTGACCCCGATTTCCCTGCCATGGCCACCTACGACCTGATCATGCTGGCAATCGCCACCCTGGCCACGCTGTTTGGCGCGTGGAAGGGACTCGCCTGGCAGATCGCCTGGGTCTCGGCGACCGCGATCAGCAGCCTGGTGGCGCTGGAGCTGAGGACAAGCGTCTCCAGCCAGCTGGGGATGGTCGGCCCGCTGGGCAGCTACGTCGCCATGGGACTGGTCTTTGTCTCCGTCTCGGTGATCATCTGGCTGCTCTACCGGATCGGCTACTCCTGGATCAGACGCTCCGGCCTGGGGAAATTCGACCGTCGCCTGGGAGCTGCCGCGGGTATCCTCAGCGGCCTGCTACTCTGTGTGCTGATCACCGTGATCAGCATGACCATCTCCGGGCCCGGTGGCCGGGCCGAGATCCGGGCCTCCTACTCCGGCCGCTGGTTCAGCTCGCTGCTGACACGGTCCAGCTCCTACCTTCCCGAGGATGTCCAGCAGAAGATGGACAGCCTGCTGAAGGAAGAAGAAGTGAGCAGTTAGGCAGCGTGGAAGAGGGGATCCCGGGGGTCTGGTCTGTTCCCCGGTCGGATGCCCCGGGGGAACTGCTATAATGCCAGCCACTTTCCCCTCCGGAGCGTCTCGCCATGAAGATCTCTGCCATCGAATGCCTGCACGCTGACGGCGGCTTTCGCAACCTGGACTTCGTCAAGATTTCTACCGACGAGGGGCTGGTGGGCTGGAGTGAGTACAACGAGTCCTTCGGTGGGATAGGTGTGACGGCTGCCATCGAGAGCCTGGCACCGCAGTTGCGGGGACGGGACCCGCGGCCCTACGAGGCGCTGGTGGCCGAGATGTACGCTGTCCGCCGGCAGGCCAGCGGCGGAATGGCGCAGCAGGCGATCGGGGCGATCGAGAACGCGCTACTGGACGTCAAGGCCCGGGCTCTGGGGATCCCCGTCTACGAGATGCTCGGTGGACCGCAGCGCGACAGGATCCGGCTTTACTGGTCCCACTGTGGAACCTACCGGCTTTCCTGGGCCGAGGAGATGCAGCTTCCGCCACTTCGCACGCTCGATGACGTGGTTGAGCTGGGCAGGGAAGTGGTGGCCAGTGGCTATACCGGCCTGAAAGCCAATATTTTTCTGCTTGGCGATGACCCCCGGCTGCACGCGCCGGGTTTCGTGCGAGGGGAGGGGTTCCCGGAACTGAACCCGGACCGGCACCTGATCACGGCGATGGGCGACCAGCTGGCAGCCTTCCGCGAGGGGGCAGGGCCCGGGATGGATATCCTGATTGACCTGAACTTCAACTTCAAGACCGAGGGATTCCTCAAGATGGCCAGGGCGATGGAGCCCTTTGACCTCTTCTGGGTCGAGCTCGACACGCGCAGTCCCGAGGCCCTGGCCTATATCCGCCAGCAGACAACGCTCCCCGTGGCCAGCTGCGAGTGCCTCTTTGGACGGCATGACTACAAGCCATTTCTGGATGCCCAGGCAGTCGACGTGGCGATCATCGACACGCCGTGGAACGGTGTGGCCGAGGGGGTCAAGATCGCGGCCCTGGCCGACATCTACGAGGTCAACGTGGCGCCACACAACTTCTATGGCCACCTGGCAACCATGATGAACGCGCACTTCGCTGCCGTCGTTCCTAACCTGCGGATCATGGAGATCGACCCCGATACGGTTCCCTGGCACGACGAGCTGGTGACCGTGCAGCCGAGGATCGAGGAGGGTTACCTGCACCTGCCGACCGGCCCGGGCTGGGGGACAGAGGTCAACGAGGAGGCGGTCCGGGCCCATCCGCCACGCGGCCCCCAGGCAGGAGTCTCCGGGCTCTTTGACCCGGCAGGTTCAGACTGAGCCAGCCAGGCCGCAGGGTGGTGTGACGACCGGGTGGCAGATCCATTATGCCAGCAGATCCTCAATGACATTCCCGGCCACATCGGTAAGCCGCATTTCCCGGCTGCGATGGTGATAGGTTAACTCCTCGTGGTCCATCCCCAGCAGGTGCAGGCAGGTGGCATGCAGATCGTGAACCGAGACAGGATTCTTTTCGGCGGCGTAACCAAATTCATCGGTGGCACCATAGGTCATGCCACCACGAACGCCACCCCCTGCCAGGAAGGTGGTGAAGCCACGTGGGTTGTGGTCGCGGCCAATCGTGCCCTGGTTGGTCGGCATGCGTCCGAATTCACCTCCCCAGACGATCAGCGTCTCGTCGAGGAGTCCTCGCCGCTCCAGGTCCTTGATCAGGCCGGCAACAGGCTGGTCGATCTCGGGGCAGTGCTGTTCCAGGTTGGCACGCAGGCTGCTGTGGGCATCCCAGCTCAGTTGCTGGTCCGCACCGCCGGAATAGATCTGGATAAATCGCACGCCTCGTTCCACCAGCCGCCTGGCGAGCAGGCACTGGCGACCAAAATAGGAACTGATTGGCCTGTCGAGTCCGTAGAGCGATTGTGTCTCGGCGGTTTCCTGGCCCAGGTCGACCGCCTCGGGTGCCGACATCTGCATCCGGTAGGCAAGTTCATAAGACTGGATGCGGGCTGACAGGCTGGCCTCGGCGGGATTCTTTTCCAGGTGGCGGGCATTCAACCGGGCCAGCAGCGCCAGGCGTTTTTTTTGCTGCTGGGGGGTCAGGCCGGCGGGAAGGCGGAGGTCAATGATAGGTTCTCCCTGGCTGCGAAATGGTGTCCCCTGGTAGGCTGCCGGCAGGAATCCTGACGTCCAGTTCTGGGCACCGCCGACGGGACCACCGCGATGATCCCACATCACCACGAAAGCCGGTAACGAGTCGCTTTCGCTCCCCAGCCCGTAGGTCACCCAGGACCCCATGCTGGGGCGGCCCGAGAGGATGAAGCCGGTGTTCATCTGGAAAGTTGCCGGGGCATGGTTGTTGGATTCGCAGTGCATGGAGTTGATCACGCACATCCGGTCGACGCAGGTTGAGATGTGAGGTAATAACTCGGAGACGGCGATGCCCGATTCGCCATGCCGGCGAAACTTGTAGGGGCTTTTCATCGCCGTGTCCTTGGTCGTTGTGTTAAAGGCATCTTCCTTGTTAAAGACCGGGATCGACTTGCCGTGCCATTTTTCCAGGGCCGGTTTATAGTCCAGCATGTCGACGTGGCTGGGGCCCCCGTAGGCAAAGATAAAAATCACGGATTTGGCCCTGGCCGGAAAATGAGCCGGCCTGGCCGCCAGTGGATTGCGGGGAGTCGCGGCGCGAAGGGTTCCCTCCTGTCCCAGCAGGTGCTGCAGGGCCAGGCCACCAAAACCGGCTCCGGCGGTCTGGAGCAGGCGGCGACGATTCACGAAGCGATCGTGGATGGTCGGCCGGTCGGTCATCCTGGTTGGCTTGTCATGCATTGGCTGGGGTCTCGTGATCTTACTGCTGGAAGACAAACTCGTTGAGATTGAAGGCCACGTGGCAGAGGTCCTCGAGGGCACGGGCCTCGAGCGTACGGGCCAGTTCATCCCGGGAAAGGTTGTCGCCGGAAAGCTGCTGCCGGTGATGGTCGACCATCATCCGCAGGAACTGCAGGCAATCCTTTCTCTCGGCCCTCTCGGGAGGTCGGGACAACGCGTCCCAGTAGACCCTGTCGACCTGGGCGGCGGGGGACCCGGCATGCTCGCGCAGGATGGCCCGGGCCATCCGCCCGGCCTGGTCGTTGACGAAATGGCTATTCATCATCTGCAGGGCCTGCGTGGGGACGGTGGTGGCCACTCGCCGGTCACAGCTCTGGGTGGTGACCGGTGCGTCGAACGACTCCAGGAACGGGAACATCACCGAGCGGCGGACAAGGATGTAGATGCTTCGTCGCCAGTGAGCCGGTCCTTCCTCTTCCACGGTTGGCCACTTGCGGGTGGTGCTGGAGGCAACCACGCTGGGGTGGATCCGTGGCATCACGCCGGGCCCTCCCATCTGCTGGTTGAGGGAACGGCTGGCCCAGAGAATGCGGTCGCGGATGACCTCCGCATCATGACGGTGCTGGGGATAGCGGGTCAGCCAGGTGGCATCCGGATCGGGATGGTCTCCCGCCTTGAGCCTGGCCTGGGTGGAGGACTGCTGGTAGGTGGCCGACTGCATGATCAGACGGTGTATCTGCTTGATGCTCCAGCCCGAGTCCATGAATTCGACAGCCAGCCAGTCGAGCAGCCCGGGATGGCTGGGCTCGCTGCCCATCACTCCGAAGTTACTGGGGGTCTCCACCAGGCCTCGGCCAAAATGATGTTGCCAGATGCGGTTGACCATGACCCGCGCCGTCAGCGGGTTGTTTTCCGCGGTGATCCAGTGGGCCAGGACACTGCGGCGGCCTGTAGTGGCCGCCCCCTCGGCAGGGGGTGGGAAAGCAATCGCTTCGGGGGCAAGGGAGCGGGGAACGCCTGGTTTCACGATAGCCCCGGTCTGTCGATAGTCCCCACGCAGCTGGATCCGCGTTTCACGTGGCTGGGGGCTCTCGTCGGTAATGGACATCGCGATCGGCAGGCGGGCAATGCGTGCTTCCAGGCTGGCAATCTCGGCGTTGACCGAATCACGTGTGACGTCGACCGTGCTGGTGGCAGGAAGGAGGGATTGCTCGATGGGCAGGAAACCATCCTGCAGCAGGGTGCCATCGGGAGTCGTGATGCGGAGATTTCGCCATCGTGTCTGGCAGAGCCAGTTGACCAGGTTGACCTGCCCGCTGGGAATATTGCTGTCCTCGACAGAGAACAGGTGCTGGTCGTCGATGGTTGCCTGCAGGGAGGTTCCCTTGACCGCGACCTGGAGACGGTACCATCGTCCCTCCTGGATCGAGCCGGCGATACGCGGGGCCAGGAGGGCAGGGCTGCTGCTGACCTCGCGCTGGATGGCATGTTCTCGATTGTCTGAGGCACCCAGGTGGAGGGACAGCCCATTGTTGAATTCGCTGGCCCTGAGGACGAGGTAGATGCCGGCCTCGAAATTAAATGCCTCGCTGGTCCCCGAGGTCTTCATGAATTCCAGGGTGACCGTGTAATCGGTCCAGCCAGGATCCCCAAATCCAAGGCGAATATTGGGAGCGACTGCCCGCTGGTGGAGCTCGCCATCGTGCAGTTGCCAGTCACCGCGGCTGGGAACGTTGGAAAGCTGTTTTATTTTCTTCCGCAGTTCCCGGATGCGGGCACTCCACTGGCTGTTGTTCGTGCGGTCCTCGGCACTTCCGAGCAGGTGAGATCGCTTGCCCGTGGTATGAAAGATCGCCTGCAGCGAGTAATAATCTTCCTGGGTAATAGGGTCGAACTTGTGGTCATGGCAACGGGCGCACCCGACGGTGAGGCCGAGGAAGACCTCGGAGGTTGCCGAGATGATATCGTGCAGTTCCTCGTAACGGTTTTTCTCGAGCGTCTGGTTCCCAACGGTGGGGCCATTGCGGCAAAAGCCTGTTGCCACCCAGCAGGAAAAGTCATCGCGGTTGATTTCGTCTCCTGCCAGCTGCTCGCGGACGAAAGTGTCATACGGCTTGTCCTGGTTGAAGCTGGCAATCACGTAATCCCTGTAGTGCCAGGCATGGGGCCGCAGGAAATCAAATTCAAAACCGTTGGAGTCCGCGTAGCGGGCCAGGTCAAGCCAGTGACGGCCCCAGCGTTCCCCATACCGGGGCGAGGCAAGCAGTCGCTCGATCACCCTGTTCCAGGCCCCTGGCTGGCTGTCGTTGTGAAAGGATTCGACCTGCCGGCGCGTGGGGGGCACACCGGTCAGATCCATCGCGGCGCGACGAATCAGGATATCCCGTGATGCCTGCAGAGAGGGTTCCAGTGCTCGTTGCTGTTGCCTCTGCAGAATGAAGTAATCAACCGGCGTCCGGCACCAGTCGCTGTTGTCGATAAGCGGCAGGGGGGGCCTCTGGAGCGGGAGAAAGGACCAGTGACTCTCCTCCACGGCAACGGTTGCCGGCGGGAATGCCAGCAGGACGACAAGCAGCACCTTACAGGAAAAAAATTTCATCCGCTTTTTATAACATCTTGGGATTTCTGCTGCTGTTGGCCAGCCGGGGCCGGGACTTTCAGGAACTCTTCTTCAGCGCCCAGCGGATACCGATTGCCGGCAACAGGAGGAGCACGATCAGCAGCATTTTCATGTCTCCCAGCCAGGTAAAGAGCAGCAGATTGTACTGGTCTCGCGGCATCTCCATCATGCTGCTGTGGATGGCATACACCTGGTCGGTCAGGAACAGGATCGGAATACTGATGAACACGAGCAGGACGAATCCAGCCAGCGCGGCGCGAAACAGCACGCTGGAGATCAGCATCGCCGTGGCACGTGTTCTGTCGTCAATCGTGAGCATGAAAAGAGCTCCTTGGCAGGGGGGTTATCAGGGCAGGGGACATTGTACCCCTGGGTTGGATGTTTTCGCCTGTTGTTATTCAGCTTTCAAAGCCCCCTTTTCGCGCTGTGCGAGCGCTGGATCCAGGGCTCGCCGTTTGGCAGCTGCCGGACGAGGCCGGTGGCGAATCGAATGTCTCGGCTGCGAGGGGTTCCGTTCCGGTCCTGGCCAACCGGGGCGGTTGGGGAAGGGGGGTGGCTGCAGGCCCAGGGAGCAGCCACGAGGTGAGTGTGCGCTGGAAAGTGACCCCTGGCAGCGCGAAATCCGGGAAAATCAACCGTCCAGAACGATATGGCCATAACCGAACATAAGAAACATTATCGGACGTTGGCATGGAGTAAAGCGTTTGCGATAGAACTGCCCACAGGAGTGGATATCGGGCAGGAAAATGAAACAGGCTCAGCACACCAACAATGAGGTGCTGAGCCTGTTGCTTCATACGGTGCGATTTTTAGTTAACACTAATGATCGTCGTGATCATGGTCACCTTGACCCGTTGAATGGGCAAATTCTTCCTCGGCAAAGTGTCCGCGCGAATCCACAACGGCCACTATTCTTGCGACCCCTTCACTAATGTCAATCAATGCGACGTAGTGGTTGTATTGGTTCTTTGTTACACCTCCATAGAATGGTGCATGACCAAGATTCGTAAATGATCCTTCACCGATAAGTGATGATGCATTACCCAGTCCAAGGCAAACGAGAACGGAGTCAGGATGTCCACCGACTTTGACATTTTCGTAGCCGTTGGCACCAGGATTCCAGACTGCAAGCGGCACGGCGGTTCCTGCCGCTAGGCTGACATAGTACCCTCGGCCACGGTTATTATTACCAGGTCGTGGTGCTTCAAAAACATGTGCAGGTATCGTTATGTCAGCGATATTACCCACAGTCGTTGCCTGGCCGTCAGCGTCCTTGATATCTAAGGGACCACCAGCGCCGTTGCCTTTCAGATCCACATATCTAATCTTTGTGATCCCGGCAGCAACTAAAGGTGCCGGGTCAAGATCTATGACAGTGGTTTCATCCTCAAGGCCGTGAGCGAGAATAGCTAAGTGTGCACCAGCGGTTGCATCATTTGCAGCGTTATCCAACTCTGCTGGAACATACGTCGGATTAGTTGGAGTAGCCGCAATGAGTGACTCCAAATTATTTGGCAAACCGCCTTCCGTCGCTGCGAAGACGCGGAATGCTTCTTCAATACTTGACATGGTATGCACTGAAGTGCCACGAGCGGCCTTGTCTTCAAGACCTCCGTAGCTCGTGATAATTGCGCCACCGACAATTGCCAGCATGGCAATTACCATGAGAACTTCGAGAAGTGTAAAACCGTGCTGTCGTTTCTTCTTTGTAGTATTCATTAAAATCTATCCTTTTCTATTGTCTATGTGAGACTGTCTCATGCAGCCTGAACCAATGAAATGTTCGGCGGCATATGTGCGCACAACCTGCTCCGTCTGGGGGCGGGTTTGCTGCAGGTAAAGAGTTACCGGCCAAAGTTCACTGACTTATGACCAATGCAATAGAAAAGCGGGCGGTCCGCGTACTCGAATGACAGACTGGCACGAGCGAGTCGCCGCATCTGGACCATACACGGTCTTGCTGACCACGTTTGTTCCAAGTGGCATTATTTGAGTTATGTGAGCTGTGCTTGCAGCTTGCGACAGAAAGTGACAGGTCCAGCAATCAGAGGAATCATGCCCGTGTCTATTTTCCCCAGGTGTGGATTTACCATCGGTTGGGTGATGACCTAACGTGTCATGTGTATGTGCATCCTCTGCCTCGTGGTCATGACACCCATGATGATTGTGCTCCTCCTGTCCACAATTGTTTAACTGGACGTGCGCGGAACACGCTACCTGGCTAACGGAGTGATGCCACTGATGCGCAACTTGCCACCCAAGCACCTGCAAGGCGTACAAAGCCAGTATGGCTACATTTTTGGAGCGTCGAAAAAGTGACATTGGAATCACTGCGTTATCTGCAAAAATGGCTAGGGGAAAATATTAAACCGCTCATACTCAGTCTTATTGTAAAACGCAATGAGTCAACCCATGGTTCACTTTTTTCTGTATCGGTTACGAGATCGTCCAAATTTGTCGAGCGAAAGTCCACGATAAATCGAATAACCCTGTTAAATTTTGCGTTTCCGGAACCTTTCGAATTTGTAGCTTGCCACCGCCTGATAGCTTCTCCTTCACCTCAGGAATAAAGCGGGAGAAACCATCCCGACCGGGGGCTTCTGCCCTGTAGACGAAACCAGTTTCATGAACCAACCGTCCCATCTCTTTGGTGGGCCTGGCCATGGTCGAGTGGCTTAAGGGGTCGTGGCCTGCTGGGCTTCTCCTGCCCGCTCCTGTTCCCAGTCTCTGATCGCGTCGACCATGTACCGGGCGAAACGATCCGAACCTGCCTGGCCCCAGTGGCCGTCAATCGGTAGCCAGCAGTCACGGATGCCAGCCGCATCCAGTCCCATGAAGGCCTCCGACCCATCCACCACCGTGGCGCCGATCCGCGTGGCAAACTGCCGTGTCTGTTCGGGAATCCTGGGTACTTCAGTGTTCTTTAACTGCTGGATCAACTCATGACGCAGCGGCAGCTGGACGACCAGGCACGGCAGCTCATGTCGACGGAGAAATCCGCCTATTTCATCCATGGACGGCAGACAGGCCGGGTTGATGGGTGGAAAGACAGGAATCGGGCTTAATTCGACACCACACAGGCGTGCCACGCCCGAGACACAGCGTGATGTCAGGAAAAGCTTTAATTCACGATCCACGGAAAGGCGTTTTTTTCCGGCAAGGAGCTTTTCAAACTGGTCATGCGGAAGCAGCCTCCAGTTGATTGGTAACAGGAAGGAGGATGCCTGTTCCAGGTTGGCCGGGATATCAAGTTTGTTGCGAGATGGCATCCGCCCATAACTGCCCCACTTTCTCCCCTGCTCATCCGTCTGTACCTGGCTGTCATCCCAGAAGGTGAATCCTCGGTGAAGGTCGTCACAGCAGATGGCGAAGATGACACCATCCAGCTCATACCCTTCGGCTTCCACATGTTCCACCAGGACACTTCGCCAGTTATCCAGGCCCCCGCCAAAAACGGAGAAATTGTAGAGTTCCAGCGAGACCTCCTCACCGCTGGCCAGGTCCTCGGCCATGTCCGGCCAGTTCTGCTTGAGGAACTGGGCCGATGTCATCGAGTCCCCAAAAACAGCATATCGACGGGTGCCCGCTTTTCCGCGTTCCAGCTGAAAATCATCCCGGTCAGGAAAACCCCGGTTGTTCCCCTTCACGATTCCCTGCGTCTCGATCAGGCCGTTGGAAGCGACGATGGCAGTCCGGCTTGGGTGTTGTGCCAGCAGGCAGCCGCGAACCGGGTCATAGCGTCTGCTGGCCCCCTGCTCCACCTGTTCAAGGACCACGGTCGATTTAGGAACCGGCGAGAGAGTCCCTTGCATGTAAAGCAGGGTCAGCACCAGTTCAGCCAGCGAGTAGCCAAGCAGCAGCGTGATTCCGGCGAAGAGGATTTTCTTTTTTCGCGTGAGGGATCGACGGCCTTTCCTTGTGCCGGAGGACGGAGCGTCTCGATCGTCACTCATCAGTCGACTCCTGTACTCCCGGGCGCCTCCTCGGCACCAGGGTTCCCTTCGGAGGGTTCCAGGAAAACGCCCATCTTCCGGAATTTCTCATAACGCTGCTGGAGAAGTTCGTCGACGGGAATCTTGACAAGGGACCGCAGCGTTTTGACCAGGTACTGCTTGATCTGGACTGCCATCTGTTGATGGTCCCGGTGGGCTCCTCCCAGGGGCTCGGGAATGACCTCGTCCACGACCCCCAGCCGATCAAGGTGATCGGAGGTGAAGCGGAGAGACTCGGCTGCCTGCTGGGCATACTCCCCGCTCTTCCAGAGAATCCCGGAACAACCTTCCGGGCTGATCACCGAGTAGTAGGCATGCTGCAGGATAGCCACCCGGTCGCCGACACCAATTCCCAGTGCCCCACCACTCCCCCCTTCCCCGATCACGAGGCAGATAATAGGTGTCTGCATGCGGGACATTTCGTACATGTTCTGGGCGATCACCCAGGCCTGCCCGCGCTCCTCCGCACCGATTCCCGGATAGGCGCCGGGGGTATCAATGATGGTGATCACCGGCAGCTGGTACTTGGCAGCAAGCTGAATCTTGGCAAGTGCCTTGCGATACCCTTCTGGATGGGCGCAGCCAAAAAAGCACTCGGTCCGTTCCTTGTAGGTCCGGCCCTTCTGGTGGCCCACGACCATCACCTTGAACTGGTCAAGCTTGCCGAATCCCGTGATCAATGCCCGGTCGTCACCAAAGTGGCGGTCGCCATGCAGTTCCACAAACTCGTCAAAGACCATCGAGAGGTAATCGGACGTATAGGGCCTGTCCTTGTGCCGGGCAACCTGGACCGTCTGCCAGGGAGAGAGATTCTCGTAGATCTCGCGGGTCGTATCGGCAATCTGTTTCTTGAGCTGGCGCACCTCCTGCTTGTAAGCGTCACCGGAACGCCCGCTCTCACGGAGTTCAGCAAGCTGGTGCTCGAGCTCCAGGATGGGCTGCTCAAATTGAAGACCTGGGGTAGTACTTTCCATCACGCTCACATACTAGAAATCAGGTTCCTCGTCCTCTTCTGTTTCCGAGGGTGCTTTGGGGAGGGTATTGTAAACTCGCGTTTGCTTGAACATGGCAGCAACGCTTGCCATCGAGTCCGGGCGGTTCGTCGATTTCTTGGCCATCATTTGCTGTAGCAGCTTGCTGAATTCCTCCGTCACGTTCTTGTTGATCGTGTGGATGACCGGAATGCGGGCTCGCAGGTGTTTCTGAAGGAGTTCCCCTGGCGTGGAGCCGGTATAGGGAGGCTTGGTGGTCAAGAGTTCATAGATCGTACACCCCAGGCCATAGATGTCCGACTGGACGTCAAGCTGCTTGCCACGGATCTGTTCCGGGGACATGTAACTACGAGTACCCTGGATCTTTTTGAACATCCCGCCAAATATCTTTCCCAGGCCCTTTGGACGGGCGCGGCTGATCGAAAAGTCGATCAGCTTGATATCCAGGTCTTCATCGACCAGGAAGTTATCAGGCTTGACATCACAGTGGATCCAGCCTGCCTCGTGCATGTAGGAAAGTCCCTCGACCATGGGGCCCAGCAACTGCGGCAGGAAGTGCGCAATCCATTTTGACTGGTTGCGCAGCATCAGTTTGAAATTCTTGCCGTGGCTTAATTCCAGTACCAGGTAAGGAACCTTCTTGCCCGTTTCCACCTCGTAGATGTGGATCACATGCTCGTGGTCAAAGTCCTTGGCAACCTCGAATTCATGTTTTAAATCCGCGATCGCGGTGCGGTCGGATCGCATTGTCCGGATCAGGGACTTGAGGGCATATTTTTCCTGCGTGATATCGTTAATCGCCTCCCACACCTGGGAGGTGGAACCGGCCCGAATAAGCCGAACCAGGCGGTAGGATCCAAGGTAATCGCGGCCATGTCCCACGGTTAAAACACCCTACAAGAGACCAGGGTTCGAGCGAAAGCAGCACGGCTCAATGCGTTCCGTAGTCTAGACAAAATGAGAATCCCACAAAAGGCCGTTGTCTATCGTCCTAGTCTGCTTGACCTGCCTGTGTGAGCAATTGCTGGTAAACGTCCCGAATCTGGCGGGTCATGTACTGGTGGCGAAATGGCTCGGTGAACCTTTCTCGCCCCTCCCCTCCTAGTGTCTCTCGCAGGGAGGGATCTGTCGACAGGGTGCCGAGTGCGGAGGCAAGGGCCTCGGTATCCCGTGGTGGGACCAGGAACCCGGTCTCGTTCGAGATCACCACTTCGCGGGCACCGTCCACGTCATAGCTGACCACAGGCTTGCCGGCAATCAGTGCCTGGGGAAGTGCCCGGGCCAGGCCCTCGCGAAGGCTGGTGTGGACAAGCACGTCCATGGCCCCGATCAGGGAGGGGATCTCGGACGGTGGTACAAGCCCGGTGAAGGTGAAATGATCTGCCAGGTCAGCCTGCCGTAT
Organism: uncultured Pirellulaceae bacterium; assembly: GCA_964476375.1. Lineage (GTDB taxonomy): Bacteria > Planctomycetota > Planctomycetia > Pirellulales > Pirellulaceae > SAT2750. The sequence goes on from CAYYZW010000291.1 coordinate 13,085, forward strand.
TTGTTTTTCCAGGGCCGCTCGCAGGATTCCATCACCAACCAGCAGGAACCTGGCACGGGGTTGTTGCTGAACCACAGCGGTTGCTGACCGGATCAGTTCCTCGTGTCCCTTGAGATGAAAGAGCCGGGCAATCTTGCCGATCACAACATCGTCGGGTCCATAGCCAAGTCTTCCGCGAACCTGGTCCCGCTGGTCCCCTGCCCTGGCAAAACGGTCGACATCCATCCCGCTCTTGATCGTGCAGAACTTGTCTCGTGGTGCGACCCCGGCCTCCACCAGTTGGTTGGTCATCGCGTCGGCTACGCTGATCAGCTTGTGGCAGCGTTCCGCGGCATACTTTTCGCAACGGCGGAAAAAGAATCGTGCCGGGGCTGACTGGTACGGATGAAAAGGAGCTCCGTGGACAGTGTGAACAATGGCCGGAATTCCCAGCTTCCAGGCCGCCAGCCTGCCAAGCATCCCTCCCTTGGCACTGTGGGTGTGGACCACGTCGGGCTTGAAAGTGCGAAGCAGTTTCTGGATGGCCCGATAACTAAGCCAGTCTCTCCAGGGATGAATAGCCCGGCGAAGGGAGGAGATGGTTTCCAGCTGGATGTCATCTGCGCTGTTCTCTCCCAGGAGGGCACCTTCCGGACCACTGGAGGGGCCCGTCATGAGCATCACCGTATCTCCATGTTCCCGTACGAGGTCCTGGCAGGAGAAGAGCGTGTTTTCCTGGGCCCCGCCAATGATCATTCGAGTGATGATATGTGCAACTCGCATGGGAGACGCTCGTCGGGAAGTTAGGGTGCTGGTGGATCTGCCGGCAGGTCACGCAGATAGCCCACTTCCATCAGTGTAAGGCCATGCGCCGGTGCCGTGGGGCCGGCCTGCTGGCGATCCTTGCTCCGGAGTGCCTCGCGAAGCCAGTCAAGTGTGCAGGCTGACCGCCCTACCTCGACCAGGGAACCGACGATATTGCGGACCATGTTATATAGGAAACCATCGGCAGATACGTGGATCACGATGCTCTCAAAGTTGCCACTGTTGAGGCGTCTGACCGAGAGTTCCGTGATGGTGCGAACCGTGTCATTTCGAGGGGAACCGCTGGTCTGGAAGGCAGCAAAGTCATGGGTTCCTGCCAGTAATTCCGCTCCCTGCTGCATGATCTCGATAGCCAGGGGCTGGTGAAGTTGCCAGCAATAATGTCGAGCCTGGACATCATGGTGTGCTGCATCCTGGATCAGGTAACGATATTGTTTCCAGCCGGCATCGCGTATGGCATGAAAATCTTTCACCGCTTCTTCTGCCTTGAGTATGTAAATGTCGTGAGGCGTGTTGGCGTGGAGTGCCCTTCCAAGATCGTGTGCCGGCAGGGTGGTATCGATCGCGCAGCTCACGACCTGTGCCGCCGCGTGGACCCCGGAGTCGGTCCGGCCACTCGCCGTCACTCGTATCTGCTCTCCGGTGACCTCTGCCAGGCCTTCTTCGATTGCCTGCTGCACTGTCGGCTGGCCGTCTTGAAGTTGCCAACCACAATAGGCCCTGCCGTCGTAGGCAAGAGTGATTTTGAACCATCGCATGGATTCACGATGCCATGTTCGAGGAAGAACTGGAATCAGTGTGACGTCCTGGCCGTGGTCGCCAGTAATTCAGCAATCTGGACAGCATTGGTTGCTGCCCCTTTTCGCAGATTGTCGCTCACGCACCAGAACGCCAGTCCGTTGGCACATGAAAGATCCTCGCGGATGCGACCGATAAAAACATCGTCTTTTCCACTGCAGTCCAGCGGCATCGGGTAGGAGCCGGCTGCCAGGTCGTCGACCACGGTAATCCCCTCGGTCTGCTGGAACAGTTTCACGGCCTCGGCAGCAGAAATCTTGGCTTCGGTCTCGACAAGAATGCTTTCGCTGTGGCAGTTGCTGACCGGGACTCGAATACAGGTCGGGCAGACGACGATCGTGTCGTCTTCAAAGATCTTTTGCGTCTCCCAGACCATTTTCATTTCTTCCGACGTGTAACCCTGGTGTCGGGGTGACCCGATCTGGGGGATCAGGTTAAAGGCGATCGGGGCAGAAAAAGCATTGTACTGGTAGTCTTCTCCTGCCAGGACTGCACGTGTCCCCTGCTCCAGGTCCCGTTCACCCGCGGTGCCTGCACCGCTGGTGGCCTGGTAAGTACTGACCACCACGCGGCGGATACGGCCCGCATCATGCAGGGGTTTCATCGCGAGCACCATCTGGGTGGTAGAACAGTTTGGGCTGGCAAGAACTCCCCGGTGGGTGGAGATGACATGAGGATTGACCTCCGGCACCACCAGTGGAACCTCCGGATCCATCCGCCACTGGCCACTCTCGTCGATCACGATCACCCCCTGTTGCCGGGCCCAGGGAACCAGCTCTGCGGCGACCTCGTCCGGTGTGCTGGCAATCACCAGGTCCAGGCCCTGGAGTGCCTCGAGGGTAAGTTCTTTGACCTCGTGAGATTCCCCACGGAACTCGATTTGTGTGCCTGCCGAACGGGATGAAGCCAGGAATGTCAGTGTTTCAGCTGGAAATTCCCGTTCCTCAAGTAGCTGGCGGATAATCGTCCCCACCGCCCCGGTCGCCCCGGCAATGCCAATGTGTTTGTACACCGCTCGTATCCTTCGTGAATTGTGTGGGTGGCCCCTCCCCTGGGCTCAAGCTGGTGGGAGGGGAAACGATTCAGTATACGCTTCGCCGCCCAGTTTCTTCAATGAGCAGACCGCCGACGGTGCTGGATTGAATCGCAGGCTAGCGGCGACGAGCGATAGCCGGTGCGGGTGGGGCAATGGTCAGCTGGTGCGACTGGCCGCCGACCAGGTCGACCCGGTGTTGGGAAGAGACAGTCGTCCCGTCCTGCTGTTGCTGAACCTCGACCGTGTAGTCTTTCCAGGTCTCTCCAGCCGGGAGGTTTCGAGTACGGAAGACACGGGTTGTGCCATCCATGCTTGTCTTCTGTCCCTGCAAGATGACAATTGCCCCGGCAGGGACCTGGAGCGTGAGCGAGGTGGTTGTGATGCCTGGAGGGAGCAGGTCCAGGCTCAGGGAGGTGGACTCGCCCGGTCCAAGTGACAGGGTCCTGGTCTGGCGGATGTGCTCGCCGTCCCGCAGCAGTTCGGCCTGGATGGTGAAGAGATGAGCCGCAGAGCCGGAGGGTACTTTCGCCATGAAGTGGCGGTGGGAACCTGCCTGTTGGGTGGTGTACCCGTTGATGGTCACGCGGGCCCCGGCAGGGACATGTAGATCAAAAGAGACGCTCTCTTCTGTGTTTCCAGCTTCAGCAGGAGCGTCGGGGTCTTCTGGTTCAGCAGGGGCGTCCGGATCGTCGGGTGAGGCATCGGCTGGGTCGTCGGCATCGGGATCCTCGGGTTCTTGAGGAGGCTGGGAGAGATCCGGAACCGGGGCCGTTTTCTCGGCCGGCGGATGTGCCGCCGGTGTGGGCTGCTTGCCACTGGTGTCCGCCGTGGAGTCAGCCTGGGCCGATACCGGACCACAGCAGTAATAGCTGATGACGATGCGGGAGCGGAGGGGGAAACAGCAATCCCGAACAAGCCTTGGCCGCAAAAGCAATGGCCGATAACAGCAGGGCGCCTGCAGCAGTGGCCTGCAGCAAATCTCATGAGCCCCGGCCAGGGGCGTGGAGAGCGTGGAAGATCCTGGGGCCGGGACCAACAGTGCTGCAAGCAGCGTGATCGGTAGAAGGTATCGGGCCATGATGAGACGCTCCTTGGGAAAGATGTCGTCGGCTATTAGAACCCCTAGAATTCCTAGTCCCTGTATCTTAACAGGAGTGAAATGAGGAAATCCAGTCGGCTCCTGTCCCCTTTCTGGAACCTAGCGTCGTCGCGGTGTGATGCGAATGTCATCGACATCAAGCTCTCCGGTGGATCCGAACAGGCCAATCCGGAGGATCGCTTCCCTCGCCTCCAGGGGGACCCTGACGGTCTTGCCCAGTCGAAGCCAGTCGGTTGTACCCCGGAAGGGTCCGATCCAGGCAGCGCCCAATTCACGTCGCTCGGTATCATAAAAAGAGATTGCCAGCATGGAGACTTCATCAGAATTGCGTCCCTGTGAGATATTCTCAGCGCGGATCCAGGCCTCCAGTTCGATCTGGCTGATTCGTCGGCCATCGATTGCCAGTCCCTGGAGCATGTGGGATGCCCTGCCCGCTGTCTCGTTCTGGAAGTGGGCGAAATGCCGTCCCTGCCGAGCGTTCGGATCGCTGACTCGCTTTACCTGTCGCTGGTAATACCAGCCGGCAATGAATGACTTTGTCTCCCCCGGTTTTTCCATCGTGCCATTGATGGCCTGCGGTCGCAGTGGGTTTGGTTTTACCAGTCGGGCCTGCTCGGCCCGTCCTGTCATGGGAACAAAAAGTGTCGGACGGAGGGCCTCGGAAACCAGTTCGCCGTTTTTTTTTGTCAGCAGGTAAAGAGTCTGCTGGTAGCGTTCCCCGGTCGGAATAACCAACCGGCCTCCCTCACGCAACTGGTCGACGAGCGGCTGGGGGATATTCTCGGGGGAACAGGTAACGATGATCTTGTCAAAGGGGGCATGTTCTTTCCAGCCCTGGAAACCATCCCCGATACGGGTATGAACGTTCTGGTAGCCCAGTCGCTCCAGCGTACGGGTTGCCTGCAGGCCAAGTGACTCAACGATTTCAATCGTGTAGACAGTTTTTGCCAGCGGGCTGAGGATGGCAGCCTGGTAACCGCTTCCGGTGCCGATTTCAAGCACTCGATCCGTGGGCTGGGGGTCAAGGGCCTCGGTCATGTAGGCGACGATAAACGGAGAGGAGATGGTCTGGCGATCACCGATCGGCAGGGCCATGTCAAAATAAGCCTGTTTCTGGAATCGACTGGCAACAAACTCGTGCCTCTTGGTCGTCTGCATCGACTTGATCACGCGAGGATTCTTGACACCTGCATCCATGATCGCTTCTTTGACCATCTGCAAACGGCGCTGCTCAAATTGCCCTTTCTGCGACAGCAGGGGGGATGTGAGGACCAGCACCGACATCATGGTGAGGAGTTCGATGGCCCGGGTTGAGAGTCCCCTGCCCTGACGGTGTCTTCCGGGGTACGTGTCGGTCATGAGCCAGGTTTCTCTTTCTCGCCTCCGAGGGAGTAGAGCCGGGAACGGGTTCGCAGGATCATTCGCCCGTCAGCGATGGCCGGCGTGGCACTACATGGTTCTCCAAGTTCATTGCGAGCGAGTACCGTGAGACTGGACGCTGTGGCATCCACCACCACCACCACGCCCTCCTGGTCAACACAGTACAGTCGTCCTCCGACGCAGACGGGAGAGGAAAAATATTTCCCCCCCACACGGCCCTGCCAGTGCGGCAGTCCTGTTTTCACATCAAAACAACCCAGCACGCCAATATCGGACCAGAGGAAAAGGCGTCCGTTGTGAACCAGCGGCGTGGGGATATGAGGGACCGACTTGTCGATCCGGTAAATCTCTTTTGCTTCTTGCCTGCCACCTGGACCATCCGGCTGCACAGCGACGACATTCTTGATACCTGTTGTGAATCCACTGCTGCCGATGACCAGGCTCCCGGCGATGACCGGAGAGCCGATGGCTCGCTGATTATGGGTTCCAAACACATCCAGTTCCCAGGTCGCGGTGCCGTCCTGGGAATTCACACCCGTGATACCGCGGTAAGAATGGGTGAAGATGATCATGTCCGGCTTGCCGGTCTGCTGGTAAATGCAGGGGGTGGAGTAACAGGCCCGGTCACTCTCGCGGTCAATTTTCCATCGCAGCGTGCCGTCGCCCGCATCCAGGGCGATCAGGAAACTCTCCCCGTTCTTGTCCTGGTCGTTCGAGAAGACGACGAGGTCCTCGTGGACGATGGGTGACGTTGCCGGGCCGTGCCCTCCTGTATAGCCACCCAGTTCGTATTCCCAGGCTTTCTGGCCATCGTGATCCAGGGCCACCAGGAGTGAGCCACTCGTGGATTGCCAGATCGTGAAGACACGGCTGGCGTTCACTGCCGGCGTGTGGCTGGCAAAACCATTCCGCTTGTTGCTCTTGAATGGACTGAGCGGGAAGGATCTTTTCCATAGGACCTTTCCGTCATCCGCGTGGATACAGAGCAGGTGGCGTTCCCCGCTGGCCAGGTCAGCGCTGGTAATAAAGAGCTTTTTGTTCCAGCTCACCGGTGAGGAGCGACCCTCGCCAGGCAGCGGAAGAATCCAGTTGTAGTCGCTCTCGGTCCATTGAACAGGGACGGTTGCCGCCTCGCTGATGCCGGATCCATTGGGCCCGCGGAATCGGTTCCATTGCTGTCCATCCACGCTGCCGATCAACCAAAACAACAGAAGGTGGCAGCAGCTGGCTAAAATCAACGGACGCATCGCATCGTCTCCAGAAACCCTGTTCCTGGTTGATTCTACCGCGAGTCACCAAAAGACGCGAACTGCCCGGGATGGAATCCTCCCTCGACCAGGGTGAATGGAGAGAACTCCCCTGCCCCCTCTTGAGAGGCGGCAACGGTTCTGGAAAACTACCAGCATTGAAAAAGTGTAAATCAATACCATTCTGAAATTTGAAGAGGATCGACGATGAAGACAAATCCAGTGAAAGAGAAACTTCGTAACGGAGAGCCGACATTTGGTACATGGCTCTCGCTGGGAGACCTCTATGCCACACGCGTCCTGGGAAGGCTGGGATTCGACTGGTTAACACTGGACATTGAGCATTCTGCCATTGACTGGTCCCAGGCGACGATGATCTTTTCCGCGGTGGCCGATGCAGGATGTGTTCCCCTGGCCCGGATTCCCGAGGGAAGTCACCACTACATCAAGCGAGTACTGGATGCAGGTGCATGGGGTATCGTGGTTCCCATGGTGGATACGGTGGAGCAGGCCAGGACCGCCATCGCGGCGGCAAAATATCCTCCGGTTGGCAACCGGAGTGCCGGGGGGGGGATGCACTCGATGAATTTCGGGGCCACCGCGGGAGAATACTATGCCCAGGCCAATGACGAGATCCTTGTCGTCTTGCAGACCGAGAGTCCCCAGGGCGTTGAAAATGCCGAGGAGATTTATAGCCTGCCCGGCTGCGACGCGATTTTTATCGGCCCCAATGACCTGCGTTTCCAGATGCGTGGCCCGGACGGGGTGGATCCCAGCCCGGAAGAGCACGAGGCAGCCATCCAGCGCGTGATCGAGGTCGGCAAGCAGGTGGGTACACCGACCGGGATTCACGTGATGGATCCGGAGACGGCACTGGAGCGGGCCGGCCAGGGCATGCAGTTCCTGGCAGTCGGGAGTGACTTGCGGTTGATGACCGAGCGTGCCCAGCAGGTGGTCGAGCAGGTATTGCCCAAAGAGGTCGCCTCGGATATCGCCCGCTACTAGTCTTGTCGTGGTGTCATGGAAAGAGGATCGAGATCGTACGCGTGTCCTTGAGTGTCTCGCGTGTCCAGCGGTAACTTTGTTGTCCGATCAGGTCTGAGGTCCCGCGAAAGTAGTTGCTGATCTCATCCAGGTCCTTCGGCTGAATCGCACGATCGCTGGGACGGTTCTGCGAAATCGCCAGCAGGTAGAATGAGCCCCCGGCCGAGACGCGCAAGAGAAACTGCCCGTTCTCCTTGGTTCGTGCCACATCGCCCCCCATGCGACGAATTTCCTGGACGGTGGGATCGTCCTTGTCAAAAGGAGCTATCCCGGGCTTGAGACTCTCGATGGGAATTCTCTCGCTGGGGAAAGTTCCTCGTGGAAGGACCATCACCACGGCCCCGGGATCAGGAGTATCGAAACGGCCCTCGGCATAAGTGACCCGGCCTCGTACGGTGGCTGATTTTTGTGTTGCCACCACCATCCCGTTGTCGGAGGTGTTCCAGCCAATCAGGAGTCCAAGAAATAATCCGGCCAGGCCGACCGCCGCCAGCAGACCTCCCTGGATATAGATGGCCGAGCGTGGGAGGTTGATCCGGTGCTGCCGGCCGAGGTTGTCGACTCGCTGCCGGGTGGATTCGTTCTCATGCTCGCTTCTTTGTTCATCCCGAACCCCGGGCTCCAACACCGGCGGGGAGACAGGGGAGCTGGCAGAGAGCGATGAAGGCTCAATGGCGGGGGCTTCGGTGACCGGTTCCAGTTTGACAGGAGCAGAGGGGGGAGGCTGAATCCGGGGAGGGGCCGGTGGGGCCGGGTGTTCCAGGGGCTCGCTTGCCAACGGCACCTTGACCGTTTCCTTGCACCTGGGGCAGCGGACATCGGTTCCCGACCGTTGCTCCGGGACGTTGAGGCCAAGCTTGCAGTGCGGGCAGTTAAATCGAACGGACGGCATGGATCCATTCAGTCCCGCAAGGGGACCCGGTCAGGGTGAATCGTCAGTAGGGTCATCGCTCTGCATAACAACATATACGCCCAGGGTGATGACAAGCAAGCAGAGACAGATAGCGAACAGGACCAGGCAGCCCATAGTGATCGCCTGCAGAACCGCCGTGGCGACAGGATCACCCTTTCCGGAGGCGATGAGTGATCCCGAGAAGGTTACCACCAGGGAAACAAGTGCTATACAGAGCGTAAATAACAGCCTCAGCAGGATTCGTCGCATGGAATTAACCTTCTCTAGCTTGCCCAGACACGCCAATTTTGCAGTTTGGCTCCGGGGTGTCAACGTGGGATGGAATAACTCCTGGATGATGGAAACAGGGAATAGTCTTTAGCAATCGTCGTCATTCGGTCGATCAACGGCGGCGGGAGGGTTGTCGTTGACGTATTACTCTTGGCCGTAACAATGGTAGCAGGTACCTGGAAAGGTCTCGCTGCCAGGCGGCAGCGTCTATTCTCTACTGGACACATCAATGAATAGCACTGGCCGGGATAAACGAGGGTGGAGAGGCTGGGGCGTCCTTGCCTGGCTGGGGGTGGGTATCCTGATTTCCCAGACCGCCCTGGGGGCCATTTACACGCTCAAGAATAATGTCCAGGTCGAGGGTGCACCGGGGAAAATCGCCTCGCTGGGAGAGGATCCTCTGAAGGGGAGCGGAGGGGGCGAGGGATCACCGAAGCTTATTCTTTTTGCCGACGATGGTATCCGGCGGACCTTTTTTTCATTTTACCAGTTCCAGAGTGCGGTCCCCTCGCCCGAGGCTTCCCCGGAAAAAATCCTTATCCGGCAACGTGTTGCCGAGACCGGGAAGCGGCTGGGGAGCATCGGGGCGATCCTGGGTGTCACGTCTTTTGACGAGTTCGGCCGTCGTGTTTTCAAGCTGGTCTCTGCCAAGGGGCCGCTTGATATCTACCAGGGAATTACCGAGATCACGCCGACCTATACAAAGGTGGAGGGACTCACGAGCAAGAACCCGATCATCTGGGAAACCCGTATTGCCACCAGTTCTATTCCACGGGACACGCTCTCGAAGATTCTCAAGAAACACCTGGATATGGACAAGCCGTCTGATCGACTGCGAATTGTCCGACTTTACATGCAGGCGGGCCGCTACCAGGATGCGCTGGTGGAACTGGAAGCGGCGATAGAGAAGTTTCCGGACCTGGCAGGCCTCAAGGACCAGGTGCGAGAGCTTTACCAGCACCTGGCGGAACGCCTGATACGGGAAATCGAAATGCGCCAGGTTGCCGGCCAGCACCGCCAGGCGATTTCCTGGCTTGGTGACTTTCCTCGCAAGGGGGTGGCGACCGAGACATTACTGCAGGTTCGTGACCTGCTCCAGGATTACCAGAAACAACTCCAGCAGGGCGACCAGGTCAAGGCCCTCCTGGACCAGCACCTGGAGTTGGTTGACGATGACGGAATCAGGAATCAGCTGGTGCCGATCTGTGACGAGATCAAGGACCAGCTCAATGTGAACACGCTTAGCAGAATGGCGGCTTACCTGCGGCTCTCGGATGATGAAGATCTCTCGGCCGGGGCCAAGCTGGCGCTGGCGGCAAGCGGCTGGTTGATGGATGAGGGGGGCGAGACAGAAAACCTGGCAGTGGCGACGTCCCTCTTTGAGGTCCGGAACGAAGTGAGGCGGTACCTGGAGACCGACAACGTGGCGGTTCACCGGGAGGTTCTGGAAAAACTCAGGTCACTTGAAGGGAGTTCCCCCGAAAACGTGGCCCGGATCCTCGTAGCGATGAAACCGGTTCTCGTCCCAGAAGTTCAGGATTCGGCGGTACCCGGATTCTATCGCTTGCAGACTCCCGCGTTGAACGGGGACCCCGACCTTCAGTACCTTGTTCAGCTTCCTCCGGACTATGACCCCTATAGAAAATACAGGACGATTGTCACGCTCAACGGCGCCGGGAGTTCCCCGGAGCAGCAACTGGACTGGTGGACAGGGGCTTACGATGAAAAGATGAAAATGCGAATGGGCCAGGCAGGGCGTCATGGCTACATTGTCATCGCACCCTACTGGCACCAGGGAAATAGCCAGAAATATGGTTACACCGCGCGTGAACATGCAGCCGTACTGTTTTCACTACGAGATGCCTGCCAGCGGTTTGCGATTGATACAGACCGTGTTTTCCTGACTGGACATTCGATGGGAGGGGATGCTGCCTGGGATATCGGGCTGGCACATCCTGATCTCTGGGCCGGTGTCATTCCGATTACAGCAACGGCGGACAAGTACGTGTCTCTTTACTGGGAAAACGGTCGGCAGGTCGCGTTTTATTTCGTCGGAGGGGAAATGGACGGAAATCGCCTGGCTCAAAATTCCAGGGATCTGAATCGCTACCTGACAAGGCCTGATTTCGACACCATGATTGTGGAATACCGCGGTCGGGGGCACGAGCATTTCTACGATGAAATCATCCGCATCTTTGACTGGATGAACCTTCATCGAAGGGAGTTCCTGCAACGCGAATTCACCTGCGCCAGCCTTCGTCCCTGGGATAATTTCTTTTGGTTTGTCGAGCTGGCAGGATTTCCCGAACGGTCGATTGTCGTGCCCCTGGCCTGGCCGAAACCTCAATCGCGTGTGGCACATACGGAGGCGACGATTGGGCCGAATAACCGGGTTCGGGTAAAGAGTGCCGCTAGCCAGGTGACGGTCTGGCTTTCACCCGAGATGGTCGATTTCAGCGAACGGATCGAGGTCTCGATCAATGGCCGCGTGAAGGGACGAGAGGTGGAGCCGAGTCTTGAGGTGCTGCTGGAAGACGTCCGTACCCGTGGCGATCGTTTCCACCCGTTCTGGGCGAAAGTGAACTAGCTGCCAGAAGCACTGTTCTCGGGCTTTTCAGCAGGCTCTTCCGGTGTGGCTTCCGGCTTTTCCGTCTCGGGCTTTTTCGCCGGGTCTTCCGGCTTTTCGGCGGGTTCTTCTTCTGGCTTCTCGGCGGGTTCTTCCTCGTTGGCCGCCAACTGGTCAATATTCATGGCGCCATCCCCTGTGCGGGCAAGGACACATCCGGAGAGGAACCATCCGTTTTCCTCACTCCTGACGAAGGTGCCAGAGGGCCCCAGGTACTTGGCGATTTTCTCATAGGCAGGCATTTTCGACCCATCAATCACCTGCTCGCGGGGGCCGCCATCGGCCGGGGCCATCCAGCGATTGATGAGTTTTCCAAGCAGCGTTTTTGATTCGGCCATCTTGCCTTGTCGTAACATCTCGTAATTCACGTGGTACGACTGATCCAGACGCGAGAAAAGCCGGTAGCTGCAGCTCTCCGCACCAAGTTTCTCAAGAGCCGAGTTTACTCGCGTGAAATCACCTGCCACGTTGAGGCTGTCCTGATCTTGCCTGAGGATATCTATGATGTAATCGACCTCGGAGGCCACGATCAGTCGTCCGTCCTTGGTCACGGTAACCGCCAGCTTGGAAAGCAGTGGTTTTTGTGCGGGCGGGGCCTCTTCCTCTTCAAGTGGCTCACCAAAAGGGTCTTCGCCAAAGGGATCGTCGGAGAATGGATCTCCTCCATCGATCTGGATATCCGGAATCGCGATATCCTCTTCCTCGTTGATTTTCTCCCAGATGGTGAGATCCTGGAACTCGTGTCTTCTCTTGCTCGGTTCCGCTTCCAGCAGCTTGGCGATGGCTTTTTCGACCACCTCGCGATTGGCGACATCGATCACCGCCATCCAGCGTTCGCTACTGGGTGTGACCGGCAGCTTGTAGTCGGTCATCAGCGTGACACGACCCAGGGCGTTGACAATCAGTTCATTTCGCACATCCACTTGCGGACCATTGGGGTCATTCGCGATGCCATCGATGATCTCCTCGAACAGATCTTCTCCCGGAGCGGCATTGAGCATTTCATTGACGAGGGTCTTGGCATACTCGAAGGCCTCGGGAATCTTCCAGTTCAGGGAGATAAAGGACGTGGTGTTGGTAGGAACCCAGGGCTGGGGATCCAGTTCCGTGGAATTGGGGAAGTTCAGCAAGCGGGCTGCATTCAGGTACTTGTCTGTCTCCTTGGCGGCGATCTGTTCATCCACCGGATTCCCATCTTCAGCCAGTTGTTTTTCTTCGGCGATCTTCGCCAGGACAGCTTCCTTGTCACCCGGAGCGTCGATCCACGTGTGATGGGTGAACTCGTTTTCACCATTGGCCACGACCAGCCACCCACCGGCTCCGCGGATTGCATCGAAACCCTGGTTGACGAAGAGTTCCAGGAAGTCCTTGCCCTCCCGCTGGCTTTCGTCCGCCGCACGGGTTGTGTGGATGTACCCGAAGATATCTACGAACCAGCGTAGCTGGGGGAGAATCTCCCCGGATGCCTGCTTGCAGCGTTGCATGGCATTATCGTAGGAGTTGACGTTGGCCAGCACATCTTCGGGCTGCTGTTCATCAAAGCGTGCCAGGATTCGTTCCATCACGTCCGCGTGATCGACCGCCACGATATGTCCCTGGTGCAACCGGTAATAGACGTGGTGCTTGCGGGTCGGATCATCTTTCTCCGGAACCAGGTAGTGCACGACATCCTGGCCACCCATCTGGACGATCGATTTTTCCGCCTCTTTTTCTTCGAGCTTTACCGCAATTTTGTCCAGCAGCTCCTGGGCCTTTTCTTCATTGCCGGTGGCATCGACCAGGAAGATCATTGCATGAGGTTGTTCTTCGTCATCGGGCTGAGCGACTGCCACAGCAATCTCCCCGCTGCTGACTCCCTTTAAATCCTCCCAGCGAATCCCCAGTCGAACATCCGTACGGTTTAACTTGTCACCAAGCTGGCGCTGGAGATCCTCGGCAAAGGGTTTCACCACGGGATCATTGACGAGCTGCCCGATCTGGGTCTGCTCAAACCGTTGCATCAGGTCATTAATATCAGCGACCGAGACAAACCCCCGGGTGGTGTCGGGAAGCAGCTGGTCTGCAGGGGGTGCAGCCTGGGCAGAATTCACAAGCAGGGACAGGATTATTCCAAGAACGAATGTCGAGAAACAGGTGTGTCGCGGCACGGTGCACTCCTTAAGTTTCTTTCCGCCTGCAGAATCAAGGGAACAGGAAGCAACAAGGGCGTCTCCCAGAGCCTCCAAGCAAGAGACTTTGGCTCCCCCGTGTGTTGCGACCTCCCGGTTCATGATTTATCGGCAAATACGTGCCTTAAAACGAGATGCAACTATTTTAGTATGTCGAACTTGAATGACTCGTTACATCGGTTTGTCGGGATAACAATTGAAAACAGTATAAACGGTAAAGTCCCCCGGGTTTCCGGGAAAGGAGTGGTATCAGCGCCCCAAGCCCCCCCGGCCGGGCTAGAAGCCGCCGCCGCCGCCCCCGGATGGTTTACCCAACCGCTAGAGTTTAACAGTTTCAGGGTCTAGGAGGGAACCGAGGAAGGGTCGGGACTGTCTGCTGGACGGTAGCCTGTTGCTGGTGGATAATCCGCAGCATGGCAGATCCGACTCCTCCAACGCTCAGTTATGACCCCATTCACGGGTATATTCCCTTCGTCAGCAGGTCGAGTGATCCTCAGGCGACCGCCTCCGAGCAAGACCTGATCGATCACCCCTGGCTCCAGCGACTTCGGCAGATTCACCAGCTCCAGACAGCCTGGTGGGTCTTTCCTTCGGCCGAGCACACCCGTTTTCAACACGTCCTGGGAGCAATGCACCTGGGAAGCCGGTTCGTGAAGAAGCTCTACCCGAGCCTGGAGGAGATCTGCCCTGGTCTGCCCAGCCGCGGATACGTGGAGAGCCTGGTTCGTCTGGCAGGTCTCTTGCATGATGTGGGGCACGGCCCTTTTGGGCATTTTTTTGACGACCACTTCCTGCAGAAATTCTCCCTGACCCACGAGATCCTGGGAGCACAGATCATCACCTCGGAGCTGGCTCCCCTGATCGAGGGGATCCGGGAAAACCCCAACAGCCGGCTGGAGGCTGGCGAGCAGCTGCAGGCCGACCAGGTCGCCTGGTTGATTGTCCGCCCTGCCTCCGAGGACGCAGCCAGCCAGCCTCGCTGGCTGCAGCTGCTGCGAAGCCTGTTAAGTGGAATCTACACGATCGACAACATGGACTTTGTGTTGCGGGATGCGTACATGTCGGGTTACAGCGTTCGCAGTTATGACCTGGAGCGGCTGCTGCATTACAGTTTTTTCAGCGATCAGGGCCTGACGATTCATGACCGGGGGATGGATGCCCTGATGCGATTTGTCTCGGCCAAGGCAGAACTGTTCCAGACCATCTATTTCCATCGCACCGTCCGGGCGGTCGACCTCTCCCTGCTGGATGTTTTTGCCGAGAGCATGGAACTGCTTTTTCCGGGTCATCCGGCGGATGACCTGGAGGCCTACCGGAAATTCACCGAGTCCACGCTGCTGGTAGATGTTGCTCGCTGGTCGACCAGTGACGATTCGCGGGAGCGGGAACTTGGCCTTCGCTGGCGTCCCATCCTGGAGCGGCAGCTACCCTGGCACATGGTCTGTGAGCGGAACCTGCTTTATCAACAGGGAGATCCGGAGGCGTCGAGTATTTTCAGCAGTCCGCAGATGGTGGAACAGGCACTGCGAGAACGGCTCACAGGTCCGGCGGCGGAGGCCGAGTTGCGAGTGGATATTGCCAGGCATCTATTCAGGCCCCACACGCCAGGGCCGGCGGCCGGCCAGAATTTTCTTTTTGATGGCGCCTCCGAAACAGTGCGGCCCCTGGAAAGCCATCGCCTTTACGATCGCCTGCCGGTAAGTCACCGCATCTGCCGTGTTTACTCGACCAGCCGTGAGCTGGATGTGGCGATTACTTCCACCCTCGATTCGCTGCTTGGTGGCGAACCAGTAGACGATTTGACCAACATCTGATCTTCTCCGTTGTCCAGTGTGCTTGGACAGGACGGTGAGGGATGTAAAATAGAAAAAGCGGGCGAGTTGTTATCCCCCCATCTGCCGCAGGCTGCAGAAGGAGAAGACGGGTGTTTCTTGGATTTGGCGAAGTCATGATGCGGGTCTGTCCCGAGCAGCGACTGCGTTGGCGGCAGGCATTGCCGGGCCGCGTGGAGGTGACCTGGGGTGGCGGCGAGGCCAATGTATGTGCTTCGCTGGCCATGTACGGGCACCCGGTAAGGTATCTCACTGCCCTGCCCGACAATCCGGTGTCCCGGTCCCTGGAGCAGTCGTTACGTGGACTGGGGGTTGATACCAGCCACATCTACTGGCGGGAAAAGGGACGACTGGGTGTTTATTATGTCGAGGTGGGGGCGAACCAGCGGGGTTCCACCGTCCTCTATGACCGTGATCATAGCGCGGTCTCGCAGGCAACGTCCGATGAATATGATTTTGACACGGCCCTGGAGGGCGTGAAATGGGTCCACCTGAGTGGGATCACGCCGGCGATCAGTGAGGCGGCATGTGAGGCCAACCTTCAGCTGGCTCGCCGGGCCCGGGAGGCTGGAGCCTCGATCTCCTGTGACCTGAACTATCGCAACAAGCTCTGGCGCTGGCATCCACGGCTTTCCGGACGTGAGCTTGCCAGGGAATGCATGGCAGAGCTGTTGCCCATGGTCGACCTGGTGATCGGGAACGAAGAAGATGCCGCCGATGTACTTGATATTCACCCGGAGAAAACGGATGTAACCCGGGGCCAGCTGGAAGTGGAATCGTACCAGCAGGTGGCACGACAGATCGCGGAACGCTATCCGAATGTCAGCCGGGTGGCGGCCACCTTGCGAGAAAGTGTTTCTGCAGATCATAATAATTGGAGTGGCATGCTGCTGGATGTTGCCAGCGACCAGTGCTTCATGGCCCCTCTTTCCGGCGAGGGGAATTACGAGCCATACCAGGTAACCGACATTGTTGATCGTGTTGGTGCGGGTGATTCATTTGCGGCCGGACTTCTGCATGCACTTGAGAGCGAGGATTTTTCTGAACCGGCCATGGCAATCCGTTTTGCCGTGGCAGCGAGTTGCCTGAAACACTCGATCAAGGGCGATTTTAATTTTGTCAGCCAGCAGGAAGTCGCAACCCTGGTAAGTGGAAATGCCAGCGGTCGAGTCCAGCGGTAAAAGAGGAAATGAACCGGCAGGATCTGATGCACGAGCGTTACCAGAATCCGTTGATCAGTCGCTATGCCTCCGACGAGATGGCATCGCTCTGGAGCGACCAGCGCAAGTTTCAAAGCTGGCGCCAGCTCTGGCTGGCACTGGCCGAAGCACAACAGGAACTGGGCCTGGAGATCACCGATGCCCAGCTGGAAGAAATGCGTGCGCAGGTCGATAATGTGGATTTTGAAAAAGCAGCCGAGTACGAACGGACGTTGCGTCACGATGTGATGGCCCACGGCCACGCTTACGGGGATGCCTTTCCCGGAGCTCGTGGATTCATTCACCTGTGCGCAACCAGCTGCTTCGTGACTTATAACACGGACCTGCTCCTGGTCCGCGAGGGACTGGAGCTGGTCCGTAGCCGCCTGGCCATGGTCGTGGACCAGCTGGGGCACTTTGCCCAGCAGCATCGTGCACTCCCCTGCCTCGGTTTCACTCACATGCAGCCGGCCCAACCGACCACGATCGGCAAGCGTGCTTGTCTCTGGTGCCATGATCTGGCGATCGACCTGGCAGATCTCCAGTTTCAACTGGATCAGCTCAAGGCACGCAGTACCAAGGGAACGACCGGCACACAGGCTAGCTTCCTGGAACTTTTTGAGGGGGACCATGCCAGGGTCGAGGCACTGGATCAGCGGGTTGCCGAGAAGATGGGCTTTGAACAGTCCTACCAGGTAAGTGGCCAGACTTACTCGCGGAAGATAGACAGCCAGGTGCTGGACCTGCTCTCAAGGATAAGCCAGAGTGCCCACAAGGCGGCAACCGATATTCGCCTGCTTGCCCATAGAAAAGAAGTGGAAGAACCGTTTGGGAAGGACCAGGTGGGGTCCTCGGCAATGGCCTACAAGCGAAACCCGATGCGGAGTGAACGAATCTGTGGCCTGGCCCGTTTTGTGATCAGTCTCCAGTCCAGCACGGCTCATACCGCGGCGACACAGTGGATGGAACGGACACTCGACGACAGTGCCAATCGTCGACTGGTGATTCCCCAGGCTTTCCTGGCTGTGGATGCGATCCTGGTAATTTACCTGAACGTTGCCAGCGGGCTGGTTACCTACCCGGAGGTGATGGCCAGTCACCTCCGCGATGAATTGCCATTCATGGCGACCGAGAATATTCTCATGGCTGCCACGCGGGCCGGAGGGGACCGGCAGGATCTTCACGAGAGAATCCGTCGTCATAGCCAGGATGCGGCCGAGCAAGTGAAACAGCAGGGAGCGGCGAACGATCTGCTTGAGCGTCTGAAGGCAGACGAGGCTTTTGACGGCATCGACGTCGATGCCATGCTCGACCCTTCCCTTTTCGTGGGACGCTCTGCCGAACAAGTGGACGCCTTCCTGGAAAAAGTTGTTGAGCCACTTCGTCAGCTGTTGCCGGAGGATCGTCCGGGTGGAGAGGTAACAGTCTGAACGGACTGCTGCTGGGGATCGGTGACGACGATCCTAGATCAGGTCCTGTTTGCGCCTCGTGCGGCGTGGTGTCTTGCTGCAGGCCTCGCACCGTCCGCTGATGATCAGCCGGTGTCCACTCACACGAAACCGGTGTTCCGCCGCCACGCTGTCTCGTAGCTGCCCCAGCTCGGTGCTCTGGAATTCGATCAGCCGCTTACAGCTCTCGCAGTAGAGATGATCGTGCTCGGGATACCCGTAATCATGCTCAAAGACAGCACGGCCAGCCAGGGAAAATCGGCGCAGCAGGCCGGCATCGACAAACTCGTTTAACGTCCGGTAGACCGTGGGACGACTGACGTAATCCGGATCTCCCTTGGCCGGCAACTGCGAGATCAGGGTGTCTGCGTCAAAATGCTCATGATGGGAAAAGACCAGTTCCAGCATGATGCGCCTCTGGCGAGTCTGCCTCATGCCACGGCTCTGAAGGTATTCAGCAAACCGCTCGTCAGCCGACATCGCGACCTGGACTTCGCCGAGGGAGTATTCTTTGGACATGCTCTGGTTGCCGTGGACTTGAAAGAACGCCTGGGATCGAACATGCTTATTGATCCCAGTCTCAATAAGATCAATTCTAAGGCGTAGGGAGGGATCGTAGCAAGAGACAGGACGAAGATGCCTGGAGAACAAAAAAGGCCTGCCCGGAGGCAGGCCTTTCTATTTTCAGTAGGAACGTGGATCAGCCGATTTCATCGAGGAGTCGATCCACGGCAATATCAAGCCGTTCTTCTGTTTCATAGGTTCCTGCCTCAATCGCAGCCCGGATCTCGTCAACACGGTCGGCACGGATGTCCGGCAGCTGCTGGACATGGTCAACCAGCTCGGCAGCCTGGCTTGCCATTTCCGCTTCCTGTGAAATCTCCAGCTGGTCGGGGGCCTGGGCCTGGTCGGCTGCCGATGTGGCGTTCGATGCCTGAACGCCCTGGGGGGCGTTGACCGGTTGCGAGCCTTGAATGCCATGAATTTCCATCAGTTGTCACTCCGGGATAATCTCGGCGATGTATTGAAGAACAGACCCTGTATGAGCATCCATCGCTCATCGGCCGATCTTGCGGCGGTGGAAGTATAGGTCACAGAAACAATGCCAACAAGATCATTTGGAGTTTTCCGGAAAAGCACTGAACCTGCCCTGCCGGGGGATATTTTGATCATTTAGCGGCCCTGGTTGGTGAACCAAAATGGCATTCCCTACGTCCTACAAGCAGGGCCGGATGTACTCTCCTTTGAGGCACCATGGATCTGCGGGGTCAGCAGATCAAGGATAACAGGAAAGGAGGTCTGCAATGAAGCGATCCGAATCGGCCATCCTTGTGCTGAGTGACGAACATGGAGGCGGCCGTATTTCCGTCGACATGGAGGCATTCTTCGACTTTAACTTCCAGCTTTCCGAGGATCTGGAAGTCCTTGTGGATGACTGGCGTCATGCGTCGGTGGAGGGGGATGGTTCCCGTCTTTTCTGGACGATGGGCGATCCGCCTCGTCGATGGACGTGACCGGCCGTCACGGCACGGTTTTACTCGTCGGAGGATATCAGCCAGCGGGTCAGTGGCAGGGAGCCGTCGTCCAGGGTGATGGCATCCGGATTGCCGGCAGCACGATAGGCAGCTGCCAGAAGCGAATCGACCTCGTCCCCTTCCCCACTGATCCATAGTCCTCCCGGCGCTGCCACGGCGAGCATGCCGGGCAGGTCATGGTATTTCGCCCCTCCCGGCAGGAAGAGCGGGGAGTGGATATTGTCGACGTCGGCAAAGCGAAATCCTGATGTCCGGACAGCAAGTCGGTCCACCGCATCCCTGGCCTGGGCCCGGGCAGCGATGGCCAGCGGTGCGGTCCCGTCCAGGGCCACGAGGCTGACTTTCTCCGGGTTCGTCTCGTGATTCCAGACAAAGGAGATGACCGAGAGGATATCATGGATCCGGCGGGCGGCCAGTGTCGGGTTGTATCCGAACGAGTAGGCAGCGGCCTGCCGGGTGTTTGCCACCCGGCGCGTGGGACCGGCCGGCTTTCCTTCCGAAAGGAACTCCCCCTGGAAAAGCAGGTCGACCCCCATCACCGTGGCTCCCTGTTCCAGGAGAGCCTGGATTTCAGGCCGTATGGTTCCCCGGCCATCGTAAAGCCCTGCCTTGCCTTGTTCCGACAGCCAGATCACGGTCTGCTGGTTCCACTGCTTTGGATACAGGAAGAGGACGGGTAACTGGCCGCCATAGGTGTCAATATTCAGCACGCCACCGATCTCAAGGAAATCGTCCTTCTCCACCTTGTGGAGCTGCTCGTAGTCGATCGCCGCGGGCCGTGGCAGGCCCCCTCCCACTACCGTGTCGATGGCCGCCCCGACCACGTCCCGGTAGCGGGACAGCGATTTGCGGTTATTGGGGACCAGGCGGCTTAGCTGCTGCTGCGTGTCCTCGTGCCAGTACCTGAGCAGCCCCTTTTCGAACTTATCGCCACCTGCTGGCCGCGGATGATCCTCATCCCAGACGGTCAGGGCGCTGGCATCCTGGAACTGAATTTCCGTTTCCCCGGGGACCTCGGCATGGCCCAGGTCAAGGTGCTTGTTCATCCAGCCATACATGGCCACACGGCTGACCAGGTTGTAATTGTGCTGGAACTGAATATTGGCTGCCAGCATCACGTCCTCTTCCCGGCCAATAAGCCGGTAGAGTTCCTGGAGTTCAGGGAAGCCCTTGGTCTCCATCTCCTTGGTCCAGTCATCGGCGGCTGTCAGGCCAAGCGGCCTGGGAGCAAAGAGGGCGGCAACATCCACATTGCCCATCCCGATTCGAAGGCAGCAGGCGTTTTCACAGGTGCATCCGCCCTGCATGGCCGTTGAGACCATGACCGCGGGCATGGCCACCTTGATTCGCCGATCCACGGCAGCCAGCATGAAGGTCTGCGTCCCTCCCCCGCTTGCCCCGGTTACCGCCAGCCGGTCCGGGTCGACGTCGTCGAGTGTGAGCAGGAAATCAGCTGCCCGGATCGAACTCCATGTCTGCAGTCCCATCACGCTTTGCAGGTGGGATTCCGCCTGGGGGCTGAACAGTCCCCAGGCAGTGGCCGAGTTCATCTCCGGCCGCTGCGTGGCGAAGCGGTGGGCAAGCTCAAAGCTGATTTGGGTGCTGTCGGCATAGCCGATCATGTCATAATGAAAAACGACACACCCCATGCGTGCCAGATGAATGCAGCGAGCCTGGAGAGGACTGCGGGCGGACTGCAGGAATTCTTCCGCACCCTGCTTGATCTGGTCTGCTCCCGACTCCAGGCCATTGTCGTAGAAGCGGCCGTTTTGCCAGTGACCATGGGGGCAGAGAATGCCAGGCCGCTTTCCACCACGGGTATCACGAGGGCGATAGAGACTGCCGGTGACAAAAAAACCGGGCATCGCTTCGAAGTAGGCCTTCTCGATCGTGTACCCATCATGTTCGCTTCGTCCGTGGACCACAGCGGCCAGGGGTGTGCGGGTGGGCATCGGCCAGATCCCCTGGGAGACCAGCACACGACGACGGATATTCTCTGCTCGCTTTACCCATGCCGATCGGGAACGCGGGGTGACCATCGGAAAGTAGCCGTTTAAATCACGGAGGGGCTGGAGGCGGGCGTCCTTGGGAAGTTCCCCCTTGAGCAGTACGGGGCTGGCTGCACGTGTCGCTGTCGATGGTGCCAGTACCGCAAGGCAGAAACAGGCTGCCAGGGTGCCAGGAGAGAAGAATCCTCGTTTTGGTGTCTGCCTCATGGAACAAGCTCCTGGTGGAAATCACATTCGGATCGTGGTGGAAGAATCTCCTTGTGCGTCACCGTTATAAGGCATCCGTCGGGAGGGTGCTATCGATCACCTGTCTTCCGGCTTAATCGAGGTCCCGGGGAATCCAGAATCCGTCCAGCTCGGCATCCGCCGGGGGGGCGAATTCTTGCCAGGAATCGGCCAGGATCTTCAGGTGTGCCAGCGCCGCGGTCGGCATCGATCCAGGTTCTCCGCTGAGGTACTCCAGCAGCGACTCGATCCCGGGGTTGTGTCCCACCATCAGGACGGTCCGGTACTGGTCGGGAACCTGGGCCAGGAGTGTGAGGTATGTCCGGGCAGGTGCATGGTAAAGCTCGTCGGTGACCTGCAGGGGCTCTGTGGTAGCACATTCCAGCACAATCGCCCTGGCCGTCTGCTCTGCCCGCGTGGCGGAGGAACAGATGACCAGGTCCGGTTTGAGGGCCTGCTGGCAGATCCAGCGGCCCATGCGTGGCGCATCACGTTCTCCCCGGGGATTCAGCGGACGCTGGTGATCGGAAAGGGATGAATGGTCCCAGCTGGACTTGGCATGACGCAACAGGAGCAGGTGTTTCATGGGCGTCTTTTTCTCATGAGTGATCCGATCGACGGTGAGGTTCAAAGCGTGTCGGCTTGGACTGGCTGGCGCCACTCATCTCCTCAACGGCCCTCTCGTAAAAGATCTGCTGGCTGCGGTGGGGATTGTCGGGATTCCGACACGAAATCCGCTGGTAGCTTCCATCCGGCATTAACCGGTGCGCTTTCACGTCATCGGCCAGGGAGATATCGAGAGCCCGGAAGAGCTTTTCCTTGCAGGTGGTGTCCACCACGGGAACCAGGATTTCGATCCGGCGATTCAGGTTTCGTGGCATCCAGTCGGCGCTGGAAAGGTACAGGCGGGGCTCTCCCCCGCCATGAAAAGAGTAGATCCGTCCGTGTTCCAGGTAGCGGTCGATAACACTGATCACGCGGATGTTCTCACTCAACCCCTCGACCCCTGGCCGAAGACAGCAGATTCCACGAACGTTCAAATCGACTTTTACTCCTGCCGCGGATGCCTGGTAAAGTGCCTTGATGATCTTCGGGTCGACAAGCGAGTTCATCTTGGCCCGGATGCTCGCTTCTCCTCCCTGTCTGGCCGTTGTGGTTTCCCTCTCGATCTCCTCCATCATCCGATCCCGCAGTGTCAGCGGGGCCATGGAGAGAAGCTGGAGCCGTGGCGGCTCGGTGTAACCGGTGATGGCATTGAAGATCCCGGCCGTGTCAGCCCCCATCTGCTCGTTGCAGGTCAGGTAGCTGAAGTCACAGTAAAAACGTGCGGTCTGTTCGTTGTAGTTTCCGGTGCCGAAATGCAGGTAGCGTCGAATCCCCTGGGCTTCGCGCCGTACGATCATGCAGGCCTTGGCATGTGTCTTGAGTCCCTTGACACCGTAAATCACCTGGATTCCGGCGCGTTCCATGTCACGTGCCCACTCGATGTTCCGTATCTCGTCAAACCGTGCCTTGAGTTCCACGATCACGGTCACGTACTTCCCGCGCCCGGCCGCTTTTATCAGGGAACGGACAATCGGGCTTTCGTCACTTGTCCGGTAGAGTGACTGCTTGATCGCCAGCACCCCGGGATCCTCCGCCGCCTCTTCCAGCAGTCGAACAACCGGGTCGAAGCTCTCGAAAGGATGGTGCAGCAGGATATCTCTTTGGGCGATGACATCGAACAGGCTGCGGCCTGGATCAATATCGGGTGAAGGCTGAGGTGGCCAGTTGGGATATTGAAGATCCTCGTATCCCCCAAGTCCTCCCAGGGAAAACCAGGCGGAAAGGTCGAGCGGTCCCGGGGACCGGTAGATGTTCTCCTGTTCGACATGGAAAAACTGCTGCAATAACTCGACCAGCATGGTGTCAGCTGTGGCGGTGACTTCCAGGCGTACGCAGGCCGCGTTCTTGCGTACGTCGACCATGTCCTCCACCTGCACCAGCAGGTCCTGGGCAAGATCCTCTCGAATCGCGATATCCGCATTTCGCAGGATGCGAAAGGGCGCGCAATGAACCACCTCCTCGCCGGGGAAGAAATGCTCGACGAACATTTCCACAACGTTCTCGGCGAGGATAAAGCAATGCTGCTTCGTCGAGGGGATGGAGATAAAGCGGGAGACCGGTTGGGCCAGGGGAATGAAGACCATCCGGGTCCCCCCCGGGTTGGTCCTGTCGGCCAGCAGGACAGCGACCTGGATCGTCTTGTTGCTCGTCACCGGAGGCTCAATCGAGGGATCAATCGCCAGCGGGGAGATGATGGCCGACAGTTCATCCAGGAACAGGTTTCGCAGGTAGATTTGCTCTGTTTCACTCAGTTGGTCCGGGGTCATGCGCCGGATCCCGGACACTCCCAGGGCGGGTTCGATCTGGTCCAGGAAGCAGGCGTAGAGCTGGTCGAGCATCAACCCGGTTCGTTGCCCGATGGCGTCCAGTTGTTGCCTGGGAGTCATGCCGGCCGCGTCGGCTGTCGTGACCTGTTGCTGATGGAGTATCTGCAGGCCCCCGACACGGACCATGAAAAACTCGTCCAGGTTCGATGCCGTGATGGCCGCGAACTTGACTCTCTCCAGGAGGGGTAATGACTCGTCAATCATCTCGCCCAGAACGCGCTGGTTGAATTCCAGCCAGCTCAATTCGCGGTTAATAAATTGTTGAGAATTCATTTTCATCGACGTGCACCTAGCTCTCGTGCCGGGTGATACTGAAAAGAGCCTTGAGCCCGTAGGTCTCCTCGAAGAGCGCGTCACTCTGATGCAGTGCCAGTTGCTCGTGGGTGAGATCATGGACGTCGCTGGTGGAGATCACCAGTGAATCGTTGGTTTGATGTGCCTGGATGGAGCTGATTCTCTGGGTACGGGAGGCATCCAGTGCCACCGCGAGCCGCAGGATGGCGGCCAGCTTGCAGACCGCGACACGCTGGTCCCTGTCGAGTGTCATGTAAGGCTTGTGGGATTGCTTGGGGGAGGCCCGCCGATGGTACCGTGCGACCTGGGAAATCAGCTGCAGGTTGGTCGGCCCGATCCCGAATAGTTCGCTGTTGCGGATCAAGTACATCGAGTGCTTGTGGTAGCTCGTGTCCTTGATGTAAAGCCCTATTTCATGGAGCACCGCCGCCACATAGAGGATGGTCTCGTAATGCCTCTCGAGCTCATGGAGGTCTGCCATCTGCTGAAAAAGCACCCTGGCCAGCCCGGCGACATGAAGTGCATGGGACTCGTCGAAATCAAAGTGCCGTCCACGTTCCAGGACCGGGCCTATCAGCTGGTCCTGGAATTCCCTCAGCCACGCTTCGCCGCTGGCCATTTCCTGGAGCAGACCGTTTCGCAGGTTGGTGTTGGTAACGACCAGGTGTTCCAGATCCAGGGCCCGGGCCAGTCGCGTGTAAGCCAGCAGGGCCGGGCCAAGGGTCTCGGCGTCCGGCTGGCTGAGCTGGTACTGCTGGGCCAGTTCCGAAGGATCTCTTTCCATGATCCTCTCGGTCAGTTCTTCCAGCTGTTCCAGTGGCAGTGTCGCGAACTCTTCCGGATTCCAGTTCTTGATCAGCTGGCCGGCAGCAAACCTGACATCAGCGCCCAGGGCGATCAGGTCCAGTGAGACACCCACAGGCACGTGTTCTCGCACCTGGTCGACAATGGTCCCAATCTGCGTTTCCATGATCCTGCGGAGCTTGTCCGATGGCGCACCAAATTTCTCCAGGGACTTGCGAAGCCGAAGGGAACCCAGCCGGTAGGACTGGGAATGGACAACCCTGTTGGATTGGAGAAGCAGGACCTCGGTACTCCCTCCCCCCACCTCGCAGACGATGCGATGCTGGGCAATATTGATGGCTTTTTCCAGCTGTGGCCGGATACCGAGGAAAGTTACCCTGCTCACTTCCGCTTCCTCGATCGCCACAACATGTAAACCGGTGGCAATATAAATGCGGTCGAGGAATGCCATCCGGTTGTCTGCCTCCCGCACGGCACTTGTGGCGACCACCCGGATATTAGCTGGATTGTGGATTCCGTATTCATCCAGGATCTGCAGGTAGGCGTTCAGAACCTCCACGCATTGTTCGATCGTTGGACGCTGGATTCCACCCCTGGTAAAGCAATCCCTGCCCAGGTTCACCGCCTGTTGGAGTTGATCGAGAACCCGGATCTGTCCCTGTTGATCGATCTCGGCGACGGCCATGCGGATGGAACTGGTACCAATGTCGATGACTGCCACGGCGCGGGTATGGTCGGCAGGCCCGGGCGGGATATCTTTTGTGGGTATCGACATGGCCTGGCGGGTGCGTTGAGCAGGGAAAGAGGATCAGGGGTTCTGCGGCGCCGGCGGGCGGTTCCAGTGATGCTCCGTCGCCCACCAGGTCGCAACTACTTAGCCTAACCCGAAAAGAGGTTCTGCAAAATGGTCCCGTATGAGAATCAAAAAAAACGGCTGGGAGCATGGCATAAAAAAACCGGCACCCGCCCTTTTGGGCGGATGCCGGTTGCTGAAATGCTTAGCTTATGAGTGGACTAGTAGTTGGTGTTCCACTCATCCGGCAACGGCTGACCGTCTCGACGGTCACCCAGTCGCTGGTAGGTGATGTAGTCCATGTTCTCCGAGAGAAACTGGACGGACCCATCACAGAGCGCAAACTGTGCACCACCCTTGTGCGCCGACTTGAAAGAAATCGTCGTCGTCCAGTTGGCCCAGTGGGTGCAACTAAAGGGGTTAATCGGCGGGTTGGCGTTGTACCAGGAGAATCCCGTATCACCGATCCCGACACAGGGATAGTTGATCGGACCTGTCGTGGCCGCACCCGCGAGATTGAAATGGAACCAGCCATTGCGGCCGTGATCCGACTTATGCGGCAACCCTTCACCGACCAGGATCACCTGGGATTCACCGTCGGTGATGTCACGAAACTTGGAGGCCCACATCCCGCGGGCAAACACGCCCGAGATCCGGAAGCCACGTGCATCGTTGGCATGGGCTGCAGGGCCGGTGCCAAAAATATTCCCCGGGTAATCCAGGCACCAGTTGCCACGCGAGGGCATCAGCACACATCCGCCACTGCCGAAATAACAGGTCTGGGCAGGATCGGTGGCCGGGTTCGTGCCCGTCAGGTAGGGGTCGATATTCGCCGTTGGGCAGATCAGGGAAGGAAGGATGTTGGATCGGATCCACTTGCCGCTTGGATCAATTGTCTCTTCCATGCGAGTGGCTTGGGTCGTCCCCGCAAGAGACATGTTCAACTGGTTATAGATCGGATCCTGCTCCATGAACGGAAGCAGTTTGACAAACGGACTCCCACGACTGGAGTTGTACCAGGTATGTACGTTCTTGGACTGCCGGGTCCAGAAGAACATCCCGTTGGGCGGGAACCGTCCATAGGTGTTGTGATAGGTCCGGCAGGCCAGCCCGATCTGTTTCAGGTTGTTCTGGCAGGACATCTTGCGGGCTGCTTCACGAGCGGCAGCAACCGCCGGTAGCAACAGGGCTACCAGGATACCGATGATAGCGATCACCACCAGCAACTCGACGAGGGTAAACCCCCGCTTCTTCTTGGGAAATCTCATGGTGCTTACTCCGGAAGGAAAATTCCATACGAATAGATTTTTTGAGCAGGGCTAATCAAGCACCACCCAAGCGGTTTTTTCGACGGTTGTTCCGTCAACGTGGAGAGCAAGGCAATATGCAAACAGCACATGCGACCCTATGCCAACAAAGATGTGGAGTACTGCCAATTTCTCATGAGGCCAATACGTTGTCAAATATCTTGGCAGGCAGTTCCCTGACCAGGGGGCCTGTTTCTTCAGAAACCACGTATTTCAGCCGCATTCCCGGCCTTTTTATCCCCGGGGCAGGCATGCTGCAGGCCAGCATAAAAAAAACCGGCACCCGCCCTTTTGGGCGGATGCCGGCGACTGAAATACTCAGCTTATGAGTGGACTAGTAGTTGGTGTTCCACTCATCCGGCAACGGCTGACCGTCTCGACGGTCACCCAGTCGCTGGTAGGTGATGT
>CAYYZW010000292.1:0-22648 GCA_964476375.1 uncultured Pirellulaceae bacterium
ACCATCGTCGTGGCATACTTGTCACTCAGGCGGTCCATCTCTGCCCGTGCCAGGGTGAGCTGCCGTTGCGCCTGCTGGTATGGACCGGTCTGTCGCCGATGGTATTTCGAGAGGTTGTCGGCCTCTTTTTCAGTCCAGTCCGCGGCTGGCTTTCGCAGGATATCGACGATGGCGTCTGGAGGGGAGTGGGGTGTCTGGAGGCCATCAGCAGGATCTGACGTGGCCGAGAGCCGGAAATACCCGAGCACGTGCTCGTCATGCTTGGACTGGTGCCGAAGAACAATCGAGAGGGTGCTTCCGGCCGGCACTTTCACGGGAGTGTCCAGGTAAAACACTGCCTTCCGGTCCTGGGCCGTGTCGATATCGCCCTTCCAGATTGCCCAGCCCAGTTCGGCGGAGGGATCGAGTGCCGTGGTCACATTCAGCGGGTCCTGGTTAAAGTCAGCGATCGCGCGGCCCAGGACAAGTTTCACAGGATCTCCCTCCGGCGGGGTCAGGCTGGCTTCGAAACTGGTGAGCACAAAATTTGCCTTGCGGCCCGGTCCCTGGTACTTGAGGCCGCTGGTGGTCAGCGCTTCCAGCTCAATGGCGGCGAGCAAACCTGCCGCCGGCTTGATGGTGACAGTGTAGTCATCCCGCTTGGGGAAGGTCCCGGAGACGAAGATCGCGCCGGCGGGTTCGATGTTCACCGTCGCCCCACCGCTGCTGGTGACCGCTTCGGGATGCAGTATCGACCAGCCGGGGATCCGGCCCTGTTTTTCAAGCTGGTCCTGAAGGAGATCGACCCATGCCTGGCGAGATTCGGCCAGTGCCAGGGAGGACTGGTTCTTTGTCCGCTCGTTGTCGGCAATGTCCTTTTCCAGCTGCTCGATCCGCTGGCGCTGCTGGAGCGTTGGTACATTCATCACCGGGTTGGCATTCCCGCCGGCATCGACCCGTCCGGATTCATCGACATGGTTGAAGTAGGAGTAGAGCTGGAAGTACTCTCGCTGCGTGATCGGATCGAACTTGTGATCATGGCAGCGAGCACAGCCGACCGTCAGCCCCATCCAGACGGTGGAGGTGGTCTCGGTGCGGTCAAAGACATATTCCACCCGGTTCTCCTCGGCGATCCGGCCTCCCTCGCCGTTGAGTGGATGGTTGCGGTTAAACCCGCTGGCGACCAGCTGGTCGAGGCTTGGATCCTCAAGCAGGTCACCAGCCAGCTGGTCGACGGTGAACTTGTCAAAGGGCATGTTGTCATTGAATGCCTCGATCACCCAGTCGCGCCAGAACGACATGGTTCGTGTGCGATCTCCCTGGTAGCCGTTGGTGTCGCTGTAACGTGCAGCATCGAGCCAGTTCCAGGCCATGTGTTCACCGAAGCGGGGTGACTCCAGCAGCCGCTCGACCACGCTGGCGTAGGCCTCGCCGGACGTGTCCTGGAGGAAGTCGTCGATCTCGGTGAGCGTGGGGGGCAGGCCGGTCAGGTCCAGCGACAGTCGGCGAAGGAGGGTCTCTCGCGTGGCGGCCGGGGAAGGCTGGATTCGTTCCGATTCCAGCCGGGCAAGGATGAAGCGGTCGATGTCGTTTCGTGCCCATCGCTGTTTCCTGTTGGCAGGGGGGGTGGGCCGAACCGGCATCACCAGGGACCAGTGTCTCTGGTAGGTGGCTCCCTGGCGGACCCATCGCGCCAGCAACAGCCGCTGATCCTTCGTCAGTGACTTGTTCGAGTCGGCCGGTGGCATCTGCTGGTCCGGATCGGAGCTCATGATGCGCCGCACAAGTTCGCTGCGGCCGGGCTTGCCGCGAACAAGGATGCCGCGATCGGGGTCGGCGAGGATGGCCTCTTCCAGGTCCAGGCGGAGGTCTGCCTGGCGAGCATTTTCATCCGGGCCGTGGCATTGGAAACAGTTCTCCGACAGGATCGGCCGGATCTGCGTGTTGAAGTCGACATCCTTTTCGGCTGCCATGACCTGGGGCACGAGGGCCAGGGCAAGCAGCAGCAAGGGCGGAGCCTGTTTTCGCATTGGCATGATAAAGGTGCGGGAGGTCATGGGCCAGGGGTTTATACTCTATCGTAAAGACCCATGCGAATGATGCAAATTGTAGAAGAGGTGAGGGGAAACTCGCGGCCTGGTGCCAGCAGCGGATCGCCCCTGCCGCTAGGATAGGAAAGACCGTCCTGGAGGATGAGGTAATGAAAGTGGACAAGCCCCTGGCCGACGAACTTTACCCGGAGGTTCCGGAATCCCTGGGCCGGTTGTCGCTTCGTTCTATCGGGCGTTATGTCGGGCCAGGTTTTATCATTGCCTCGGTCACGATTGGGAGCGGGGAGCTGGTCTGGGCATCTCGCGCCGGTGCGGTATTTGGTTACGGCATGCTCTGGTGCTTCCTGCTGGCCGGCATTTTCAAGGCCCTCCAGGTCTACTCGGCCGGCAGGTACCTGGTCCTGACCGGTGAGCACCCGATGACCAGCTGGTCGAAGATGCCGGGCCCTCGCTACTGGTTTCCCCTGCTGATCGCCCTTCCCACGCTCGCCGTGATGCCGATTGCTTTTTCTGCCATCAGCGAGATTCTCGGGGGCTACCTGCATGTTTTGTCAGGGGGCGGGGATGGAGAACCGCTGGGCGGATTTGGACACCGGGAACTGCGAGAAAATGCCTGGGCGACGGCCGTGCTCAGTGGCTGTTTCCTGCTGGCACTGGTCTCCACGCTGAACGCCCTGGAGAAAATAAGTGCCCTGGTGCTGGCCATGGTGGTGGGGTGTGTGCTGGTCGCCGTCCTGGTAAGCCGGCCTGATCTGCTGGGAATCCTGGAAGGAATGGTGGTCCCGCGGGTGAGTCAGTACGAGTCCTGGGTAACCAGCCGCTCGAGCGAGTTTGTCGGCCGCAGCCCCTGGCTGGAAGTTGCCCTTTACCTGACCGCTGTGGGCGGGGGGACCTACGACTACGTGGGGTATATCGGCCTGATGCGGGAAAAGAAGTGGGGGCTGTCCGCGGCCGGGGTGACCAGCCGGGAGACGATTGCCGAGGCGATCCGGCAACCGGGGGATGCCGGGAAGAACCAGCTTGCACGGGCACGCACCTGGCTGCGGGCCCCTCTGATCGATACCGCGATCTCTTTTTCAGCGGTCGTGATCGTGACCCTGATGTTCGCCGTGCTGGGGAGTGAACTGCTTCATGAACGGGAACTGATTGTGGAAAACAATGACCTGCTTTCCCAGCAGGAAACCTTCCTGACCACGCTTCATCCGTCCCTGAAGTGGATTTACCGGACGGGCGTCTTTTTGGCCTTTATCGGGACCCTCTATGGTGCTTTTGCCATCTACCAGCAGACGATGCTCGAAAGCGTCCGGGCCCTCAGGGATCACGAGATGTCCCCACGGGCGGTGCGGTTCTTTCGCTGGGCCATGATGGCTTACTGCTACCTGGGAGGGATGCTGTTGATGTGGTTGCCGGAATCGGTGGCGGGCGGGATTGTCGGTCGCATGACCTTTGGTGCGGTGATTGGCGGTTCGACTTTCTGTGGGTTGTGGTGCCTGGCGATGCTCTGGACCGACCGCAGCCGGCTTCCCCCACCGCTTCGCATGCGCTGGCCGCTCTGGATCGCGACCCTGCTGGGAGGAATCGTGATGACGGGGCTTGGGATCTGGACCCTGATTGTTTATTTTTCACCTAGTTCAGGTTGACCGACAGGAGGACCGTACGATCATGAAGATTACCGGCTACAAGCTCCACCGCCTTCAGGTTCCGCTGCGGGAACCGATTGGTGACTCGCAGGTGTACTTCGATGAACACTGGATGACGATCGTCGAACTGGTCGGCGACGATGGGCAGTCCGGCGTGGGATTTGACATCCAGCAGGGCATTCCCACGCCCAGCCTGGCGGACCAGGAAGCGGTCTTTGAGCACGTCCGTTGGCCCAGCCTGGAAGGGGAATCACCACTTTCGCTTGGACTGCGGATCACCCGCCCACGTGGTGGCAACGTGGGGGTGGGGTTCCGTAACGTGGCGGTGGAGACAGCACTCTGGGACCTGGCGGCAAAAGAGGCAGGCATGCCTCTTTACAAGATGCTCGGCGGACAGGACCCCGAGGTGCGTGCCTATGCCAGCACGCTCGATTTCCATCTCCCGGACGACGAGTTTCGTCGCAAGCTGGAAAACTTTCACCAGCTCGGATTCCGGGCCGTGAAGATCAAGGTGGGGCATCCTGATCTTGCCTGGGACCTGCGGCGAATAGGCCTGGCGGTGGAGGTGATGGGGCAGGGGGAGCCACTGATGGTCGATGCCAATGAAGCCTGGTCCGTCAAGGAAGCGATGCTGCGGATGCATGCCTACCGGGATGCCGGTTTTGAGATCTACTGGATCGAGGATCCGATCACGCGGGACGATTACGAAGGCTATACGAGACTCTGTGCGGAACTGCCGTTTACACGTGTCAATACCGGTGAATACCTGGGGTACTCGGGCAAGCGACGGCTGATTGAGTCCCAGGCGGTGGATGTGGTGAATGTGCATGGCTCGATCGGGATGTCACGTGACGTTGCGCGCTTGGCCGCGGATTATGGCGTTCCCGTGTCGCTGGGAAACACGATCATGGAGATCGGCGTGCACCTGGCAGCCAGCCTGCCAGAGTGCCTGTTCCTGGAGTTCTCGGACCTTCGCTGGAACGAGCTGGCGATACAGCCGGTGCAGTTCCGGGATGGGCTGGCGATTGCCCCGGATCAGCCCGGTCATGGGATTGAGCTTGACCGGGACAAGCTGGCATTTTACTCGGCAGCGGGTGCTTAAGCTCCGTCCGCATCGCCCGCGGCCGGCGGGGTGGATTCGAGGAGCTGGGAAAAGGCCTGGCGAAATTTATCGACCTTGGGCCGGACGACCGCGGCGCAGTATCCCTGCCCGGGATTGCGGCGAAAGTAGTCGTGGTGGTATTCCTCGGCCGGGTAAAAAATATCCAGTGGCGAGAGCTCGGTCACGATGGGACTGTCCCAGGCCCCGGACTCGTCAAGCTGCCGGATCACCTGGTCGGCCAGCTGGTGCTGGTCTTGATCGTGATGAAAGATGACGGACCGGTACTGGGTTCCGGTATCATTTCCCTGGCGGTTGAGGGTGGTGGGGTCATGGACGTGGAAAAAGATCTCCAGCAGCTGGCCGTAAGGGATCACCTCCGGATCAAACTCCAGCTGGATGACCTCGGCATGGCCGCTTCGGCCGCTGCAGACCTGCTCGTAGGTAGGATTGGCAAGATCGCCCCCGGCATATCCCGAGCGGACCGAGAGGATGCCCTCCGGCTGCTGAAAAACGGCCTCCATACACCAGAAACAACCACCACCGAATGTTGCCAGTTTTCCTTGCACGGTAATTACTCCCTTTTTATCCCGGGGTTACTGTCGGTTCTGGCGACCAAGGAACTGGAGTTTCATCGGATGCTCGTCATCAAAACAATCGGTTCCCGTTTCGAGCAGGAATCGTCGGAGTTGTTCCGGGGAGGCGGTCAGGTGCGCGGTCTTGGTCTCTTTCTGCATCCCGTTGACCTGTTCGATCGTGATGTCGATCTCCCCATCCACGCGGCCCTGTTCAATCGCGGCAACGACCTTGTCGTTGTCCATCAGGTAGGTCGTGAACAGTCCGTTGGCATCGAGCGTGTAGCTGGCGATCACGTACTTGATGGTTTTCTTGTCGTCCTCGTCCTTCTGCTGCCAGCTCAGGTAGTGCTGCTTGTTAATCGTGGTTGTATAGAAGAAGTTCCGCTCCATCGAAAGTTCTCCATCATCACCAAGTTCAATGTGGACGGCCACCATGGTGGTCTGGCCATTTTTTTTCAGGCCCACGGTCATGAAATCAAAGGATTTTCCGGCCTCGGCGGCTCTGGCTTCATCACTTTTCGGTTCCTCCTCATCGTCCTCGATCTGCAGCCAGCGGCCGATCAGCCGGTCATCGACGGTGGAGGTCTTGTTGTCACTGAGCGGATGGTCCGAGTAGGGGATCGTGCAACCGGCCAGCAGGCTGGCTGCGAGGACCGTGGCGAGACAACGCGCAAGTCGCCGATGGGTAGTTTTTACGGACATCGGCAGGCTCATTTCTTTTGCAGGTAAGCGAACAGGTCCGAGAGTTGCTGGGGTGTCAGCTTCTCCAGGAGGCCGTCAGGCAGCAGCGAGAGTGGGGACGTGTTGAGTGATTCAATGTCGGGGCGAGCGATGCGATGCGGCATGTTCTTGGCATCCAGGAGCGTGACCGAGGCGGCATCCTGGTCGGCCAGCAGGCCGGTCAGGACCTGGCCCGCGGTGGTTGTGACCACGTAAGCCAGGTAGTCCCGTTTTACCACGCTGCTTGGATCAACGGTATTGGCCAGCAGGGCAGCCCGGTCCGCCCGGTTTTCACCTGTCAGGTCGGGGCCGATTCGGTGTCCTTCTTCAAACAGCCGGTGGCACGTTCCACAGTGTTTCATGAATAACGGTTTTCCCCGCTCGATACTGCCGGTGCCATTACGAAGATCGTTGTTGAGCCGTCGCATGGTGGCCAGTTTTTCTTCCGGGGTTCCCCCGCCGACGCGGCCCCAGATATCCTGGACCTGCTTGGTGAGGGCATCGTCCTGGTAAAGGGAAATGACTCGCAGTTCGCTAAGCTGGAAATCCCTGGCAGGAACCTCTTTCCGCTCAACGGCACTGACAAGTTGTTGTGCGGAGTCATGCCTGCCCAGCAGGAGTTGCCTTATCCGGGGTCGGCTGGTGGCCGGCAGGTCCTTGTAGTGATCCAGCAGGTGGGTGGTCGCCGCCGTACCGCCAAGCCGTCCGAGGATACCGATAGCCTGGTTGATCTGGCCCTGTGGCCTGTCGGCATCGGCATACCGGAGGGCGACCGTGATTGCATCCGGGCGGGCACAGGAGAGAAGGACCTCCAGCAGTGCCTGGCTGTTGGCCGGTGCCGGGTCGGCATCCAGCAGGTGCAGCAGGTGGGGATAGGCGGTGGGAATCCGGGCCAGCAGGGCCAGCCGGATGTGAATGGCAGATTCTGGAGCCTCGTGCCATCGCATGCGGATATGGGATTCGAGGGGCCCGTGGATCTCCTCGAATGTCCCCTGTTCCTTCTCGCTTTGGTGATCGAGCATGGAAAACTGCTCGAACAGTCCACCCTGGCCGATTCCACCAAGTGCCTGGGCTCGCTCCTGGAGTCCCATCACCAGGACCTCTTCCAGGCCCGGCAGGTGACTCTCGGGTGCCTGTCCCAGCAGCGAGGCCGCGGCGTTGTACAGGGGGAGCTCTCCACCGGCGGCCCAGCGGCGCAGCAGCCGTTTTCTCAGGTCTGCCAGGAGCCGGGAATCCCAGCTTTCGCTGGTAGTCATGATGGTGACCAGCTCGGCGGGTCTCTCGTCGGCCCGCTCTTCGATGGCCCACCATAACAACAGGGGCATGCGGGGGTCGTCGTAGTCCAGGTCCCGTGCGAGCAGGGGGAAAAGAACCAGGCGGGCCGGAGCGACGGGAAGCCGTCGGGCAGAGATTGCCAGCTGGCGACGGACAACCAGGCTCGGATCCTCGGCAGCCAGGTGGCCAAGTACTCTTTCCACGGCCGGGGAGATGCGGCCGTCGTCACAGGCAAGCCGGATCGCCCAGCGACGTAGTTGTTCCGCGGGATGCTTGAGCAGGCGGAGTGTAGTCTGCCGGTCGAGGGCCCCGATGGCCTCGAGTCCCCAGAGAGCTTCCAGCGCCAGGTCAGTATTCTCTGCCTGGGTTGCCATTTCCCTGAGCCGGGGCACGACACTGCGATCGGCGCGGGTGGCAAGCTGAACCCGTGCCCGGTCGGCAAACCACTGGTTGGCGGATCCGAGCAGGTCGACAAGCTGGTCCCCCGACAGTTCAAACAGGTTGATCGATTGGGCCGGAGGAGCGGACGAGGCGCGAAGCTGGTAGATCCGGCCGTTACTGCGATCCCAGTTGGCATCCGGGTCGGGGTGGGCGGTTCGCTTGTCGTGGAAATCACAGAAATAGATCGAGCCGTCGGGCCCCACGCAGAGGTCCGTGGCACCGAACCAGCTGTCATTTGCCCGCACGAGTTCCCCCTGGTAACGGGCCTGGACCGTGGAATGGAGGGGGTGGACGGTCCAGCTTGAGACGCCATGTCCAAGGAAGTTTCCGGCGATGAACTGCCCTCGGAATTGTGCCGGTAACATCCCGGCCTGGTAAATCGTTCCCCCGGTGGGCGGGCCGCCGGGAACCTGGTCACGCTGGACGATGTTAAAGAAGCCGTAGGCATAGGGGTTATGAAGTGGCCCATGCTTGCTGAAACTCTTGCGGTAGGAAGCACCCTGCATCGCATGGACGAAAGGACCCCCGTTGGTGCTGTAGAACAGATCGCCATGTCGGTCGAAAGTAAGTCCGTAGGTATTGCCACCGCCCTCACAAAAAAGTTCAAAGCGATCGGTGTGGGGATGGTATCGCCAGACCCCCTGCTGGAATTCGATGTCACGAATCCGGCAGGTCGTGGTACTTCCGTTCACCCCGTAAAGCCAGCCGTCTGGACCCCAGGTCAGGTGGTTGGCCAGCGACTGGGCGTCCTGCATTCCGAAACCTCGCAGCAGCACACGAGGGGCACCGTCGGGCTGGTCGTCGTGATCCCGGTCAGGATAGAACAACAGGTAGGGAACCTGCAGGACATAGACCCCGTCATCACCGAAGGCGATCCCGGTGGCCAGGTTCAGGCCGTCCACGAAATCGGTGAAATGGTCGGCTTGGCCGTCGCCATCGCGATCCTCGAGAATCGTGATCCGGTCAGCGCCCCGGGGGCCATGCGGTGGCGGTTGGGGGATCCGGTCATAGATGGTGCGGGACCAGCGGTCAACTTTCACTCGTTCCAGGCCTGCCGGGTTGGGGTACTGCAGGTACTGGATCGTCCAGAGCCGTCCCCGGTCATCCACCTTGACCAGGATCGGTTGACGGATTTCCGGTTCACTGGCGACCAGCCGGACCTGGAGTCCATCGTGGATCGTCATCCGGGAGACCGCGTTCTCCGGAGCAAATCCCTGCCCCGGGAGAGGGCTGGTTACCGGTAGGACCAGAACTGCCATCGCCAGAAACAGGGGGCGGGTTATGCCATGCATGCGATTACTCCAGGCCAGCCAGTTTCATGGTCTCGTGAATGGGCCGGATGCCGGTCACACCCAGTCCTGTTACACAGCAGGCCCCCGTGGCGGCAGCCAGGCGACCAGCATCGCCCACAGAGAGTTCCGCTGCCAGGCCCGCGATCAAGCCGGCGGAAAAGCTGTCTCCGGCGGCCGTGGTGTCGACGACCTTTCCCGGAGGGGGGAGTGCGTCGATGGAAATCCACTCACCGGCAGCAGGGCTCAGGAGCGCTCCCTGGTCGCCAAGCGTGATGCCAATCATGGCATCGGTGCCACAGCCGCGTAGCGTTTCGATCATCTGTTGCGGTTCCCGCTGGCCTGTCTGGGAAAGGGCCTCGCTGTAACTGGGGAGGTAGATGTCCAGGTGGGGAAGGATCTCGTCAAGCGGAGCCAGGCCGCCACCCCCACCCCCGGCATCCATTGCCACGCGGCAGCCGGTCTCCCGTATGGCTGCCAGGCATGCGGGCAGGTCCTGCTCCAGGTCGGGGAGCAGGCCGTAGTATCCGAGCAGGGTAAAGCGGGCCTGGGCAAAGTTGTCCAGCTGTCCCAGCAGGATCTCCTTGCTCAGCTGCTGCGAGGCGCCGGGATGATAAATAAAGGCATGGTCGCCTGAATCATCAATCAACACGACGGTCACACTGGTGGCCTTGTCCTGGCAGCGGATCATCATGCTGGTATCGATGCCGGCAGCCTGGTAGGTGGAGAGCAGGTGGTCCGACCAGTTGTCGGTTCCCACGCAGGCGAGCGCCGCCACATCCAGGCCAAGCCGTGTCATGGCCATGCCGGAGTTGGAAACAATACCACCGCTGCCGGCGGGTATCGGCTCGACCTCGAGAACGCGCTCGTCCCGCAGGGGGGAACCGATGGGGACAGGTCTGACCGGAATGTCGACGCAACACTCGCCGCAGACAATGCAGTCCAGAGCCATGATCTATTTCCGGGAAATACAAGATTCATCAATATCGGGGTCCCACGTCGGCGCGGTCCCGGCACACCTGATAATATATCCTTCTCCGCAGGGGACTTTTAGGGGCGCAGACGCATCACCTCCAGGGAATGAACATGGGCATGGAAAAATCACTTGACAGCAAGATCACAAGGATCCTGGCCGACCCGGGCTGTGAGGACTTTATCCTGGCAGATGCCAAGGACGCCGACATGGGATTTGGGCTCGCGGCACCCGGCGTCAACCGGGAGGCGAATGCCGATCGCTTTCCCTTCCGGACCATGGACCAGTACCGGGACGCGATGCGGGAGATCACCCGGCAGGGGCTGGTCGACATCATGTTGATGAGTGCCAGCAGCAACGAGGTGCTGACGATCCAGCAGCGGATTTTTGATGATTCCACCGTGACTCCTGCGGCCCGTGCCAATGACACAACCGATATCTGGCTGGGGCAGACAGGCCATTACAAGCATGATCCCTCGATGCCCTTTCGGTCGTCAACGATCGACCAGATCCAGGGAGGATGTTATCCCTGCCAACCGGACCAGCGGTCCCTGGGAGCCGATCTGGGTCTTTACTCGATCACTTTCAACAATAACACGCTCCTGGACAGGGAGGCCCTGGAAGAATACCGGGCTTTCCGGCTGGAGGCGGAAGAAAAGGAATTCAGGCATTTCCTGGAGGTCTTTGCCCCCAACGCCCCCGGTGAAAACACGCCCCAGGACATGGGCCGCTTTGTCAACGATGCGATCTGCCGAACCCTGGCAGGGGTGGTCTCGGGGAACCGCCCGTTGTTCCTGAAGATCCCCTACTTTGGGCCCGCGGGCATGGAGCAGCTGGTGGCCTATGACCGTTCGGTGATCGTGGGCATCCTGGGTGGGCCTGCGGGGACAACCCATGATGCCTTTCGTATGCTCTGGGAAGCAAAAAAATATGGTGGCCGGGCGGCCCTGTTTGGCCGCAAGATTAACCAGGCAGAAGATCAGTTGCTTTTTGTTGAGATCCTGCGGGCACTTGC
Source organism: uncultured Pirellulaceae bacterium (assembly GCA_964476375.1). Taxonomy (GTDB): domain Bacteria; phylum Planctomycetota; class Planctomycetia; order Pirellulales; family Pirellulaceae; genus SAT2750. Next base: position 11,061 of record CAYYZW010000292.1, read on the forward strand.
CGATGGCAATGCGGACCCGGAGGAGTCGGTGCGGGATTACCACGGACAGCTCCAGCAGCGTGGTCTCACGCCGCACCGGCCGCTCGAAGAGGACCTGGTACTGACCCAGCTGGATGCCAGTTGAAAACCTGGTCGATAAAAAACTTTTCTATGAGGTGTCTGATGAAACACGCTCCTGTTTTTTCCAGTTGTCGGTTGTGGACTCTCCTTGTCACCGGTGTCCTTGTGCTCCTGGACGCATCCCCGCTTGTAGGTCAGAACTGGCCACAGTTTCGCGGACCGACCGGCGATGGGCATGTCGCAGGAAAGAAACTGGTTGCCAGTTGGAGCGAGAGTGAAAATATTCGCTGGAAAGTAGCCGTCCCCGGGGACGGCTGGTCCTCGCCGGTGATCTGGGGCGACCAGTTATGGATGACCTCGGCCCGCAAGGAGGGGCGGGAACTTTATGCCCAGTGTATTACCAGGCAAGGGGAGCTGATCCATGATGTGAAGATTTTTGATGTCGAGCAGCCGCAGGTGAAGAATGCACTGAATAGCTTTGCCTCTCCCACCGCATCGATTGAAGAAGGGCGCCTGTACGTCCATTTCGGAACCTACGGGACCGCCTGCCTGGATACCGGGTCAGGTAAAATACTCTGGAGCCGACGTGACCTGGCGCTGGATCACCAGGAAGGGCCAGGTTCTTCTGTGATCCTGCATGGAGATCTGCTGATCTTTCATTGTGACGGCAGGGATATCCAGTACCTGGCGGCACTCCACAAGCAGACCGGGGAAACGGCCTGGAAGACCCATCGCTCGATTGACCTCTCGAAGGTTGGTGATTTTGCCAGGAAAGCTTTCTCGACGCCGCTGGTGGTGACGGTGGGAAATGCGACCCAGCTGGTGAGCCCGGCGGCGCAGGGATGTTACAGTTACGATCCTGCCACTGGCAAGGAACTCTGGCGGGTGCGTTACAGTGGTTTCTCGGCTGTGCCGAGTCCCGTGTTTGCCGGGGGGAAGGTTCACGTGATTACCGATTTTGGCAAGCCGGAAATCTGGGCGGTGCGGCCCGATGGCCAGGGGGATGTGACAGAGACACACGTGGAATGGACATTTTCAGGCAGCGTCTCCTCGACACCATCGGTGGTCGCCGCTGATGGGCTGATCTATCTTGTCACGGACAAGACAGGGATTGCCAGTTGCCTGGACATGGCATCGGGAGAGCTGGTCTGGCGTCACCGGATTGGCGGATCCTTCTCCGCCTCACCGATCCTGTCGGGAGATCGTGTTTACTTTTTTGACCGGGACGGCCAGACGACCGTGCTGGCCCATGGCCGTACGCTCAAGGTATTGTCGGTGAATAAACTGCAGGCAGGCTGCATGGCATCCCCGGCGGCAAGCGACGGGGCACTCTACCTCCGTAGCACGACCCACCTTTACCGCATCGAGGCGGCGGGTCGCTAGTTTCCCCGGATTCGCTGGGTGGAAACGGCCGAGGTGGCTGCCGCATCACGGTCCAGGGTCAGTCGGTGGTACCGCCCCTGGTCCCAGTCATCAAACTGGTCAGCGTAATGCGCGCTGCCCGGGTTGCCCGATTGGCTCTGGCCGTCCACCGCCAGCATCGAAGGCGGGTTTGTTCCCATGTCATGGATCAGCCGGTAGCCACCGCCCGAGGCAGCCGACCAGAGCGGGCCCTCGCCGGTGTTGCCGACGGAGACCATGTCGCCATCAACAGGCCGGCTGGCCTGGTCCAGCAGGACCCCCAGGTCCCCGCGGCCCGAGAGTACATGCTGCAGGGAGATCTGGTGGAGCGTGCCCCATTGCCAGCTGGCAGGGTCGTCCCCCAGTAGGTCCCGGCCCTGGCGGAGCATGCTGTCGACCGCATCCAGGATTGCCTGCTGTCGATTCCCCTGTTGAAACCAGCCATGGGGGTCATCGCGGAGCAGGCGTGTTGCCAGGCCCCAGCAACTGCGGGAGAGCAGTTCCACCAGTTCCCCTGGGAACCGCTCGCTGGCGATCCGCATGCACCAGTGCCGGAAAAAGATATTGAAGATGGCCGGGCCCGCGCTGTCCCGGGCCGAACGGCAGTCCCAGTCACCAAGCAGGCTGGCGACAAGCTGGTAGTCTTCTTGGTGATGGCTTTCCAGCAGGGACAGGAGCGGTGGGACACAGTCGAGGGCTCGGCGGGAAAGGACATCTTTTTGCATGACCTGGAAATCCTCGACCGAGAGGGTCTGGCTGGTCTCGATCATCTCGCGAATCCTTGCTGCCCGGTGGCCGCTGATCCAGCAACCGGCCATCGGGTAGGGGTAATCCGGCGGTGCAACTCGGTTGTTGGCGGAGGCAATCCAGCCGCGCTGGAGGTTCCGGGCCCGGGGCATTCCCTCAAAGGGGATGTAGCCCTGCCACTGGTGCTCCGGATCCCATCCCGGCCTGTAGCCACGCGCCGCGATCCCGCGCCAGGGAACCCTGCCGGTGGCCAGGTAGCCGAAATTGCCGTCCCTGTCTGCTGCAATCACGCTGAACGTGGGGACATGCCAGGGACGGGCCGCCTGCTGGAAGGATTCCAGGTCACCGGCGCGGCCCATGTCCAACAGGGACGTCAGCCAGCCCCCCTGGTAGGCACCGACCCACTTGAGAGAAACGGGGCCGGTCCCGTTGGCCTCCGGGGGCAGGATGTCGTCCACCAGGGGGCCGTTATGCGTCGTGATCACTTCCAGGGTCTCTGCCGCCTGGTCCCGGATCTGGATCGTTTCTTCGCGGCGCGTGGCTGGAAGCCACTGATCGTCATAGAGGAAACAGCCGGGATGGTCAGGGTCCGTTTTTTCCAGGTAGAGATCACGCTGGGAACAGATGTTGTTGGTGATCGACCAGCCTACCTGCCGGTTGCGGCCAAACATCACGGCCGGCATGCCGGCATAGGTCATGCCGGCAACGTCAAACGAACCCCCGGAGAGAAAAACCTCGTACCAGCAGGAGACCGCCTCGAAGGCGATATGAGGATCGCTGGCGACCAGCGGGGCGCCACTCGTTGAACGTTCTGCCGCGACCACCCAGTTATTACTTCCGATTCCCTCGTCGGGCTGGCTCATCACGTGACCGACGGCTTCTGGATCTCCCGTTCCCGGATCGTAACAGCCCGGCGGAACGATGCTCTCTCCATCGTCTTCTCCGCAGAGCATCTGCCGGTAAAGCTCGCCATCACCAAGGTGACGGTGTGCCAGTTCGGGAATCACGATGACGGGGAAACGGCCGGTCAGGTACCAGCGGAACTCAACCTCGATTGCCAGCGAATCGATCGGCCTCCAGGGTTCGGGGCGGTAGTCGAGCAGGTCGAACTCGATCGGCAGCAGGTCTCCGGTGGAGGTGATGTGCTGGTTCACGCCTGCCGCAAACGACTCGAGCAGTTGCTGGGGTTCCGATGAGAGGCGGGACCATTCATTTCGGGCAATATGGTGAAGCCCGACCGTTCGAGCGATGTGATCATCTGGCAGGGCACTGGAACCGAGTACCTCGGACAGCCGTCCGGTTGCCTTGCGGCGCAGGTAGTCCAGCTGAAAGAGCCGGTCCTGGGCCATCGCCATGCCCAGGGCAAAAAAAAGATCCTGGTCGTTCTCGGCCAGGATGTGGGGGATCCCCAGGGAGTCTCGGTGAATGGTGGTCTCGGCCTGGACGTTTCCGTCGATAGTGCCCTGGAGGTCCGGAACCCGCCGGGCCAGCTCGGCAGACCACCAGCCGTTGAAGTCCTGGCGGGAGATCCCCAGCTCGCTGCAGATCGTCTCTATCTTTTCCCCATCACCGAGTCGCCGCAGGAGTTCGCGAGTGGGTATTTCGTTCATCGGTAACATGGGCGGCTAGTGCCGCAGGAGGAACTCGTTGGCATTAAACAGGGCGTGCTGTAAATCACGAAGGGCCGCCGTTCGGTCCCCGGTCTCCCGCACATGCCGCAGGATAAGACGGTTTTCCTGCCTGGTGGGATAGCGGCTGAGGGTTCCCAGGTAAAGGTTCTCGACCACCTGCTGGGTTGATAGTTCTGCACCAAGCCAGCTGGAAAGACGGGAGTCCGGGGAGTCGATCTTGTCCAGGATACCCGGGTTGTTGAGCAGGTGAATGACCTGGTTGAGAGTAGGGTCGGTGTCACGTGCACAGTCACAGGCAACGTCACGAACCGGCCTGGTGAAGGCCTTGAGGAAGCGGTGTTCCACGTTTCCTTCAGCCAGGGAGACGGCCGTGGTGCCAAGGGGATATCCTTCAAACAGCTCGGGAATACTGGTTGCCATGCTGATGGCATCCAGGATCTGTTCGGCACTCAACAGGCGAATTCCGGGCGAGGTGAAGTACCGGGGCTGCTCGGCAGCCGCCGGGAGTTGCTCCGGTGCGTATTTGCTGCTGAGCTGGTAAGTACTCGAATTCAAGATCGTTCGGATGACCGGGCGGACACGGTACCCCTCGTCGATAAACTGCTGGGCCAGCGCGTCGAGTAATTCAGGGTTCGAGGGGGGGTTGGAGTCGCGGAAATCATCCACCGGTTCGACGATCCCCTGTCCCACCAGGTGAAACCATATCCGGTTCACCGTGGAACGGGCGAAAAAATAATTGTCTCTGGAGGTCAGCCAGCTGGCCAGTTCGATGCGGCGGTCGGTGGTCGATTCCAGGCTGGATGTGCGGGTTCCGAAAGCGGCCGGCGGGACCGGGCCCTCGTGACCCGCCATGCTGACCTCGCCCTCGGTCGACAGGTAGACCACCTCGTCATCCAGGCCAAACCGCAGTCCCTTGAGCTTGACGCGTGCAAAGTGGGCCGAGAGCCGGTAGTAATCCTGCTGGCTGATCGAGTCATAGGGGTGGTTGTGGCACTTGGCACACTGGATGCGGACGCCCAGGAAGAGCTGGGAAAATGATTCCGCCGCGTCGTCGGGGGTGCGTGCAATGCGGTAGAAATTGGCCTCGGGATAGTGAATCGTGTTCCCGCGGCTTGTCAGGATCTGGCGGGCTACCTGGTCCAGTGGCTGGTCATCAGCAAAGATGCGTACCAGGTAACGAAGGAAGCTATGAACACCGCGGAGGGAGACGGCCTGGCGGTTGGCACGCATCACGTCGGCCCACTTGAGGGCCCAGAACTGGGAGTACTCCTCACGCTGGAGCAGGCTGTCGATCAGGTGGGCTCGCTTGTCCGGGGCGTCGGACTCGAGAAACGCACGGGCCTCGTCCGGGGTCGGAATGGCCCCGATCGAGTCGAGGTACACACGGCGGAGGAAGACCGCGTCACCTGCCAGCGGAGCCGGGTTGAGCTGGAGCCGCTGTTGACGGGAAAAGACGTGCTTGTCGATGAAATTCTTTTCCGGCGGAGCCTGGAAAGAAAAGTTGTCGGCCGAGCGGATATAGGTGAGGCGAGCTGTTTTGATAAGCCCCAGGTAGCGGACCAGGATGGCAGCCTCGGCGGTGTTGGAGAAAGAGACCTTGCCATCGGGGCTGACCATGGCCGCCGCATTATCGGCCGTGGTGAAAACAGCCAGGCCTGTCACATCCTGGACCGAGCCATCGGTGAAATGGGCCCGCACCACGAGTTGCTGCTGGGGCGCACTGTCATGGAGCTGGCCGGAAGTTGGCAGGACCTCCAGTTCCGATAGCTGTCGCGGTGCACTGGAGACCGGGTGACCCGACGCGATCCATCGATGCAGGACCTGGTATGCCTCCTCGGTCTTTCGAAGCTGCCGTCCTCCCTGGTGGGGAAGCCGGACGGTTGGCTTGAGCAGCAGCAGGCTATTTTCCGGTTCCATCGCATTCAGCCGGCGACCAAATTCAGCCCGCGTCAGCGAGGCGCGATCCACCTCCGGATCAAAGCCGCGGAGGCTGAGTAGGAACCCTCCCTTTCCCTGGGGGGATCCGTGACAGGCTCCCTGGCTACAGCCACCCCGGCTGAGTGCCGCCACGACATCGGTCTGGAACTCGGGCGTGGAGGGGAACGACTGGTCCTGGACCTCCAGTGGAAGGGTCGCCTGTAGCTTTCCGACCGTTGCCGTGATGACCGCCTTGCCCGCCGTCATGCCCCGCACCGTGCCATCGGAGTCGACCGTGGCAACGCCCTGGTTGCTGCTCTGGTAGAGAGCCGATGTTGTCAGGTCCGCACGAGCCTGGTCGGAGAACAGGCCACTGACCAGCAGTCGCTGTGATTGGCCGATCTGTAGTTTCACGCTTCCAGGCAGCAGCGTAATGGCCTCGGGTGCCAGACGTTCTCTTTCCGCGGCCTGGCTGGCAATTGCAAGCAGACCAAGCAGGGCGAGTGACAGAAGACGGCATGGGTGGGGTCTGTTCACTTTTTCTTCCCTTCCTCGGCGGCCTGGATCACGATCGTGATTGTACCCTTGGACTGTTCGTTGAACTTGGCAACGCGGGCAGATCCTTCCAGCGTGATGGCGTGGGTCCCTGGCTTGGCATCTGCCGAGACGGGAATCGTGATCTCGACCATCGACTGCTCGGGGCTGATCTCGATGGACTCGGGGAAGGGGATTCCTTCCACCTGCTGGGCCGCCACTCGGATGGCACCGGCAAAGGGTGGCAGGCGGTTTGCCTGGATGCGGACGGTCAGCAGTTCCCCCGGTAACGCCTGGTAAGACTCTTCTGCGCCGGAGGGCCGAAAGGCCTCCTCGATTTTCATCTGCAGCGTGCGGGTCAGGTGAATCAGCCGGTTGTCCTGGCTCGCCGTTCCGGTAATCGTGACCCGCTGGGTGAGCAGGGCGGTGTTGACGCCGGACCGGAAAGACCCGGTGACACCATCCTGGGCGCCAAGGACATCCGGGATGCTGGCGATCACCCGGGGTTCTCGAAGGTTATTCCATTCCAGTTCGCCCCCCCGGGCCTCGAAGGTGATTTTCTCGGTAAGGGGGGTGCTCGAGGTGACGTTGAACTGGAATCCGGTGGAAAGGTAGCGAGGCAAGATGACCAGGGGGCTGGCGATCTGGAAGTCAAAGGGAGAGGGAGGAGTTACCAGCACGGCAATCCGGTCGGTCAGGGACTGGGGCAGTCGTCGTTGGTCCTCTCGAAGTTCAAAGGGTTCACCGTGGGGCCCCCGGCCGGTGGGGACCCGGTCGATCAAGGGCTGGCTGGAAGCGATGGCCGAGAGCTGGAGCTGGTCACTGACCGTGCTGGTGCCAATGACCTGGAGGGAGTAGAGACCGGCTGGAACATCCGTGCTGACATGGAGCTGGCCGACAAAAGCGCTGACCCCCCCGGGCACCTCGTCGATGGCCAGGGTCATTCCTGCCGGGGCGCCCCGCAGCGAAAGCTGAACGGGTGTATTAAAGCGTGCCCGGCTGATTGCCAGGGGAAGCGGTTGCCATGTTCCCTGGGGTACCGCCATGCGGCCGACCTCCGAACGGATCTGCAGGGTTGGCGAAAGCTCGTTGATTTCAACGCGGTAGGCATATGCAGGGCCGCCATGCTGCACAACGTCATAAACCGCCAGCAGGTAAGAGCCATCCTCCGGTGCAGTGAAATCAAAACGGGCATCGTCAAAGCCGACGTCGTCAACGCGTTTAAGCAGCGTGTGGCTGGCGTCGTAGAGCGAGAGTTCCACGTCCGCCGGTGAGCCGAGCGTGCGGGTTTCGGCTTGCAGGCTTATGTTCGCCCCCTTCTTGAGCTCGAAGGAGTACCAGTCCCAGTCGTTCTCCTTGCCCAGCAGGCCACTGATGTTGCCCGGGACGGTGACCATCGTGGCATCCTGTTTCTCATCGTTTGGCTCCTTTTCCAGCTCGTTAGGGAGTGATGAGACGGTCAGTGGCAACCAGGTCGAGGCATTATCGCCTTCCCGGCGGAAGTCAAAGAAGAAAGTACCCTGCCGGGTTCCTGGAAGCTGGAGCGTGCTGGTGGTATTGGCCAGCTGGGGAAACAGGAGCGTGACATCCTTGCCGGTGGGGAGGGTGGAGGGGATCGCCACCCGGGCTACCGGGAACCGTCCAATTCGCAGCATGTAGGGCCAGTGGTGCGATCCCTGGTAACGGGCATCGTGGAGTCGAACCGTGTAACGTCCTGCTTTCTTGAAATGAAACTGGAAGCGGGAATCAAAGAACAGCCCAATATCATTGTCCCGGTCGGTTACGAATTGCTGTTTCTCGTCCAGGATCGTGATCACCGGGTCAAACCCCTTGCCGAGGCGACTCCCGACAATCTCAAAGGAAAGTAACTCGTCTGCTTTGACATCAAAAGAGAAATGGTCCAGGTCCGAAGGCCGGCAGATACCTGCCAGGGAGCAGGGAAGTTCAATGGCCTGGGAGTCAGCGAAGCGGTTGTTCTCCAGGCCCTCTTTTTTGATTTCTGTTTCGGTCGTGCTGGGTAGATCATCGATGGCAAACAAGTGGGCATTGCTGAGTCCATCGTCCGTTGCCAGTCGCAACCCGTAAAGACCGAGCGGCGCGTCGGTGGCCACCTGGAGCTCTGCATGCACGACACCCTGCTTGTCGACAAGAATCCGTGTCATGGAGACCAGTTCCGTCGGGAGCGTTGTCCACACGCTGTGGGCGGTTTCGAGTTTTTCGCCGACCAGCTCCACCCGCGTGGTTGTACCACGTTGGACCGAGGGGGGAAAAACATGTTCGATGAATGCCTGGCCGTAAACTGTTCCCTGAACGAGGGATAGGATGAGGGCGGCTGCCAGGATACGGAATCGCATGGTCTTTGGAACCTCGTCACCAGGCAAAAAAAATGAACCGCTGACTCACGGTAAACCGATTACCAGCATAACACAATTGCGGTTGTCAAAGGATCAAGAAATTGCGATTCAGAACCACATTCGCATATGATATAAAGAGACCATGAAACCGGCTTGGAAATAGGAGAAACCAGTATGTTGCGCCTGATCGGTCCTGCTGCTTTTCGCGATGAGCCAATCCATCGACGGGAGATGCTTCGTGTTGGCGGCCTGGGGATGACCGGCCTTGGTCTTGCCGGGCTGATGGACCACACCGGTCGTGCGGATGAGCAGGCAGGGGTTTCGCGGCCAGCGAGTTTCGGCAAGGCAAAGAACTGTATTGTCCTGTTCCAGTCCGGGGGGGCGGCCCACCTCGACACCTATGATCCCAAGCCGGATGCTCCGGACGATGTGCGGGGTGAGTTCGGGACGATCCAGACGTCGATTCCAGGGGTACGGGTGAGTGAACACATGTCCCTGACGGCCAGCCTGCTTGACCGGGGTGCCCTGATCCGTTCAATGACACACGAGTCGCCGGGCCACGCCGATGGCGGCTACATCATGTACACCGGTTACAAGTACGAGGGCACCGGTGCCCAGGCCAACTTCATGAACCGTGAGGACCATCCTCACCTGGGAGCGGCGATGGCCAAGGTCTCCCCGGGACCCGGTCCGATGGTTCCCTTCGTGATGGTGCCCCGCTGGCTGGATGCTGGCAGCGGTCGCCGTGCGGGCCAGTGGGGTGGCCGGCTGGGAAGCAAGTACGATCCACTGCAGACGCGGGGCAACCCGAACGATGATGATTTCAAGCTGGAACACCTGCCGTTGATTGCCAACCGCGAGACGGGCATCCTGCGACGGCGGAAACGATTGCTGGACCAGGTCAATGGCCAGGTGGAGTACCTCAACCAGACCGGCGTGGCGCGAACGCTCTCGGCCAGCCAGCAGCGGGCCCTGGACGTGATGGGCTCGGAGGCGATACGGCGGGCGGTGGACCTCTCTTCGGAAAAAGACAATGTTCGCGAGGCGTATGGCCGGAACCTGTTTGGCCAGTCCGTCCTCCTGGGCCGGCGTCTGCTGGAAGCAGGCTCACGACTTGTCCAGTGTACCTGGCTGCGCAAGCAGGGAGAGAAAGGCTATGCCTGGGATAGTCACTGGGACAACTTCGAGTCGCTGCGGGATGATCTGATTCCTCCCTTCGAGAAGGTCTTGCATGCCCTGATCACCGACCTGGAAGAGACCGGCCAGCTGGAGGAAACACTGGTTGTGGTGGCCGGGGAAATCGGTCGCACCCCCAAGGTGACGCTCAATACCCAGGGCCGGGAACACTGGTCCAACTGTTTCTCGGTGATGCTCTTCGGTGGCGGGATCAAGGGCGGCCAGGTCTACGGGGCCTCGGACCCGATTGGCGCCTACCCGGCCGACAAGCCGGTCTCCCCGGCAGATCTCTCCGCGACCATCTATCACTGCCTGGGGGTCGATCCACATACCGAGATGCTCGACCAGAACGACCGCCCGATGCGGATGAGCGAGGGCAAGGTCATCGAGGCGCTGGTCTAGTCCGTCCGGGACAAGACTAGATGTAGCCCAGTTTCTGCAGGCTCGAGACCACGGCGATAAACAGGAAAAACAACCCCGCCAGGAAAAGTCCCAGGCGTATCAGCACGTGGGGACGCAGCTTGGGTGGCAAAAGGAACGAGTTGACAGCCAGCGTATGCCAGCAACTGAAGCCAAGGGCAAAGTTGTAGATCGTGGTGGCGATGGTCAATAACTTATCCGGCTTGGCCAGCGAGAGCATTGTCATGCCGAACATGGCATAGACGGCCAGCACGCCAAAGTAGACATAGCGGATTGCCTTGGGGTCGAGCGTGCGCAGCTTGCCACTGCTGGTCCAGAAGACATCGACCCAGCGGCGCACGATTCCGTCGGCCGAGGTGGACATGCTGGGGGCAAGTACAAGGAAACCACAGAAGACGGTCAGGAACCAGAACAGCGCCGCCGCGCTGCCGCGTTTACTGACCAACGCATCGCGTTGATTCCTGAGGCGGGTTGTCTCCTCGGGATCCTGCGTGAGCTTGAGTTCGTTGGAGGTGTTCTCGATTCCCTTTTCGTTTTCCTCGTCTCCAAAGTGGCTGGCAACGCCGTCCGCCGTCATCACTGCCGCGGTCCAGTCGTCCTGGGTTTCGAAACCGCGCGGGAGGTATTCCACCGAGAGCATGCTTGGCAGGGCCAGGCCAAAGAAACAGGCAGGCAGCCAGACAAACAGCTGGTCGCGACGGACATGGTTGTACCAGCGTTTCCATCGCGGCATGGCTTCCTCGGTGGGGTCAAAGACCGTGCCGACATGGGAGAGTTGCAGTTCGACACCACCCACCACGCTGGGAATCGCTCCCACGTGGTGCCCCATTCCCCAGCCCTCGTCACGGGTGTAGTTGCTGATCGGGGCATTGGAGAGTCCACCCGATCCGGAGATCGCGACCAGTGCGGAGAGGAAGGCGATCAGGGACCAGTCGATCCTGGGGAAAGGCCGGCCGCTAAAAATCGCGGAGAAGATGTTGTCGACGTTGTCCCCGTCCCGGGTAAAGTCACCATCGATGTCCAGGTAGGGTTCTCCATCACGGTTGTAGAGGATGCCGACGGGGGCCTGCCTGTCAGCCAGCGTGACATGGGTGTCAGGACGCCCGTCCTCGTTAATGTCGAGTCGCCAGAGAAAGCTTCCGCCCAGGGAAAGTTCTCCGCGGTCAATTTTTTGTTTCTCCTGCGGAGTGAGGAAGTTCCCATCGGGATCGGCACGCCGCCACGAATCCCAGTCGGGCAATCTCCCTTTTCGGACGATGGCTGCCACCAGGATTGGATCTGGGGTGCCATCGTTGTTCACATCGATCGGGTTTGCCAGGTCGGCAAGTGTCGTGACCTTGAGGGGAAC
>CAYYZW010000293.1:0-10886 GCA_964476375.1 uncultured Pirellulaceae bacterium
CAGCAGCCAGGGCCACATCTGCCGCAGCGGAAGCCGATCCCGACTCGCCATCCATGTCCCCAGGTCTGCCAGCGTCCCCCACCCCCCTACCAGTACATGGAAGGCTGCCGCCGACCCCGTCCAGAGCCAGACTCGCCGCCAGCGCCCGCGGGCCATCTCGGCCAGGCCACAAAAGAGAAACCCGTAGGCAAACACCTTGGCTTCCACCCCCCCCACGACCCATTCCCCGGCCATCTGGGTCCATGTCACCAGGCTGACATAATGCGTCGCAAAATGATTCGCGACCCCGGGACGCCGGTCGAAGCTCCAGCAGAGACGGGCCAGGCCAAAAGAAAAAACCAGGGCCGCCGCCACCCGGCCCACCCAGGCCACAGCCGGAAGTGAAAGCCATGTAGTGAGCCAGCCGACGACCCAGAAGAAAACATGGTGCGCATCCGGGGACTGAAGAAAGAAATCCCCCTCGCACCAGGTCGAGTCCCAGTAGTGCCTTGCCTGGGAAAGGTAATGCGCCTCGTTCACTCCCGGCACCGGCCCCCCGGTGAGCAGCAACATGCAGCCGGCGATCCCCGCGCATTCAAGCCAGCGACCCGGTTGACTCGTGCCCACCCCGGGGGCAACTCCCGGCTCCTTGTTCCCTGGCAAGCTCGTCATCTGGATACCCGGCCCGCGGCCGCCCCGCATTAACTCTCCACCCGACTGATGGCCTTGAAGTTCTCCCTGAGCGACCCGTAGAGTTCCTGGAAAAGGGAGAACCTGCTGTCGTACCTCCGCTTCTGGGCCCGGTCGACCGCGGTCTCGGACACCACCTTGATGGTCGCCCCACAGGCCTCACTGATATTCTTGAATTCCCCGGCTCCGACCGCGGCGAGCAGCGCCACCCCGTAAGCCGGTCCCTGCTCGGTGTTGATCGTGACCACTTTCTTCCCGAACACGTCCGCCTGCATCTGTCGCCAGAGCGGACTGGTGGCGCCTCCGCCCGAGGCCCGCACCTGCCGTACCGGAACGCCCATCGACTCGATAATGGCCAGGCTGTCTCGCATTGCATAGGTGCCCCCTTCCATGATCGCCCGCGTGACATGCCCCCGGGTGTGCTTGAGTGTCAGGCCGACAAGGCTGCCGCGGGCGTCAGGATCGGCATGCGGCGTCCTCTCCCCGGCCAGGTAGGGAAGAAACAACAATCCCTCACTCCCGGCCGGAATCTTCCCCGCCTCACGGTTGAGAACCCTGTAGGGATCCCCACCCGCCCCTGCCAGCTGTTGACAGAGGTGGTCCACAAACCACTGCAGCGCCCCACCAGCCGTCAGGCTGACACCCATCATGTGCCACTTGCCCCGGACTGCATGGCAGAAGGTATGGAGGCGACCATGGGGATCGACTTCCATCTTGTCACTATGCACGAACATCACCCCACTGGTACCAATCGAACTGGAAAGCACGCCTGACCGGACCACCCCCGTCCCGATTGCACCGGCAGCACAGTCCCCCGCTCCCCCGACCACGACACAGTCGGTTGTCAGCCCCAGCGTGCGTGCGGCGGCCGCCGTCAGGGTTCCGGTCACATCCTCTGACTCGTAACAGTCGCCCAGCAGTTCTCGATCCAGGCCCAGGCGGGATAGAAGGGGCCCGGACCAGTCACGGCGGCGAACATCCAAAAGCAACATCCCGCTGGCGTCGCTCACATCGGTGGCATAGTCCCCGGTCAGCCGCCGGCGAACATCATCCTTGGGAAGCAGGATCTTGCGGGTGCGGTCAAACAGCCGCGGCCGGTTGTTTCGCAGCCAGAGAATCTTGGGAGCGGTAAACCCGGTCAGTGCCGGGTTGGCCACCATCTGGATCAGCTTTCGGCGGCCCCCGGCGAGCTGCTCGATCTCCTCGCATTCGGCTGCCGTCCGCTGGTCATTCCAGAGCAGCGCCCTGCAGAGCACCTTGTCCTTCTTGTCCAGGAAGACCGACCCGTGCATCTGTCCTGAAAGGCCGATCCCTTTCACATCCGCAGCATGAATACCGCTCCCTCGAACCACCTGCCGGACTGTCTTGACGGTCGCCTTCCACCAGTCCTCCGGATCCTGCTCACTCCAGAGCGGGCGGGGGTGATACGACGGGTAGGAGGCATGTGCCTCGGCGAGGATCTTGCCCCTGGCGCTCACCAGCAGTGTCTTGGTGCCGGAGGTGCCGATATCAATTCCCAGGAACGCGCTCATGAATTTCGTGTCCTTCTTACCGGCCCGGTGTCGATAAATAACTAGTGATGGTGAACCTGTGATTGTACTGCCTGTCAAAAACATGCTGCAACGAGACAGGTGAACGGTTCCCGCCGCCAGAACGTACCAAGGCTATCTCTTCCCCCCGCCTGCGAGCCTAGAAAACCTCATGGATAGCGACTTCTCCACACCCCGGCGGATCCTGGTCATCCTGCTGGCCGTGCTCTTTCTGCCGGGCTGCTCCCCGGTCCAGGAGACACCCGGCCCGGACGTCCAGGGGGAGGACCAGTCCCTGCCCCTCCGCGTGGTCGTCGTGGCGACACCGGCGCTGGCACAATCCCTCACAACCCAGTGGCTGGCGCACGATGGCGGGGAGATTCATATCCGGGAAATGACGCCCGAGCAGCTCAAGACCACCAGCCGGCTTCTGGCAGATGTGATTATCTACCCCAGCGGCATGATGGGCCAGCTGGTGATGGCCGGACACCTGGCACCCCTCTCCTTTCCGGAAGGGGATCCGGGCTGGAGTGGGGAACCCGTCCTGGAAAACCAGCGGGTGGCGGAAGTGAGCTGGGGAAGTGACCTCTATGCCGTCTCTTTTGGGTCCCCGCAACCCATGCTCGCCTACCGGCGTGATGTTTTCGAGAAACTGGGCCTCTCCCCCCCTGCCACCTGGGATCAGTACCACGAGGTTTGCAAGAAACTGGAAGCATTCCGTGTGGGCACCCAGGAGATGCCCTTCGGGCAGGTGACTGCCGAACCGCTGGGCCCGGGAGATGCCGCCATCAGCCTGCTTGCCCGTGCCGCCAGTTACGCACGCCACAGGAACCAGTATTCCGGTCTTTTTGATTTCATCAGCATGCAGCCCCTGATCACCGGGCCGCCCTTCCAGCGCGCCCTGGCTGAAATAGTCCAGTGCCGGGACTTCCAGCCGCCTGACGGCGTCTGCCAGACCTCCGCCGGGGCATTTGCACAACTGGCCACCGGTGAATCACTGATGGCCATCAGCTGGTCCTTTCGATCCAGCCAGGGCGAATCCGAACTGCCGCCGATTGCCGTTGTTGAGTTGCCTGGTTCAACCAGCGTTTACAATGTGAATTCGGAGGCCTGGGAGGACCGCCTGGTAACCGAGGGGGTGCATGTCCCGCTGCTGGCAGCCGCCGGACGACTTGGCTCGGTTACCGAGCTGGCCTATGACCGACGCCAGGCAGCTGATTTCCTGATGTTCATGACCTCCTCCCGAATGGCCACCTCTGTCTGCAGGCCCAGCCCATTCACATTCCCCTTCCGCACGGCCCACGCCGAAGACCCTCGAGGCTGGCTTCCGGCCAGTTTTGATGGCCTGGCCGCCAGCTCCCTGGGAAAAGCGTTAACCACGGCCGGCGAGCGGAACAACTACCTCTTCTGCCTGCGGATTCCCGGCCGCGACGAGTACATGGCAGCCCTCGACGACGCGGTCCAGGCAGCCCTGGAGGGGGAATCGCCTGCCGTGGCACTGGCCCAGGCAGCTGATCGCTGGACCGAGATCACCGAACAGATCGGCAGCGACCGGCAGAAAACAGCCTACCGTTCCAGCCTTGGGCTGGAAAACTAGCAGCCGGTTGCAATCGCTGTCCTCTCGAGGGCTATAATCGGGGTCTCCCCACCTCCCCACTGTCACCGGGACAAAATCATGATCGTGCTGGCCGTGACCCTTGGTGCCGTCGTCTTTTTTTTCATCGTGCGTGCCACTATCCGGGGTGTGATTGCCCGGCATAAAAAGACCGTTGCCACCTGGCAGGCGGCTGCCGAGGAGCTGGGAATTTCATTTACCAGCCCCCAACGGTTCGCCAAGCCCAGCATGGAAGGGCGCGTGGCCGGATTCCAGGTCAAGGTCCATGCCTACACGCAAAGCAGCGGACAACACTCGGCAACCTACACGGGCTTTCGTGTCACCTTCCCCGGGTCGCTGGAACTGGGACTGAAGCTCAGTCGCGAACTCGCTCTCGTCAGTGGAATTACCAAGTTCTTTGGCGCCCAGGACATCCTCACCGGCGATGAGGTCTTCGATAACACCTTTGTGATCAAGGGCACCGATCCGGACGACGTGATTACTTTCCTGACCGATGACATTCGTTACCAGTTAATCGAACTGCACCAGGCACAAAAGGGCATGGGGATCGTTGTCACCGACATCGACATCTCCGTCACCCAGTCGGGGGTTGCTCGCGATGGGGATGCCATCATCGCGCTGGTCACGAGCTTGACTCACATGGCCTTCGTGCTGGCCGGGCACCTGGCTCGCCCCGAGGACCTGGCCTAGCGACCGCCCCCCCGGACGTGCCGCGAGAGAGACAGGAAACCCGATGGCTGCAGAGACGAAATCGACTGCCCGAAGACGACGGTCGCTTGCGATCGGCCTGTTCCTGGCCCTGGCCGCCGCGGCCGCCTATCTTTTCATCGCTCAGGAAAAGACCAACCGATGGGTCATCCCGGCCGAATTTGAGCAGCAACAGGCGCTCCTGCTGGCCTGGGAAAAGCTGCCCCGGTACGAGGCGGATATGAAATACCTGGTGCCCCAGCGACAGGTGCTGGCGGATATCATTGCCGCCAGCTACAAAACCGTCCCGGTGGTGGTCCTCGTCTCGGACGAGGAATCCCGCCAGTCCGCCAGGCAGGCACTTTCCGAGCGGGATGTACCCCTCGCTGAGATCACCTTCATCGACCTTCCTTTCGACTCCCTCTGGGCGAGGGACTACGGGCCGGTCTGCGTCCGATCCACGGATGGCCAGATCGAGTGGCGCCATCATCAGTACGAGATGACCGCCAAGGGCTGGACGGACGTGGATGGTACACCCATCCGGCGCCCCCAGGACGCGGTCGTCGCCGGGAAACTGGCCCACCTGACCGGCACCCCCTCTGTAAGCGTGCCCCTGGTGCTCTTCGGCGGAGGAATCGCCAGTAACGGGGAGGGCCTGCTGCTGGTATCGTCGGACATCGTCAACTGGAATGAAGACAAGTACGGCTACAGCGAGGCAGAGATCACCCGCCTCCTGGAAGAACATTACGGGGCCAGGCAGGTCGTCTACCTGGACCCGCTGCGGGAGGAGCCGACCGGGCACCTGGACTTCTTCGTAACTTTCGTGGCCGCCGACACGGTCGTGATCGGGCATTACCCCCCCGACCACGATTTCCAGAATGCCCAGCTCCTCAATTCCCACGCCAGAAGACTGGCCGGCATCGAAACATCGCATGGCCCTCTGAAGGTCGCCCGGATCACGATGGCACCGCACGACTCACGGTTTTTTGGGGGCACCTACACCAACATCGTCTTCGCCAATGGATCGCTGCTGGTCCCCAGTTACGGCATCGGCCAGGACCTGGACGCCGTCGAGACCTACCAGCGGCTGCTGCCGGGCTGGAAAATCGTCCCCATCAACTGCGGAGCCCTGATTATCGGCGAGGGGGCCGCTCACTGCGTGACGCTCAACCTGCCACGCTGGCCTGGAACGTTAAGAACATCTCCCCCGCCGGCGCCGTAGCACCGGCACGGTGGGAATACCACTTCCCACATGGACAAAGTTCACCTGCTGACCGATATTAGGTTCTGGCGGGCCTGATTCCCGCCAGCACAACCGGGGCCGTAGCTCATTTGGGAGCGCGCCGCGTTCGCAATGCGGAGGTAGAGGGTTCGACCCCCTTCGGCTCCACTTGACATCCCACGATCGCCTAGTCCGCTACCGCCGGGTGATAGCCCCGGGTGGAAAGACGGATGCGATAGAAACCGGCACCCGCCGTCACGTAAAGCGTGCTGGCCTCTTTCCCCTTGCCGAAACAGCAGTTGGTCGGCAACTCGGGAGTCTGGATGTACCCCAGCTCCTGGCCCCGCTGGGTGAAAATATAGATCCCGAACGTCTGCTCTGAACGCACCGCCGCGTAGAGATGTCCGTCCGTATCCATCGTCATCCCGTCGATCCCCAGCTGGTCACCAAAATTCACGATCACCCGCTTCCGCCCCGGCGTGCCGTCCTTCCTGAGCCGAAAGGCATTGAGCGTCATCCGTCCACGGACGGCATCCGGATTGCTTTCCGCCTCGGCCGTTCCGTTATCCGTTTCCGCGATAAAAATCGTGCTGGCATCCTCCGAGAGGATAATCCCGTTGGGCTTACTGATCCCGGTCTTCAGCCGCAGCAGCGTCCCTTCCGGATCCAGCCGATAGACGTCGTAACTGTCCAGTTCCATCTTCTCCGGCCCCACGTACTTCGGATCGGTAAAGTAAATACTCCCGTCCGGGTGAATCACGATATCGTTGGGAGAGTTAAACCGCTTGCCCTGGTACCGTTCCACAATCGGGCTGAGGGTGCCGTCCGCCCTGATCTCCACCAGCGCCCTCTGGCCCCCCAGGGGCGAGGCCGTACAGGCAATCAGGCGGCCGTCACGGGTGAACATCAGGCCATTGGCCATCTTGCTGTCGGGTGCATGGATCCCGGTGGCACCCGTTGCCGGGTTGAACTTCATCACGCGAGCCGGACGGGCATCAAAGGGCTGGGCAAAATCACTGAAGTACATCAGGCCATCGGGTCCCGCCGCCGCTCCCTCGGTAAATCCACCCTCTTCCCAGAGTGTCTCCAGCATCGCCCCCTCGGGAATGATCCCTTTCCCACCACGGACCACCAGGTCCTGGGCTGGAAGCAACCCGGCCATCAAACCGGTCCAGAGAAGACTGGTAACAACCGCCAGCATGGGGGTAACGACTCTCACGGGCTCTCACCTCATTTTTCACGGGAAACAGGACTCCTCCTGCACGGCAGCAGGCAGGCAGCCCTGAAGATAGCTCTCTCTCGCCGGGAACGCAAACATCGCTAGCCGCGCTGGGCGCCGGCAATCCCCGGCGACCGCCGCCATGTCCCGGTCGCCTGCTCCAGGGCATGGGCCAGTTGCAGCACACCCCATTCGTCATGATGCCGGCCCACAATCTGGATACCCACCGGAAGCCCGTCACTGGTGAACCCGAAGGGAACCGAGATCGCCGGAAGACCGGTCACGGTCACGAAATAGCAGGACTGCATCCAGTCGATGTAGGTCTCCATCGAGACCCCCTCTACTTCTTCGATGTACGGCTGTTCCACATCAAAGGGGGGGACCTGGCTGACCGGCATGACGAGAAAATCGTACTTCTGGAAAAACCGGTGGACACGGCCCAGCAGCAGCGACCGTTGCCGCGCGGCCTCGGCAAGCTGCATCCCGGTCAGCACGAGTCCCTGCTCCACGTTCCAGCAGACCGTCTCCTTTACCTGCTCACGATGCTTTTCCACCAGCGGGCCATATTTCATGGCAAATCGCCAGGCACGAAAGACCTTGAAAATATTGTCCGCGTCTCGAAAATCGGGCGCATCCTGTTCCAGCTCGCATCCCAGTTCCGTCAGCACCGGAGCAGCCGGCGCGAGGGCCTCACGCACATCCGCGTGCACCGGGATCTGGCCTTCCAGGTCCAGGCTGAAAGCGATCCGCACCTGCTGGAAATCCCTCTGCAGGGAGCCGGCAAAGATCTCCCCGGGCTGTTCAATCGAGATCGGCACACGCGGATCCGGACCGGCCATGACCTGCAACAGCAGAGCCACGTCCTCGACCGTGCGGGCCATCGGCCCCTGGACACCGAGCGGGAACCAGGGTGTTTCACTGGGCCAGATCGGTACCCGGCCGGGCGAGGTGCGAAAGCCGACAACATTACAGAAGTTCGCCGGGTTCCGCAGGGAACCTCCCATGTCGCTCCCGTCGGCTATCGGCATCATCCCGCATGCCAGGGCCACTGCAGCGCCCCCACTACTCCCCCCGCAGGTCCGCGTGAGATCATAGGGATTCCTCGTCGCCCCAAAAACCGGGTTGAAGGTCTGCGAACCGGCACCAAATTCCGGGACATTGGTCTTTCCAATCGTTATCGCCCCTGCCCCCTGGAGTCGATCAATAATCAGGTCATTCTGCTCGGGAACAAAGTCCGCAAAGAGGGGCGACCCGTAAGTGGTGCGGATGCCGCGTGTCGCAGCCAGGTCCTTGTGGGCCACCGGGAGTCCATGCAACAGGCCCAGTGGTTCCTTCGCCGCCCGCTGCTGGTCAGCCTGGACCGCCTGCTGCCGGGCCTGGTCATCGGTATGGGTGATGACGGCATTGACTTCTGCGTTCCACCGGGCCTGCTGGGCCAGGTGGGCATCGAGCAGTTCCAGGCAGGAAATCTCCCCATCCAGGATCATCTGCCGCATGGTGACTGCCGGCAAGAAGCAGAGTTCGGTCGCTTCCAGGGTCATCCGTTATTCCTCA
The DNA here is from genome assembly GCA_964476375.1 of uncultured Pirellulaceae bacterium. Lineage (GTDB taxonomy): Bacteria > Planctomycetota > Planctomycetia > Pirellulales > Pirellulaceae > SAT2750. Next base: position 8,496 of record CAYYZW010000293.1, read on the forward strand.
GGGTGTTTCATTTGTCTGTCCTGTTTTACTACATGACTGGTGGATTCTGCAGCACCTGACACCGGTCCCGCATCAAAAACAGGGAGGAAAACCCTTGTATATTGTATATTCTCATTTTCTTGCTGTTTGGTACACGAGATGCATCACAAAGGAAACAGACCACAGCAGCAGCAACCAAGGGGAAGGCGCACGCGGATGAAAATAGAAACTCGCAAGATTCAGCATACAGACGGGCGCCTGGAAGTGCGGCGGATCTTTGCCGACGAGAACATGGCCGGCTGGGATGCCAAGAATCCCCTTGCTTTTGAAAAGAGTATTGTCTGGCTCGAGGATGCCATCGACCGGGAATACGTCCGCTTTGCCATGATTCGCAATGCCCGCAGCCGACGGGGAGAACTGGTCATCGACGACGGCAGTCGGCGGATCGTTGGCTATGCCAGGCTCACCCCGGACGCCCCTTTTGACCGCAGTATCCAGGGCTACGCCCGCAGGGTCTTCTACGTCTTTGACGACGAGGTGGAACGGGAAGCCCGTCGTGACGGCATGGTCCACCCGATCAGCCGCTGCGTGGATCCCCACTCGGTCCTGCCCACGGTGATGGGAAAGATGCCGGGTTGCAACAAGGGCATGCGGCTGACCCTGGCCCACCTGAATTCTGCCGAGGTGCGACCATCGTCGGACCCGGAAGAGGCGCTCTAACGAGCGATCACGCGACACTTATTCCCCTGGCTCCCCGGCCGAGGGAAAGTTCACCTTGTAGCCCATGTCATCCCCGCTGGGTGAGTCGTCGTTCCTCTTTCCCCCGTCGTCCTGGTGATTCCGCCCCACGCTGTAGAGATAGAAACCATCGCCCCGCTGGATGTACCGAATCGATCTTCCCGAGTAAATATCGGTCGGTACTTTCTTGATGAAAACCGGGGCCAGTTCCTCCAGCCTGGATGGATATCGCCCATGTTGCTTGTGGAATATCGAGAGTCCCATGGCGGTCTGCACCATCTGTATGTTCATCGCCCCCCGTTCCGGAACATCCACCGCCCGGGTTACGGAGGGAACCAGCAGGGCGATCAGGATCGACCCCATCTGTTCGGATGCGACCTGGCGAACATCCTTCCCCTTGAAAAGCAGCTGCTGTGCCAGGGCACCGGCCTTCCCCGCATGTCTCGCCATGTCCTGGATCTCTTCTTCAAACTCCGCAAACTTCTTTTCCCTTTCGCTGCGTGACTTGAGCGAACCGATCTTGTCGATCCGGTCATACATTTCATTCCCCATCTCCATGACAATGTTCCAGTCAACAAGCGTGCCGAACACACCCTTGCCAGCCGACTCAAGTAATGAAGATGAATTTTCACCCTCCGTACCGACCACTTCATCGATCACCTTCAGACCCCGCCTGGACAGCTCCTGCGTGATATCCAGGAACGTGTAACGTTCAAAGAGACTGATCTTGTCCACCATGGAAGCAAACGGGGGCAACATGTCCAGCTGCTGCTGGTAAGCCCGGAGCTGCTCCACCGACAGGCCGCCATGCTCGACCAGGGCGATCTCGCCACGGATAGCAATGCCATCGATGGCAACGCCCACCAGGCCTTCAATCACGGTCCCCCCCTTGGAACAGACACGCCCCAGCCGGTGGCAGGCAAGAAAATTGCCTTCCGCTTTCTGGAGCTTGCCTCTCTGGAGCTGGGCAAACCCGTCAATCACCAGCAACCGGGCCATGGTCCGGCTATGGACAGCTCCCGGGAGCAGGACCATCGTCAGGTTTGCCTCCTGCTGCTCGGCTCCGGTGACATAGGGCATGTAATAGTGGGTTCGCCGGCTTGCCTCGTGGGCCAGCTTCACCGTCCGTTCATTCCGCTTGAGCCAGCGGACTACCTGGGGGTATTTTTTCAGCATCCAGGGCCCGGAGAGAACCTTCTCATAAGCCTCCTCCGCTTTCCCTCGGACTGCGGAGAGGGCATCCGGGGTATCCTTTCCCCCACCGGCGAGATGTTCCTGCTCGAGAAACTCCTCCAGGCCAATATAATACTCGCCCTCCTCCGGGGGCGGGGTGATACCAAGCCGGCGAAAATATTCCGGCACCAGGTCCGGCACCAGGTCCTGTCGGCCAAACGCCTGCCAGATCGGCACTCCCGCATTATTGGCAGGAGTCACCCCCTGGTTCCCCTTCTTGTTGATCGCTGCCTGGTAATCGACATAGCCCTTCTCATCCCGCGGATCGGTGATGTGGGTCGTCTGCTTGCTGATGCGGATCAACCCGACCGTTTCGACCTTGGGATCTTCTGCCGCATCCTGCCGGGGGATGAAGGTCCCCACGCCCAGGGAGCAGAACGCCACCGCCAGGATAAAACGCCGTCTCGTGCCCATGTTCTTTCTCCCTGTTTCTGCTCCGCG
>CAYYZW010000294.1:0-4507 GCA_964476375.1 uncultured Pirellulaceae bacterium
TCGGCCGAGCGGATACCGGCGTACTGCATCACCGAACCGATGCAGGGGTGGTCGCTGGCCTTGGCCACGTTATTGACGATTACCGGGCCGGAGTAGCCGGTCAGCATGTTGTAGGGGCTGTGGGTGTTGTAAAGGTGTGAGTGGGTACGGATCAGCGAGCTGTGGTGCATCAGGCCGGCGGTTCGTGGCAGGTGTTCGCAGATCTGAAGTCCCGGCACGCTGGTCGAGATCGGCTTGAACTCGCCGCGGATGTTATCCGGGGCGTCCGGTTTCATGTCGAACATGTCCTGGTGACTGGGCCCGCCGATCAGGTTGACCAGGATGATCGCCTTGGCGGGGCCGCCTGCGGCGGTCTCCGTCTCGGCCTGCAGCAGTCCGGGCAGGGTGAGTCCCAGCGAGGAGATGGCACCGGCCTGCAGCACCTCGCGGCGGGTCATCCCGTCGCAAAGCCTCGTTCCACGTCCCAGTAGTCGCAGCATGCGGTTACTCCTGGCCTGGCAGGTGAGTCCTGGATTGGGCAGTTACTGAACTCTCACACATCCATACTTTATGGGGATCGGATGCCTTCGGCAACGTTGAAAGGGTGGCAGGGGGACATTTCGTGGAGATCGTGAAAAAACAGGGAGAATCTTCTTTTTTTCCTGTCGGGTGCAGGCTGGTTTCACGCATTTCCAAACCGGAACAGGGAAGAGAGAGTTTCTTTGCAAAACTGGCCTGCACGCCTTATTCTGAGGTGTGATCATCCTTTCTTTTTTCTTGTTTATTCCCTGATATGTTTGGCGAGTCACCGTCCCGTCGTCGGCTGCGCCGGTCGTTCTTCGCGCCGCTCCAGGGCCGCACCACGCGGCTTCATCTCGAGCAGCTCGAAGACCGGCGGATGCTCACAGCTGCGCCCCTGGAGCTGTCCGCCGCCCCCTCGCCGGCCTGGTTTGAGACGGTCTCGAGTCCCACCAATGATTTCCGGATGGTCCAGTCCCTGTCGGTATCCGGCGACCTGCAGGACGAGGAATCGCTGCTGGAAATCGACACCGCCCACTGGATCGTCCAGCTGACCGGCGAGGCGCTCGAGCAGTTCCATTCTCCGGCGGAAACAGCAGCGGCCTTTGCCGATAGTGAGATCGATATCCGGGTGCTTCGCGGGCTGGGACTGCCGGGCCAGGTCCTGGTCGGTACCGGCTGTGCGGCGGTCCCCGAGATCGAGGCGGCACTGGCCGGGAATACCCTGGTCCGTTCTTACGAGCCGGCCTCCTTTGTCACCAGCCAGGAGGACCCGCTGTTTCCCAATGACCCCCTCTTTCCGGAGCTGACCGGCCTGCACAACACCGGCCAGGCCGGTGGCATCGACGACGTCGATATTGACGCTCCCGAGGCCTGGCAGCTGGAGACCGGCAGCCGGGACATTATCGTGGCGGTGGTCGATTCGGGAGTGGATTATGGCCACCCGGACCTGGCCGCCAACATCTGGACCAACCCGGGTGAAATTGCCGGCAATGGCCTGGACGATGACAACAACGGCGCCATCGACGACGTGCACGGCTACAACTTTGTCGCGGGGAACGGGGATACGTTTGACAGCCTCGGACACGGAACCCACGTAGCCGGCACGATTGGGGCGGTGGGCGATAACGAGCTGGGAGTGACCGGGGTCGCCTGGGACGTGTCCCTGCTGCCGCTGAAGTGGGCCGAGGGCAGGGTTGGTGACCTGCACAACGCGATCGCGGCGATCAACTACGCCACGATGATGCGAAACAGCGGGCTGAACGTGAAGATCATCAACAATAGCTGGCAGACCTCGTTTTCCAGCCCGGCTCTTTATGACGCCGTCGCCGCCACGCGGGATGCGGAGATGCTGTTTGTCGTGGCGGCCGGGAACCACCCGCGGAAGGGCCGCAATCTCGACCAGTCCCCCTCCTACCCCGCCAGCTACGACCTGGACAACATGATCACGGTGGCGGCCACCAACCTCAACGACCAGAAACTCCATAGCAGTCACTACGGGGCAACCTCGGTGGACCTGGCCGCGCCGGGCGCCAGTATCTTCAGCACCTACCCGCAGCACCTGGGGAGCTACGGTTTCAGCGCGGGTACCAGCATGGCCACGCCACACGTATCGGGTGCGGCGGCACTTGCCTGGTCCCGCATGCCCGATGCCACGGTGGCCGAGGTTCGCAGTGCCATCCTCGAGGGTGTGGACGTACTGCCTGGCCTGGAGGGACTGGTGGCGACCGGCGGACGGCTGAACGTGCACGGGGCACTGACGGTCGATACCTACGCCCCGCGGGTCAGCCTGGAACTGGCCGAGGATATTACCAGCGGCGGGAATGCGGCGCAGCCGATCCACGTTGCCTACCACGACAACATGGCCATCAAGCATGCCTCGCTGGACGGGAACGACCTGCGGGTGATTGCCCCGGGCAGTGGCGAGCTGCTGCCGGTGACGGTCAAGTCCACCAGTGAAGACTCCGATGCCGAGAACATCCAGGTGGTCTACGAGCTGGCAGCCCCGGGTGGAAGCTGGACCCCGGCCGATAACGGGGTTTACCAGGTCATGCTCCAGCAGGAGCAGGTGGGTGACGTCAGCGGTGTGCAGGCGGTGGCCGGCCTGCTGGGCAGTTTCGAGGTCGACCTGAGTGGTGCGGCGGAATTCATCGTCAACAGCCTGGAGGACACGGTCGATGTTGACGTGGGGGATGGTTACATCCGGGACGCTGCCGGCAAGATCACGCTGCGGGCTGCCATCCAGGAGACCAATGCCCTGGCAGGTGCCAACACGGTCTACCTGCCTGCCGGGACCTACACGCTCACTCGTGCCGGGGTGGACGAGAACCTGGGGGCGACCGGCGACCTCGACATTCGCGATAACCTGACGATTATCGGCACGGGCCAGGTCACGATTGATGCCGACGAGCTGGACCGGGTCTTTGATATCGCCGACGGAGCGGCACTGACGCTGCGGGGGGTGACCGTCACGGGCGGGAAAACCAATGCTGCCGGGGGTGGCCTCAGGAATGCCGGCGGCACGGTGATCGTCGAGCAGGTGACGCTCACGGGTAACCAGGCTGGATCGGGCGGGGCCCTGGCCAACGACGGTGATGGCATCGTCGTTGTCAGCAGCTCCACGATCTCGACCAACACGGCCACCACGGGGGCGGGGATGTCCAATGACGGCGGCACGATCACGGTGACCAGTAGCACCGTGACGGCCAACGCGGCCACGCAGGCCGGGGGCCTGGCCAACCTTTCCGGCACGGTCAATCTCAAGAACACGATCCTTGCCGGCAACACGGCCAGCTCGGCCAACCCGGACGTGACCGGAGCCTTTGTATCGGTGGGGAATAACCTGGTTGGCAAGCTGGGCAATGCCACCGGCCTGGCCCATGGCAGCAATGCGGACCTGGTGGGCACGGTCTCCAGCCCGATCGATCCGCTGCTGGGCCCGCTTGCGGAGAACGGTGGCGTGACGCAGACGCACCTGCCTCTGCCTGGCAGCCCGGCCATCGACGCCGGCAACAATAGCGGGGCACCGGCGGTGGACCAGCGAGGACTTCCTGTTCCCCAGGATGGCAGCGGCAGTGGCCAGGCCACGGTCGAGATCGGGGCGGCTGAACGGTATTACGCCGAGATCCGCGGCACGCATTTCCATGACCGAAACGCCAACGGCGCACGGGATGCAGGTGACGAGGTGCTGGCCGGCTGGGACGTCTTCCTGGACATCGACGGGGACCAGCAGCAGGACGATACCGAGCCGGTAACCACCACGGACGAGAACGGCCTGTATGTCTTTACCGGGCTGGTCCCGGGAGAGTACTCGGTGATCGAGGTCAACAGGACAGGCTGGCGACAGACGCTGCCGGCGGAGACGGTTGTTACCACCACGGATTTCCTGGTCAACAGTACCGCGGACACGGTGGATGCCAACCCCGGGGATGGCCAGGCCCTGGATGCCGATGGCACGACCACGCTCCGGGCGGCGATCATGGAGGCCAACCGGGCGGACGGGCCGATCTCGATCCAGCTGCCGGCCGGCAGCTACCTGCTGAGCCTGGCCGGGACCGGTGAAAATGATACGGCGACCGGTGACCTGGACATCAAGAATCATGTCACCATCGTGGGGGCCGGGTCCGGGTCGACCACGATCGATGCCGATGACAAGTCACGGCTGTTCGACATCATGGCAGGTGCCACGCTCCAGCTGCGTGACGTCACCCTGACCGGTGGTGACCAGCCCGCCCTGTTTGCGGATGATTACGGCGGGGCGATCTGGAACCGGTCTGGTGGAACCCTGGTGGTGGAGAGGGGAGTTCTTTCCAGCAGCCAGGCCAAGCATGGCGGTGGTCTTTACAACGAGGGGACCGCCACGATCCGCAGCACGCCCATCGATTCGAACCAGGCGACCATTGCCGGCGGGGGCATTGTCAATACCGGGACACTCACGGTCGAGGCCAGTACGATCAGCGGGAACCTGGCAGTGGACTATGCGGGAATTCGTAACAGCGAGGGTCTGGCG
>CAYYZW010000295.1:0-5459 GCA_964476375.1 uncultured Pirellulaceae bacterium
CAACCCCGGGGACCGGAACCAGGCCGGCGCACACCAACGGCCGGCAGGTCATGGGAGCGACCTCCGGCCGTTGACACGCTAGATTGACCGCGAGTTAGTTTTGCGGATTGACACGCTTGCTGACATCGGTCTCGAGGACACCGAATACCTGCTCATGTCTTTGCACGGACATGGAGAGAGCGGCCAGTAATCTCTTGGCCGTATAAAAATTGACCACGATCCGCTGGCTGACCTTGATCGGATTCTGGGGCACACCCGTCGGCTGGGGATTGAGCCCAAAGTCGATGATCAGTTCCTCGGGAGAACCGGTCACGCGACAAAAATTCGAGTAAGAACAGAGTGCCCCGGCGTCATCGACCTGCACCTGCACCTGCTGTGGTACGGGGGGGGCGGCGGGAGCTGCAGCCTCGGGCTGCTCGGTTGCCTGGTCGGTTGCCTGGTCTTCCGCACCCGCGTCAGTAGTTTCTTCTGCCTCGGGTTCGGCATCGGGGTTATCAGGTTTTTTCGCCATGCTTCATTCCATCCATTCGTAAAAAAAACTTCCAAGTTACAATCCGGCTCGCGTGCCCAAAGAACCCTCAAACCGGTTCGTCCAAAACTCCTTTCCAGCATTCACATCTGGAAACGAAACGTACGTGCTGCAAAACGGTAAAGCCGCCACCCCAGGGATTTCCATTCCGTGGCGATCCGGGCCCTTCCGCGCAGGTCAATTTGATTGAATTCACCATTTTCGTCAAGCAGATGGGCACGGGCGTGGTAGGAGGTACTGATGGGTGCCACGCCACCGGAGTTATCCATCTGGGAGCCCAGCTGGCCGCCGGCCTGGCTCGACAGGTTGATCGGGCTCTCGGTCAGGTTGGTCAGGGCGATACTGGAAATCTCGCTGGTGTACGTCTTCCATGGGTAGGATTCAAGGCGGATCTCGACCTCGTCACCAACCTCGATCAACTCGATATCCGCCTGGTCGATGACCAGCTCGGCATCGATCATGACATGACCTTGCTGACGATTGGCACCCGTCTCGTGCTGGACACTCGCCACCAGGCAGATGACATCATCGGCCGCCAGGAAGGCCCCCTGGTTTTCCGGCTCCAGGAGCGTCCCCTGCCAGCCGGGCAACTGGCGGTTGCCCCCCCCTCCGCCCGTACGAAACGGGGCAGGAAGAACCACACCGTCGATCGGCGCTATCACAGAAAGCAGCTCCACCTTGCGATGTTGCTGGACCAGCTGTTTCTGGAGCGATGCAATCGAATCCCGGACCTGCATGATCTCCTCCCCCGCCTGGGGATCCACGCTCCGTTGCTGCTGCAACGTCTGGAGCCGGGCCTCTGCCTCCCGCAGGAGGCCACCCAGCTCGATCTCCTTGATCCTTTCGTCCGGACTCTCAAGCTGGGCGATAAGCTGCCCCGCCTTGACCTGCTGACCAGGCACCACCAGGCACTTCCCCAGCCTGCTTGGAATCGACGCGTAGATCGCGGCAGAGCGAGGACGCGGGCCGGCTCCCTCGACCGTTCGATCCGCGTCTCGCGGGACGATACGAACAGCGCAGTCGACATCGTAGGGCAACGGCACCAGCGCGATCAGCAGGACCAGCACCGTCACCACACCCAGGGAAGCTGCCACACGGTGCTTTTTCACTTTCTGCGTCCTCCCGGGTGTATAAAAAAACTTGCCCAGTTGCCAGAGCGGTTGAACGACCAGCCCAAAGACACCCATCAGTCCCAGCAACTGGCCGAGAATCTTCAGTCCATATGGCTCCAGGACCATGTTCAGGAACATGAAGATAGAGAAAACAATGAACCAGCGGTAGAGCACTGCAGCAACCGTGTAGAGTCCGAAAAAGAAATGGTTCCGCTGGGGCAGGAAGGGGCTCTCCTGCTGCTCGATCCCAAGGCAGAGCTGGACCATGAATCGCTTGAGTATCTCGGTGGCTTTCTGCCGCAGGTTAAGGATCTCGGTGATATCCATCAGGATGTAATACCCGTCAAACCGGAGCAGGGGGTTCCCGTTAAACAGCAACGTGCTGACCGAGCAGATAAACATCAGCCGAAGGCAGATCTGGTTTAACATTCCCGGTTCACTAAACCACCAGACAAAGGTGCAGATCGAGGCAATGAACATCTCCACGTACATGCCTGCCGCACCGATGGCGACCCGGTGCCACTTGTTAGGCAACATCCAGGAATCGGAAACATTGCAGTACAGCGCAGGAGTGAACACCAGCAGCATGAAACCCATCTCGTGGCATTCGCCACCGAACCGCTTGCAACTCAGCCCGTGCCCAAATTCATGAAGCACCTTGACCACGGCCATGGTCACCCCCAGGTAGAGCCAGTTATGGGCTCCAAAGAACTGGTGAAAGGTCGGCAGGCGGGAGCGAAACACATCAAACTGCACGATCACCAGCAGCAGGGCTGCCGCCGCCAGCATACTGACTAAGAGGACCATGGCACGGTGAAAAAACCAGCCGGTAACCGGGTAGATCTTGGTCAGGATCCATTCCGGGTCGATCCCCCGCCAGCGAACGGCAAAGATATTAGTAAACTTCCCCCAGAACTCCTTGCTCCGCTTCTTGTCACGACGAATCTTCAGCTGCCGTCCCTGGCCACTGGCACTGGAAAGCACCAGCCCACTGCGGTGAAGCATGCCGATAAAATGATGAAGATCCTGGAAGCCGATTTTCTGTGGCGTGAACTCCCGCTCAAAACGCTCCTTGATATCCTCCATGCTCGCCTGTCCGTCGAGCATGTTGAGAATGGCAAATTCCTCCTCGTGAAAACGATAGTAATTCAACCCGATCGGCTCCTTGACCACCCAGTAGGCCCGTCCCTGGTACTGGTGTCGACGAAAGGAAAGATCGGGGCGCATCCGCAGGGAGAGCGGGCGGGAGGAACTACTGACCAGGCTATCGGCGAGTGTCGACATGAACCCTTCGCTGCCACTGCCACCGGGGGGCAGGGCAGCTCTCCTTCATTCTCAGGCAACCGACATCAGGTGCCATCATCAAACTGGACTTCCAGTTCCACCGGCGTACCGGGGCGCAGGATCCACTGAGACCCGATCGCCAGGTTGTCAATATCTGCCCAGACCTGGTATTCCCCACCGGCCTGGATGAGGTTGCTGACAAAACTGATCTTGCCGTTAAACTCAAGCTTCCGGTTGACCAGTTTTTCCAGCTTGGCAGAGAGCTGCCTGTCCTTGAGACGCACGGTGACCGGCCGACCAAGCACGAGCACCGGTGGATGATCACGGGAGGACAGGAATCCTTCCACGCGGAGCCGGTCCATGCGGACGACCTGGCAGATCGGTTCCCCCAGGGCGACCCACTCCCCAATCTCCTTGTAACGCCGTTCAATGACGCCGGCCAGCGGCGCCTTGATGGACCGCCTCTCGAGGCTGTTCTCCGCCGCCTTGACCTGTTGTCCGCGAACCCTGGCGGTAATTCCCGAAATATCAAATTCCAGCTTGGCCACGTCCACCTGCAGCATGGATCGCTCGGCGGTGAGTCGTTCCCGCCGCAACTTGGTGGCGGGAATCGAGCCAGGGGATGCCGCATTGACCGCTTCAGATTCTTCCACCTCCGCCTGGGCCACCTTGGCTGCCGAGTCAGAAGCCCTGACGTTAATATCGTTGGTCGCTTCCTTGATCGCTACCTCGTGGTTCAAGCCTGCCTCCTCGAGACGAACCATGGCGTCGGAGTTATCCAGGCCAGCCAGGAGCTGGCCTTCCTCGACCGTCTCCCCCTCCTGGAAATGCAAGCTCATCAGAACACCGGCTTCCTGGGCGCTGACATCCACATCATTGATCAGCGAGATATGTCCTTCCACGATCCCGACGTCGTCGAGTGACACCTGCTCCACCGGAAAGCGGTTACCGGGAGCCGGTACCGCACTGTTCTGAGCGGCAACAACCGTCGCAACCGCCAGGCATACAACGCCAATCAGGACCAGGTTTCGCATCAAAATCTCCTTGCTATCAATGATCTCGTGTTCCTTCTAGAACAAGAGGTGAAGCTGCACCCACTGAACGGCCTCATGAAACCAGCTGTAACCAAGCGACACACGTCCGCAGCGGATCTCGGCAGTCACCGTGGCACCAGGCCGGAGCTCGATATTCAACTCCGCCAGCTGGCCTCTTAGTTTCTCCTCATCAATCTTCACCCGGATCGGCACGGTCGGGCCTGCTTCTCCCTCCACCCGCGTTGCCTTGCCGATGTCCTCAGCGGTGGTAATTCCCTGAAAACGATTTTCCGGATGGGTCGCGAGGACATAGCGGACATCGAGCAGCTGCTCGCTCCCCTCGTCCCCGGCCTCCTTGCGCATGCGTGCCTGATTCACATGCCCGATACGTCGTTCCGGCATGGCAAGCTCCAGTTCCCATTGCCGGGAGGTATCCACCACGGCCATCAATGCCTGCCCGAGAGACACAGGTCTTTTCAACAGTGTCTTCTCCACTTCCCACTGCATCACCACTGTCCCGTCGATCGGGCTACGCACCTCGAGGTCCTGCTCTTTCTCCTTGATGATGACGAGCTGCTGCCGAAGTGTATCGAGTCGCTGGTTCAGCTGCAGGATCTGGCCGGAGATCTGGATCCGGTCCGCCGGAGAAAGCCCTGACTGGAACTGTGTCCTCCGCGCGGCCCCCAGGCGGTCACTGGTCTCCTGGAACTCCCCGTCAATTCGTCGTCGCTCAATTTGCAGGTCACGGTCCACAAGGGTTACCAGCAACTGCCCGGCAACCACCTCGTCCTGGTCCCCACAGTGAAACTCCTCAACGATTCCATTGGCCCTGACAAAAACCTGCCGCCTTACCACCGGCTGGAGAACCCCTCGCGATTCCACGTAAAAATTAACCGGGTAAAAGCAGAGCACCGACAGGACCGCCAGTACAATCGCCGAGATCGTGATTGTCTTGGGAAGCGTGCGGGCCCGGACAAGGACGCGGGTTCGGCCGACCGCCCGCCAGAGAGGCATCAGGAAAATATTGTTGTGCACCAGGGCATTGGAGACGGCCCGGCAGCTATGCTCGTGAACCAGGTCGACCCGTGGCTCCAGCACCTCTGAAGGCAGGTTGGTCTCGATCTGCTCGATAACCAGGGCGCCAATACAGTCATCCTGGTTCTCCCCGCTCTCGAACTGCCGTTCGATATTCTCCGGGTTGGCATCTTCCGGACGCTCCGGACGCCGAAGAGGGAGGACCATGATTGACTTGGCGTACGATTCATCGACGTAGGCGTCGATAACTTCCTCGATCTGCGGCGGCATATCCTCGGTGGATCCGTGATATCGCAACGGCTCACCGGCCTGCATGACCCGTGTGGCGAGTTTCCCCAGCAGGGCCACGCTATTGGAACGGTTCTCCACTGTATCCTGGCCACTCACCGCTTCCACCCGGCACTTGTTCCCATGCCGGACGGCCACCGTGACCCGGTCCGCACCGATCAAACGCCGCCCCTCGTT
>CAYYZW010000296.1:0-2999 GCA_964476375.1 uncultured Pirellulaceae bacterium
ATTGACCCGGGGCACACCATCCCGGCCAGGGATGGTCGCCCGCTCCACATCTGTGACGGGAATCCCCTCCCGCTTTTCGCCTGATCCACCGGCACATGAGGAAGGTGCTCATAACCGGCGGCGCCGGTTTCCTCGGTAAACGCCTCGCCCAGGCCATAGACTGGGCCGATGACATCCTGCTCGCCGATATCATCGAGGCAGAGGATCCGCCGGAGGGTGCACGAACAACCGTGGCCGATGTATCCAGCCCGGAGGATATAAAACGAATCGTGGACCCCGACATTACTGATGTCTTTCATTTCGGCGCCGTGGTCAGCTCAGGGGCAGAGGCCGACTTCGACCTCGGGATGCGGGTCAACCTCGACGGCACCCGTCAGCTTCTCGAGGCCTGTCGTACCCTGCCCAATCCGCCCACCGTGGTCTTTGCCAGTTCCTGCGCCATCTTCGGGAGCCGCGGCGGTGAACTGCCCGCCGATGCCGCCTCACGCCCGGAATCCTCCTACGGGGTGCAGAAGGCATGCGGCGAACTCCTTGTAAACGACTTCGCACGCAAGGGTTTCATCCGTGGGGTGTCCTGCCGGCTGCCCCCCGTCGTCGTCCGCCCCGGGAAACCAAATCTCGCCGCCTCCTCCATCGCCAGTTCCATCATCCGTGACCCCATCCATGGCCGCCGCCCCACCTGCCCCGTCAACGGGGAAACCAGGCTCTGGCTCGGCTCCGTCAAGAGCGTCATCACCAACTTCCTCAAGGCCCATGAACTGGCCCGGGCCAACAGCCTTCCCACCTACCGTGCCTTCAATTCCCCCGGCATAACCCTGAGCATCCACGAGATGATCGACGCCCTCGAACGCGCCGGCGGCGACTCCTCCCTTATCGACTGGAAGCTTGATCCCTCCATCGATGCCATCGTCTCCAGTTGGCCATCCGCACTTGACGTCTCCCCTGAACTGGGGCTCGGTTTTGCCCGGGACACCGACTTCATGGAGGTCATCGACAACTACCGTACCTGGTACTTACAATAGAAAAATGCCGATTTCTGAATACGGGGATCTTGATGGTCTGGGGTTGGCCGAACTGGTGAAGAAGGGTGAAGTCTCCGCATTGGAACTCGTTGAGGAGGCAATCAGCCGCATAGAGAAATTCATCCCCCATCTCAATGCAGTGGTCCACAAGATGTATGACCACGCAAGGGAACTTGCGCAAGGCCCGTTGCCGGAAGGCAGTTTCCCGGGGGTGCCTTTCCTCCTGAAGGACATGACCGCCCATTACACAGGCACACCAACCACGCATGGCTGTAAATTTCTGGAAAACGTGAAGCCCTCCGATTTTGACACGGAAATCGTTAAACGTTTCAAAAGTGCCGGCCTCATAACCGTGGGGAAAACAAATACACCCGAACTGGCCATAAGCGTAACGACAGAACCGACTTTTCGAGGCCCAAGCCGCAATCCGTGGAGTCTGGAACACACGACCGGTGGATCAAGTGGGGGCAGTGCCGCAGCCGTGGCCGCCCGGATCGTCCCAATCGGGCATGGTGGCGATGGTGCCGGTTCCCTGCGCATACCCGGATCATGCTGCGGAATCGTAGGTTTCAAACCCTCCCGCATGCTGACTCCACATGGACCCGGTGTAAGTTCCGTCTGGGAATCCTGCTGTGGTGAATTCGTCCTGAGCCGAACAGTGCGTGATTCTGCTTACATGCTCGATGAAGTGGCAGGACAGGATCCTGGAGCCTACTACTGCTCACCCAGTTGGAAGCGTCCATTCCGCAAGGAAGTCGAATCGGATCCCCGACCCTTGAAAATCGCCTGCTCCACCCTCCCATGGGGTGGCAGGGCGGCACATCCGGATTGCATTGCCGCCTTGGGAAACGCAAGCAGGCTCTGCGAGGAATTGGGCCACTCTGTCGAGGAGGCCCCGCTTCAGGTACCGGGTGACCTGGGTCTTGAAGAAGCCTATGTCGGCATGATGGCCATCGAGACGGCACGGGATGTTGAGGAATTCTCCGAATTGATGGACCGCAAGGCTACAGCCGATGATTTCGAACCCGCAAACTGGAAGTTTATAAGGTATGGCAGAAGCTTGTCCGGAACTGTCTCCATCCGTTTCAAGCGAATCCTCCATAAGGCCGCCCGGGGAATCGCCCCCCTCTTCCAGGATTACGACGTCTACCTGACTCCAACACTTCGCAAACCTCCCGTCCCCATCGGTGAGATCGACCCAAGAATACCGGACTGGAACGAGTATGCCGGCATCATGGGTGATTTCATGGGTTTCACAGAGTTGTTCAATATCGCAGGATCGTCGGCCGTCTCGCTTCCGTTGTGGTGGAATGACGATAATTTGCCGATCGGCTGCCAGTTTGTCGCAAAGATGGGTGACGATGGTCTGCTGCTGCAGCTTGCAGCTCAATTGGAGCGGGCCCAACCCTGGTCAAACAGACGTCCGAAGTTCAGCTCCTGAGTTCATTTAAAGTTTAATCCAAATCGCATTTGCATTGTATTCCTGCAACAAGCCACTTCGATTGGGTTCTTGCAGACACGTTCCTGGATCGTTACAAAATCTAATCACGCAATAATTCCCGAAGTTCCATCACCACTTAGAAAGTTCACTCAATGAAGAGCATCAAAAGAAGACCATTTCTCAAAACGACCGCGGTCGCATCCGCAATCCCCGCGTTCAACATCCTGCCCTCTTACGGCGCCGACCCAAAAGAGAAACTGAACCTGGCAATCATTGGTTGCTCAAACCAGGGCGGAGGCATCGGCGGGGGAGCCATCGGAACAAGGATGGCCAATGTAGTCGCCCTTTGCGATGTCGAGCCTTCACGTACAAACAGGTTCAAGTCCAAACATCCGGATGCCAAGGTGTACGACGACTTTCGAAAGATGTTCGACGAGATGGGCGACAAGATCGACGCCTGTACCGCCGGCGTCCCCGACCATTCCCACTTTCCCATAGCGATGCGGGCCATGGCGGAAGGCGTTGCCGTCTACGTT
>CAYYZW010000297.1:0-42279 GCA_964476375.1 uncultured Pirellulaceae bacterium
GTTCTGAACACGGAAAACCACCATCGTGTTATCCATCATCGCCTGGGCCAGTGCCGGTGGACGATTGTTGCGCTCGGCCAGGCTGCGGATCCTGGTACTCAGATCACTGCGTATTTTCTCCGGCACCAGTTCGAACTGGCCAAACTCGTTGGCATAGATCGGGCCGGCATCACCGAAGCGGGCATTCGGATGCATAACGATCTGGTCCGCTCCCAGCGACATGATCGCCGCGCCGCTCAGTGCCATCTCGGGAACCCAGGCAACGGTGGTCGCAAAGTTGACTGCCTCGAGCATCTCGGCACACCGAAAACTGGACTCCACCTCCCCTCCCGGACTGTTAATTTCAACCACCACCAGGTCCGCCCCCATTTTCCGTGCCCGCTCCAGCTGGCGTTCCAGGACCTTCTCTGTAAAGGGAAAGATCGGGCCGTCAAAACGGATCAGGACACCCTGCTTGGGCGCCTGTTTCTGGGCGCAGACCTCGGCACGCGGGCAGGCCAGCGAGCCGGCCAGCATCGCCAGCACAAGGAGTTGCCGGAAAATCCAGGGGGTCGATAACATGGCAGACAAGAACCGGGGGGAACGGCAGAAGGAAAGAACCGCTCCATTATAGGTGATCGACAATTCCCGTGGGTTCTGGTGACCCCGGCGGGTGGTCGATATATTCGAGCAAGCAGCGGGGGAAGGAATCCGGCTTGCGCGGTCCCCGCTCTTTATATATCCCCTCAAGGAACTGAAGCATGTCACGAAAAATGGTCATACTGACCGAAGGCCATTCCAATCCTCACACTGCCAAGACCGCCTGCAGCGTGATCCGCTACCGCCGGGAGGAGGTCCTGGCTGTGCTCGACAGCACCCAGGCTGGCGAGGACTGCAACGGTGCCCTGGGAGTGCCGCCGGGGGTCTCGTTTATTGCCAGCCTGGATGAAGCCCCCGGGGCCAACACACTATTGATCGGTATCGCCCCTCCTGGTGGAAAGATCCCCGACGCCTGGCGAAAAATCGTTCTCTTGGCCATTGAACGGGGTATGGATGTCGTCTCCGGCCTGCACGATTTTATTTCCGAGGACGAGCAGTTCTCCAGTGCCGCCCGGCACCAGAACGTGCAACTGGTCGATGTCCGCAAGACCGATTTAACGACGATCGCCCGCAGGCCGGGGTTTCGTGAAGGGTGTTTCCGTGTCCATACCGTGGGACATGACTGCAGCGTGGGAAAAATGGTCAGTGCCATCGAGATCACCAACGGGCTCAAGGCTCGCGGGCATGATGCCAAGTTCCTGGCGACAGGCCAGACCGGCATCATGGTCGAAGGAGATGGATACCCGATGGACCGGGTGATCGCCGATTTTGTCAGTGGAGCGACCGAGCGACTGGTGCTTGAAAACGAACAACATGACATCCTGGTCGTTGAGGGCCAGGGAAGCCTGGTGCACCCGTCCTATTCTGCTGTCACGCTCGGCATCCTGCACGGGGCCCTGCCCCATGCCCTGGTTCTCTGTTTCGAGGTCGGCAGGGAGGGAATCACCGGCGTGGAGCATGTCACCATTCCCTCGCTCCCCCGGATCATCGAGATCAACGAGATGATGGCGGGGCTCTGCCATCCCTGCCCGGTCGTGGCAGTTGCGATGAACGGTCGACGCATCAAGGCGGAGGACGCTGAAGTGCATCGCCAGCAGGTGGAGGAGGAGTTACAGCTTCCGGTGGCGGATATCTTCCGGGATGGGCCCGGTCGCATTATCGACGCGGTCGAACAGGCACGGCAGCAGTGGCTTGCCGGGGGCGGTGCGGACTGATGGAATTGATCCTGCACCGCTTCGAACTTCCCCTGCAACATACCTTTACCATCTCTCGTGGGTCGGTCGATGTGCAGGAAACCCTGGTGGTTGAATTGCGCCACCAGGGCCAGGCTGGATTTGGGGAGGCCACCACCAACTCCTATTACAATGCCACCCTCTCGCAGATGGTGGCAGACCTCCGCCGTATCGAACCGTTGATCGAGAATGCAACGCCGGAGGATCCGGAACAGTTCTGGCAGCTGGCCCAGGGGGAACTGGCCGACAACCCCTTCGCGCACTGTGCCCTCGACATGGCGATGTATGATCTCTGGGGCAAGACCCGGGGGGAACCTGTCTACCGGCTGTGGGGCCTCTCGACCGATTCAGTGCCGGCAAGCAACTACACGATTGGCATCGATTCGATCGACGTGATGGTCGATAAAATGCAGCAACATGCCGGCTGGCCAATCTACAAGATCAAGCTGGGGACGGCCCATGACCTGGACATTATCCGTGCGCTCCGCGAGAAGAGTGGTGCCATCTTCCGGGTCGATGCCAACTGTGCCTGGTCCGTGGAAGAGACCATCGAAAACTCGCGGGCAATGAAGGAACTGGGGGTGGAGTTTATCGAGCAGCCACTGCCGGCCGAGCAGTGGAAAGAGATGCCACACGTCAAGCAGCATTCAGCCCTGCCGCTGGTGGCCGATGAAAGCTGCATCGTGGAGGAGGATGTAGAACGCTGCGCCGCGGGTTTTGACGTGATTAACATCAAGCTGGTGAAGTGTGCCGGGCTGACACCTGCCCGGCGGATGATCCAGCATGCAAGACAACTGGGCCTGAAAGTAATGGTTGGCTGCATGACTGAATCGACCGTGGGCATTTCCGCCATTGCCCAGCTCCTGCCCATGCTGGACTATGTCGACATGGATGGTGCCGCCCTGCTGGCAAAGGATATTGCCGACGGAGCCAGGGTCATCCAGGGGATCTGCCATTATCCCGATCTGCCAGGATGTGGCGTCCACCTGCACCGGGAGAGCCGGATCACGGGCACGCTGTGACGCCCTGCCGGCACGCCCTGACAAGCCACGAGGCAATCTGGGAGTTTCGCTGCATCCGGAATCGGTTAGCCTGCATCCTGGCTTCTGGAGGGCATGGGCATGGGCACACAGGCACCGACCGAGGATGAGTTGCGAGCCAGCATCCAGCTTTCGCTCCTGGAGGGTATTGGCCCACGCCGCTTTGCCCAGCTGGTCACTCATTTTGGTTCGGCACGCCAGGTCCTGGAACAACCAGGTGACCGGCTTGCCGGGGTCACGTCCCTGCAGCCACACCAGCTCTCCAAACTGCATAGCCCGGCCAACCATGCTCAAGCTGCGGAGATCCTTGCCCACTGTGGTCGCTCCAGAACTCGTATCCTGATCTCCCAATCCCAGGATTATCCTGCCCTGCTCCGGGAAATCCACGATCCGCCCCCCGTCCTGTACATCCGCGGGAACCGCCTGCCCCGGGATGACCTGGCGATCGCCATCGTGGGCACCCGATTCGCCACGCCTTACGGACTGGAAATGGCACGGCGTCTCTCCACAGCCGCCGTCCAGCGGGGATTCACGGTGGTCAGTGGCCTGGCCAGGGGTATTGACGGCATCGCCCACGACGCGGCGATCCGTACCGGGGGCCGCACAATTGCCGTACTGGGCAGCGGCGTGGAGCGAATTTACCCGGCCGAGCACACCACGCTTGCCGGCCAGGTTATCGAATCGGGCATGCTGGTAAGTGAACATCCCCCTCACGCTGCTCCCACGGCCGGGGCATTCCCACGTCGGAACCGCCTGATCAGTGGCATGACCCTGGGCCTGATCGTGGTCGAGGCACCCGGTCGATCCGGCGCCCTGATCACGGCCCGGCTTGCCCTGGAACAGGGCCGCGAGGTTTTTTCTGTCCCGGGACCGATCAACCAGAAAAGCAGCCGTGGCTGTCACCAGCTGATTCGGGAGGGGGCCGTGCTGATCGAATCCCTGGACGATGTAATCGAGGAACTGGGGCCGCTGGCATGGGAGACCCAGGATTCCAGGGGCCAAGACATTCGCCATCCTGCCGAAATGAACCTGAATGACCTGGAACGGCAGATCCTGGCCACGGTGGAAACCCACCCGACATCCATCGACCAGGTTATCCGCTCCAGCGGGGTTCCTGCCGCACAGGTCCTCTCGATCCTGAGTGTCCTGGAGGTCCGCCGGTTGATCTGCCGCGAACCTGGCCAGCAGGTAAGGCGAACCTAGTAAGCTTCCTGGAGAATCCCCAGCACATCGTCCAGGGTCGCTGGGCGGGGATTCAGCCAGAAAAGCCGCTGGATCGCAAACGTCTTTTCGGCAAACATCGGAAGCTGGTCCTCGCTTCCCCCCAGCTCCCGGATCCGAAGCGGGATACCGATCTGCTCACGCAGTTCCTCGACCCGCTCGATTCCCTTGTCGCCGGCCTCCTGCTCGGTCATCCCTGATGTGTCGACTCCCAACAGCCCGGCGATGCGGGCAAATGCGGATTCTCGTGCCGGCCTGTTGAACTTCATCACGTACGGCAGAAGTAAACCATTGCCTGCCCCATGGGAACAGTGCAGCACACCCCCAAGCGGGTATTCCAGTGCGTGCACCAGGGCCACGCCACTGTTGGAAAAAGCCATTCCGGCCAGGGTCGCAGCCAGTGCCATCTGATCCCTGGCCTGCTCGTCGGCATCGTTGACAGCGGCTACCAGGTTGAGCCCGATCAGCTCGATTGCTTTTTCCGCCAGGCAATCCGCCAGGGGAAAACTCCCCATGTAAGCAGACATCTCACCAGGCGGGACCACCAGCCTGTTGTATTGCACCGCCGTGTATGCCTCGATGGCATGGGTCAGGGCGTCGATCCCGCTATCGGCAGCTACCTGGCGTGGGCAGCTGTAGCTCAGCTGAGGATCGACCAGAGCCAGTCCCGGTCGCAGGTAATTGCTCTGCGTGCTTACCTTGATCTGGTTGGCCCTGTCCGTCAGCACAGCACTATGCGAGACCTCACTACCGGTTCCGGAGGTGGTGGGAATACAGACCAGCGGCATCACCGGCCCCGGGACCTTGTCCATGCCAAAATAACTGCTCGCCTCCCCCCCGTGCGTCTGGACGGCGGCGGCGATCTTGGCCAGGTCCATATTGCTCCCACCCCCCAGGCCAATGATGACATCAGGCTGGCACCGGGCAGCACGCTCGATCACCCGGGTGGCCGTCTCGATCGACGGTTCCGCTTCCCCTTCCTCAAAAAGCTCTATCTGGCAACCTGCTTCCCGCAGCGGACCAGCCACCATCTCGACCAGCCCGGCTTCCACCAGGTTGGCATCGGTCACCAGCAATGCTCGCTGCCAGCCTGCCCCTGACGTTTCAGCGGCAAGTTGCCCGACCGCTCCCCGGCCAAAAGTCAACTGACCGGACGTGTAAAAACTCCAGCTCTTGTCCATGGCCGGTCAGGGACTCCTGTTGATCAGGTTATTGATCCAGTGGGCCACGGTCTCCGGGTTGTCCTGCTGGAGAAAATGATCGATCAACGCCGGCTTGGCCCCCAGTTTTTCCAGGTGGCCGGAGAGCGACTCCCAGTGCCGCTGCCGCTTCTTGCCCGTGGCAAGGTACAGTTCGGTCACCAGTTCCTGGGCACGCTGCAGGGCAATGGCATCGCGATTCTTATAGTAATCACGAATCACCCTGTTCTGGTATTTCGAGCGCTCTTTCATCGTCCTCTTTCTGCCATCTCGTCGCGGAGCTTCGTGAGCGGCTTAGCCCGCCGGATCATCCCTGGCAGGAAGTTCTGCTTCTGCCGCCGGCATCACGAAGATCTTCCCATCTCCCATGCGGCCGGTCTGGGCAATCGACTCCACCTTGTTGATGATTTCCTCGACCCGCATGTCATCCACCCACATGATAATCTCGACCTTGGGAAGGAAAGCGGTTGCATACTCGCTATCCCCGTACTGGTCGAGGTAACTTTTCTGGCGACCATAACCCTTCACCTCGCGCACCTGGAGTGCTTCAAGCGGAGCACGTTCCAAGCCCTCGACGACTTTCTCTGCAAGATGAGGCTTGACGATGGCTATGATCTGTTTCACGGCAATGCCGGAGGATCAACTAAAGAAGTTTTCACCGAAGAGATCAATCTCCGGCCCAGTCTCGACCTCGATGTCCCCGTGGACCCGGACCATGCAGGCAAGCCGCATCGTATCCTCGTTTCCGACGAAGGCCATGCAGGGCAAAGGATCTGGCACGGGCAAGTACTTGAATTTCATTTTTTCACGTACCGTCATGCTGTTACAGTTCTCGGCACCCTTGGTGATATTCACCCGGCAGGTTCCACACATCCCCAGTCCATGACAGTTCATGAACTTGTTGAGCGTGGCGCCAAAACCATTGAATCCCTGGTTGGTATTGATGCTCACTCGCCCGCATTCCTTACGCAGGCTGGCCCCCTCGGGCACATCAATCTCAATATTTTCCTTGATGAATTTGACCTTTGGCATCCCTGGTCTCCGCGCGGGCAATCCTCAAACAAGTAGCTTTTACCGGATGCTACCGACAACGTTCACAATGTACCGTTCCACGCTGGAAAGGCAAGACGAGTGCCTGACGGAGAACTGGCGTCTGACAATCGTGCACTTTCTGTCATAATAACGGTCCCTACTGAACCTGGACTGCCTGGCACCGGTCATTTCATCCAGCGCCACGACCCGGTCGACCCCTATTTTGCCTGCCATGGATAACAGCCAGCCTCAACGGATTGAGCCACGTACCCTGAAGGGATTCAGGGACTTCCTTCCGGAGGGGATGATCCCCCGGGAAAAGATGATTGATACGGCTCGACAGGTCTACCGGTCTTTCGGATTCAGCCCCATCGACACGCCGGCACTGGAATACCTGGAAATCCTCACCGGCAAGGGAAGCGAGGAGACGGACCGGCAGCTTTACCGTTTCCAGGATCATGGTGGACGTGACGTCGGCATGCGGTTTGACCTGACCGTCCCCCTGGCCCGTTTTGCAGCCCAGCACATGCACAGCCTGGGAATGCCGTTCAAGCGATACCATATCGCCACGGTCTGGCGCGGAGAGAATACCCAGCGAGGCCGGTACCGGGAGTTCATGCAGTGTGATTTTGATACGATCGGCAGTCTCTCGGTCGCCACCGACATCGAGACCGGCCTGGTGATTCATGATCTGCTGGTCGCTCTCGGATTCGAGCAGTTCACGATCCGTCTGAACAATCGTGAAGTCCTCAATGGACTCCTGGAAAAGCTTGGCCTGGTGGAAAAGGCGACATCGATCCTGCGCAGTCTCGACAAGCTGTCAAAAATTGGCCCCGAGAAGGTTGCCGCGGAGATGGTCAGCTCGGCCGGAACCAGCAGCGAGCAGGCAGCCGAGGTACTGAAACTCTCGGCACTCTCCGGTTCCAACGACCAGGTGCTCAAGGACCTGGCACCGCTGGTGGCCGGCAACGAGGTCGGGGAGATGGGCCTGGACCGACTGGCCCGTATTCTCTCGGGCCTCCAGGCTGCCGGGGTGCCCGGGTCACGTATTCAGCTCGATGTCTCCATCGCCCGCGGACTGGACTACTATACCGGTGCCATTTACGAGACCTTCCTGGATGACCTGCCGGATATTGGCAGCATCTGCTCGGGCGGCCGATACGACAACCTGGCCGAACTCTACACCAAGCAGCATTTACCTGGTATCGGTGCGTCACTGGGCCTGGACCGCCTGCTGGCCGCCATGCAGGAACTCGGAAAGATCGAAAAGGTCCGGACGCCGGCCGACGTGCTGATCACCTGTTTCGACTCCGACCAACTGGAGCGTTACCTGCAGATTGCATCTCTTCTTCGCTCTGCCGGAATTGCCGTGGAATTGTACCCGGACAGCAAGAAACTCGGGCAGCAGCTCAAGTACGCTGACCAGAGAGGCTACCAGCTGGCAGTCATTGCCGGTCCGGACGAGCTCTCACAAGATGCCTGCCAGGTGAAAGACCTGCGAAGCGGTGAAAGCAGTCAAAAAAGCCTGGACCAGGACGGCCGGGAGCTGGTCGATCACATCCGCACGCTGCTCGGTAGCTAAGCACCAACCTCTCTTGACCTCTTCCGCCAAACCCGCCTATGCTCCCGTCTTCCATGGGCCGGAAAGGGAAAGCCGGCCAGTGATTTCTGTGCATCATGTAACGGCAGGGAGGCCGCCTAATGATCACGTCAAAAGAAGAGAGCGGACGGCCCGTACCCCTGCTGGATGTTCCTCGCAGCAATCGCCCGCTCCGCCAGGAGTTCCAGGATGCGATCATGAAGGTCTGTGACTCCGGACAGTTCCTTTTCGGTCCTGCATGCCAGAAACTCGAGGAGGAGGTAGCAACCTGGTGTGGCACGGACCATGCGGTCGGCTGTGCCTCAGGAAGTGACGCGCTACTGGTTGCCCTGATGGCCGAGAATATCGGTCCCGGTGATGAGGTCATCGTTCCGAGCTTTACTTTTTTCGCCACCGCAAGTGCGGCCTGGAGACTCGGTGCCCGACCGGTTTTCGTGGATATCGATCCGGTCAGCTTTAACATCAGCCCGGCAGCCATCCGGGATGCGATCACGCCCGCGACGAGGGCGGTGATCCCGGTCCACCTGTTTGGACAGTGTGCCGAGATGCCCGAGATCATGCAGATTGCCCGGCAACACAAGCTGGTTGTCATCGAGGATGCGGCCCAGGCCATTGGAGCCTCCGTGGGGGGCGAGCCGGCCGGAAGCTGGGGAGATGTCGGATGTCTTAGTTTTTACCCAACCAAGAACCTGGGCGGATTTGGAGATGGCGGCATGATGGTGACCCAGGACCATCGTCGCGCCGAGCGGCTGAGACTCTTTGCCACCCACGGCATGAAGCCCCGCTATCAACATCACGTTGTCGGCATTAACAGCCGGCTCGACTCCATCCAGGCTGCCGCCTTGAATGTCAAGCTCAAGCATCTTCCCGAGGCCACCCGGCTGCGGCAGCAGAACGCAGACAACTACCAGGAATTATTCGAGAAGGCCGGGATCGACCAGCAGGTCGTGCTCCCGACCAGCGGCGACACGATGGAACATGTCTGGAACCAGTACACCATCCGGGTTCCCGGGGGACAGCGCGATGCGCTGGCCACGCACCTTGGAGAACGCCAGATCGGGCACGCCATCTACTATCCCATCCCCCTGCACCAGCAGGCCTGTTTCCAGATCGAGGGAGAGGCTCCCCCCTGTCTGCCGGAAACCGAAAAGGCAGCCGCAGAGGTGCTCAGCCTGCCAATCTTCCCGGAACTCATCGATGACGAGCTTGAACAGGTGGTTGGCGGTATCGGTGACTTCTTTGCCCAGCAGCAGCGATCAGCTGCCTGAGCCGGACCGGCCATGTTCAGAGTGAGTAAAGCCGTACGGCATTGTCATGCAGTAGCTTCTTCTGGTCCTGCTCGCTGCGCCCGGCAATCACTTCCTTGAGGGCCGTTACCCACTGACGGTAGGTGGCCCTCAACTTGCAGACCGGCCAGTCCCCACCAAATACCACGCGATCCGGACCAAACTGGTCGAGGCAATGATTGATCAGCGGTGCCAGGTGCTCCGGCCCCCAGTTATCCTCCGGAGCACGAGCCACAATCCCGGAAATCTTGCAGATCACGTTCTCTCTTTTGGCGAGCGCCTCGATGTCCCGCAACCAGCCATCCCGGGTATGCCAGGGCTCCTCGACAGGGTCTTTGATGAAAGCATTGGGATCCCCGTTGCCGCAATGGTCGAGAATAAACCGGGTCTCGGGACACTTGTCTGCCAGTGCCGCTCCGTCGGACAACTCGGTGGGCCGCATGCAGAGGTCATAGCTCTTTCCAATCTCTCCAAGCAGATGCATCGACTGGACAAACTGGTCCTCCAGGCAGAGGCCCTGCCTGGTCGTGGGAGGATGAAGTACCTGGCGAACTCCCTTGATCAGGGGGTTATCCTTGTAAGCCATGATATAGTCCCTGAACCCCTCGCTTCCAGGACGTCCGGAGATGACCGCGGCACAGGTCACATGTCGAGGAGAACGGGACAGCGCGAGCACGTGCTCCGCCTCGTAGACCTGCTGCTGGGGCGCCACATCCACTTCCATGTACACCGCCTTGACCACGTTCAGTCCCCGGGTGGCCGCATTAAAGTCACGCGTCACGTAACTTTCCTTGAGTACCTCGGGGGCGTCCCCCAGCCAGGGAGGGGTTACTTTGGAAAGATCCCAGAGATGCTGGTGGGTATCCACGATGGGAAGTCCTTCTGCCTGCTTGCCAAAAAGACGTGGCCTGGCAACCGCCACATCTGCCAGGGCCATCGTCCCAAGCATGGTTGAACCACCCTGGATACAACGGGAAAGAAAGTTACGTCGTGTGGTCATGATCTGTAGGCCCTTTCCTGTGTTCGCCAAAACGCATGATCGATTACCGCCAAAAAATTTTATCACAAGCCGATCCCTGCTGGGAGCAGATTGCCCGATTACACATTCTTGGCGATTCTCCAGGGATACTGGTAAACTGGCACTAGCTTTCCACTGATTTACCTGTGATTTATTTCCCAGCACGGTCCGCTTCTGATGTCGAGACATCCAGCCTGTTGTCACTCGTTCTCGCGTTCGGCTGTTAGCCGGCGAGAGATGTTACGTGCAGGAACCGCCGGGGCCCTGGGCCTGGGCTTACCGGATCTGTTGGCCGCAGATGAGAACCGGCGGGGCAAGGGAATTGTGACCCGGGCGGACCGCTGCATCATCATCTTCCTCAACGGCGGCCCCAGCCACCTGGACATGTGGGATATGAAACCGGAGGGACCGTCAGAGAGTCGTGGCGAGTTCAAACCGATTGCCACCTCGCTCCCCGGGGTCCAGTTCAGCGAGCACCTGCCGAAGCTTTCCCGGCACATGCACCGGTCGACACTGGTCCGTTCCATGCACCACTCGGTCAACAACTCCCACGCGGCAGCCGTTTACGTCTCCATGACCGGTCACGACCGCGGTGAACTCGGCGGGGGATTTTTACCCACCGACAACCCTACTCCAGGTGCCGTCTTGTCCCACCTGCGCCCCACACCGCCGGGTGTTGTCTCGCACGCCTGCCTGCCGTACAAGACCAAGGAGGGAGCCAAGGGGCCGCCGCAGCCGGGATTCTGGGGTGGATGGATGGGCAAGACATTCGACCCGCTCTGGATTCTGAAGGATCCGAATGCAAGTGATTTTTCCGTTCCCGAGTTCAGCCTCAAGAAGGATATCAACACCGGTCGCCTGGTCTCCCGCAGCGACCTGCTGGCAAAACTCAACGCTGGCCTGCAGACCCCGGGGGTCACTCCACTCGGAGCCATGAGCCGGTTTCAGCGCCAGGCTCTGGACATCCTTGTCTCCCCCACGGTCCAGTCCGCCTTCCGGATCGACAAGGAAAAGGACGCCACCCGGGAGACCTATGGCCGTAATATCTACGGCCAGAGCGTGCTGCTGGCGCGCCGTCTGCTGGAAGCGGGAACGCGGCTTGTCACCGTCTCCTGGGCACCGGATGCGAATGCCACATGGGATACGCACGGCAGCAATTTCACCAGGCTCAAGGGGACGCTGCTGCCGCAGTTCGACACCGCCGCCAGTGCCCTGATCACGGATCTCGTCGACCGTAACATGCTTGACCGGACACTGGTTGCGATCCTTGGCGATTTTGGGCGGACACCCAAGATCAACGCGAATGCAGGACGTGATCACTGGAATTTCTGTTATTCCATCATGCTGGCCGGGGGAGGGATCCGGCCGGGATGGGTGCATGGTGCCAGCGACAGGGCCGGAGCCTACCCGGCCGACGCTCCTACCTCCCCGGCAGATATCCTTGCCACCATCTACCGCCTGCTGGGCGTCGACCACCGGCAGCAGCTTTATGATCGATTCCGGCGACCTCACCAGATCGTCTCACGCGGCAATGTTGTTCCCGATCTGCTGGCCTGAACAGGCTGTCCCCTTCCAGACCTTTTTAATGTCGAGCCGAATGGTTGATTCCAGTGCAGCTGACACAGCCGACGCGAGTGTCTCCCGGCTCACGATCCTCGGGATCCTGATGACCCTGCTGAGCGTTGGCTGTTTCTCCCTGGTTCGATCACTGACCGAAACACACCAGCTGCTTTGCCTGCTGCTGGTGGTCGTGGCCGTGGTGCCACTTGTGCGCGTGCATACCGGTTCTATCCCCTCACCCCAGCAAGACTATTTCCAGGCCTATGCCAGGTTGTTTCCGGTTATCGCAATCGCCCTCCTGCTCCTCACGGCTGTCTGCTACCTGCTGACGATGCGAGAGGCGGTGGGAGATGTCGATCTCTTTTACTTTCTCTGCTATGCCCGGGACATGAACCTGGGTGGAGACATTCCGGAGAACGCCTACAGCTACTTTCCAGGGATCTATACCTTCTGGCGATCCGCCATCCTGATCAGTGGAGATTCATTGCCCGCCCTCCAGGCCTGGCACCTGGGAACCATCGTTCTTAACTGCCTGCTCATCAGCCTACTGCTCTGGCGGCTCACCCGCTCCCTGCCGGCTGCCCTTTTCAGTGCCGGCTGGGCCCTGCTGCTCTATACACGATTCCAGGGACTGGGTGGGACCAGTGAACCGCTGGCGACGATTCCGCTGCTGGCCGCTCTCTGCTACTGGAACGGTGAGTCCATGCGTGGCCAAAAAGGCATACTCTCGTGCCTGGCCCTGGGAGTCGGTTTTGGCCTGGCCCTGTATGGGAAACAGCAGGCCGGACTGCTCTCGCTGGGGGCCCTGCTGCTGCTGGCTGAAAGCCTCGGCCACAGCACGGCGCGCCGACACGACCTGCGAATCCTGGTGATCCTGCCGGTCCTGGCACTGCTGACACTCCTGGTGGCAATCCTCGCCGAGGGAAAGGGGATGGCCCCTCTCTGGAAGGGACTCTCTATCGTCTCCTCCTACGGGCAGGAAGGATCCTGGCTACACAATCTCTATGTCCAGGTCCGGCGGGATGAAACAGCAGCCCTGGCGACACTCTTTACCGCCGGCACGCTCTGCTGGTGGGGACTGGGAAAGAGGACGAGGACCGATTCCGAACGGCGACAGCTTTCCGTCGCCGGACTACTTGCTATTTCCGGCCTGGCCACGCTGATCCAGTTGCGCAGCCGCGGGTTTCACCATTACATGCTGCTGGCGGTTCCCAGCCTGGTTGTCAGTAGCACGCTTGCCTGGCTGCATCTCTGGTCCCGGCGAACAGAAACCTGGCGTTCCCTGAAAATACCCTGCCTGGCCCTGCTGCTGGCCCCGCTCGTACCATTCCTGTTCAGCAGCGGTATCGACAAGAGCTTCCTGGCAGCGAAACTGCCTCGCCCGGTAGAAGGGGCGACGCTTCCGCACTTGCATCAAAAGCTGAATTCCCAGAACGACCTGGAACAGATTCGCCAGCACGTGGCACCCGGGACCTCCATCCTGCTCGTCCCCGCCCGGCACAACAGTATTCACTTCCTGCTTCAGACAAGCTCATCGGCGTCGACCGGTTATCATTTTCAGCTCAAGGAATACATCGATGGCAGCTGGATTGACCAGCTGAGTGCCGGGCATCGCTATGTCGTGGTGCAGTTTGGAGGCCTGGATGAAACCGACAGGAAAAGCTGGGGACGGATCCAGCAACGGCGGACCCACAGGACACTTCTGAACCAGAACTACGAGGTGCTTGTAGAAGGACGGTACCTGGTCCTTTATGGGCTCAGGGACTAGCCTCAGAATCTGCTTCTTCACCCGACCGCAGCCGGTACACGGAGAGACTCTCCCGCCCCGCTTCCCCCAGCACGCGATCAAAAACCACCCGCTCTCCGGCGGTGATGTTCCGTTCATAGTAAGACGACCAGAGATCAAGCGTCTGCTCGGCGAGTACCGGATCCTCGGTGTACTGGACAAAATAGATCTGTTCACTGTCGATCGCGCGGCGCAGCAGGTCACGTCCCGAAACAGCCTCCAGCTCAGAAAGGACTCGCGTGTAGCGGGGAGAATTCGTCTGCCAGCCGGAGGGAATAATACGAACCAGGCGGAAACCATGAGGGACCGTGAGCGGGTGCATGGCGGCGTGCCGCAGACCACCACCGGTGTCAAGTCGCAGCAGAACAGGCAAGAAATCTCGCGAGGCCATCTCCACCAGCCCCCGGTTCACTCGCTCCAGTTGCTGCCGACGCTGCTTCTGGGCGGGAAGTTCCACGGCAAGCATTTTCATGCCAAAACCGCTCGACAGCAGTCCCATGATCAGCAGGACAGCCAGGCCCGGCCGTGACCAGCGAGAGCTCTTTGCAGATTCGATATCGATCCGGGGAAGAATCAGCAGCAGGCCGCCCAGGTACAACAGCAGCGGGATGGCAACACGCGGCACCAGGCGGAAGTAAGCCAGGAATAGGAGTGGGGCAAGAGCGGCCAGCAGTGCCGCGATCGTCCTCCAGCGTCGCCGGCACAGCCGCCAGCTGCCACTGCCGAAGTGCCAGAAACAGAGTCCCAGCAGGGTCGGGAAGATAATCCTCAGTGACATGGAATTTTCTCGATAGGATTGTCCCAGGCTGGAGGAGATGTGATCTGAAAGCGATGGCCGCGCAGCCTGGTTTGCTTCCAGGAACGTCGTCACCGAGGGAATGTTAAACTTCTCGTTGTCGTGAATCACCCAGAGTTCGCGGAAAACACGGTAGTCTTCTCGTGTCCAGCCGGCGGCCGTGATGGCCCCCTGTTCGGCCTCTCGTCCCTCGGGACGATCGTGGAAGCGGGATCTCAGCTGGTAGAACTCCGGGTAGTCGCTCTCGGCCAGGCTCGGACTTGCCAGCCGATGAAGTCCACGATCGCAGGCAACCAGTACCAGGGCGGCCACCACAAGCAGCAGTACCAGCCGCAATCGCTCCGGACGGACCACCACGACCGGCAGCGCGAGCAACAGAATGTAACAGCTCAGCTGCCAGCGCCAGAGGAAGGCCAGCAGCAGCAAGGCCAACAGCGTGAGCTGGCTGCTGCGTCGCCGCAGCTGGGAATCGGGAAGGAGCAGCAGCGAGAGGAACACACCAAGCTGACACAACAAAGCAGCCGATGTGAATGTGACGCTGTAAAGGCAATGGCCCAGCAGCACGGCAAAAGCGGGCAGGCAGAGGAGGCGAGCAATCGAGGGCTGCTGTCGATCCACAAGCGGGCGAATAAACAGGCTCACACCGAGCATCGTCGTCAGCAGCACCAGCAGGCCATACCAGGGAATCGACGGCTGGAGCTGGTAGAGTCCATAGATGATGAAATTGAGCAGCTGGGAATGAAAAGGCACCTCCGCCGCAGGTGAAAAACCGTCCAGCCCCGCCAGGATCATCTGGGCACCGACATCATCTGCCACGTTAAAGCTGGCTGGCAGCAGGAATACCGCCACGCTGGCCATGGCCAGGGTAATCAACCAGGCAGTTAACCAGGATCCGCCGGTTACCGCGTTTTCGCCATCCCTGACGGTCACGGGCTTTCTCCCGGATCCAGTTCATCTCCACCGCCAGACTGTTGTCGAACAACAAACCAGGGTCGACCACGGACCTCGTCCATGATGCGGATGATATACTCCCCCAGGAGACCGATCGAGAGTAGCGTCATGCCGCCAAAAAAGAGTATCAGCAACACGATCGTCGCAAATCCCTTCTCGTTAAACTGGCCCTGCATCGCCTGCACGAAGTAATAGATACCCAGCACCACGCTCCCGAGGGCGGCCACGAGTCCCATCGTGCTGACAACTTTTAGCGGCAGTGTGGAGACGCTCAACACGTTATCGAACATCAGTCGGCCAAGCCGCAGCAGGTTGTACCCGCTTCGCCCACCCGCTCGCACCTGGTGATTGACATCGACATTCTCAATCCGTGACGTCGACTGCAGGATCAGCGGATTGATATTTGGCTTGACCGTTTCAAACTGGCAGACCGCCTCGACGAGACGTCGCCGGAGTGCCCGGAAGCTGCTCATCTTCAGTCCTCGTGCTTTCCCGTAGGTGATCCGGAACAATCCGCCCATCAGGCCTGATCCCAGCCGCCGCAGGAGTCCCGCGCGGCGTCCCCGCATGGCAGCCACCACGCAGTCCAGGGAGGGATCGTCCTGGAGTGGCCTGACCAGCGAAAGAATATCCCCGGGTGACTGCTGCAGATCGTCGTCCATGGTCACGACCAGCTCACCGCGAGCATGCTGCATCCCACACATTGTCGCCCGGTACTGACCCGTATTGAAAAGCAAATCGAGACCCCGGGCAAAGTCGAATCGACCGGTGATCTCCCTGATCACGTTCCAGGTTTCATCTCCCGACGCATCGTTGACCAGCAGCAGTTCAAAACGCAGGCCACTCGGTTCCAGCGCCGCGGCAACCTGCTCGGCAAGTTCCCCCAGCCAGTCACCACTGCGATAACAGGGGACCACGATGGACAGGTCTATCTGTTCAGCACTCATCACTATCGGTCCCCGTCGCGATCCCCCGGCTCTCCTGCCAGGTTACGCCGGGCCACGAACCAACGGCTCAAAATCCATGCCGCGGATGATCTCCATGCCTGCCACCTGGGCATTGGTGGCAGGCAGATCCGGTCGTTTACCTTCGACAACCAGGTCTGCCAAAAGGGCGGAAAAGTTTACGCCGCTATGGGTGTATAGCAAGGGTCGAAAAGCCTGTCTGGCGTTGATTTCAGTGACTAATGGTACGCCTTTTGACGCTTCTCGGAGATCTACCGAATATACGCCGTGGGGCTCTGAATCCATGGCCCTTACAGCCCGACTTGCCGTCTCATTCAGCCCATCATCCACCACCGTGACGGCATGGGAGACGTTGCCGGTAATCCCGCTCACAGCCACCTGGGAAAGGAAATAGGCAAGCCGTTCTCCGGCAGCACTGGCCACCAGCTCACCCTCCCACCAGATGGAGGTCCAGTTAAAATTACGGCCTGGCAGGTACTGGTGCAACAGCCACTGGTCCTCGTCCCCACCACGCCGTCGCCAGTAGTCAATCCAGGCGGCCCCCTCGTCGGCCGACTCGATGAGGATGCTCCCTCTGCCCCGCGGCCCGGTGGAGCAGCGCAGCCAGCCCGGCCGACCCACCTCATCCAGGGCCTCCTGCAGCTGACTCCCTTCACTTACCGGGCAGGTCCTGGCAACCAGCCCCTCCGCAGAAAGCTTCTCATGCAACAGCTGCTTGTCCAGGCAGATTCGCAAGGCGCCGCCGGCCGGGCAACTGGCCGCCACCTGCAGCTGGTCACGAACCGGCTCGATCGCTTCCAGTTCCGGATCCGTGTTGACCAGCAGGAGCGTCACCTGCTGGTCCTGGAGAAGCCGGCCAAGTGCCTCGACATATCCAGGCTCATCCCCCCGCGGCAGCAGGAAGACCTCGTCACAGAACCTTTCTCCCAGCTGCTTGCCCCACCAGGAGACCTCGCTCCCGATCACGCGATGCTCCTGCCCGGCCATTTTCAGGCTGCGGGCGACTTCCAGCCCGATCGAGGAACCACAGGCAGAGACAAGAATGGTCATGGGAGAGCGCCATCGTCCTTTCTTTCATCGGTACCCGAAAAGGGAGCCGACAGACTGTTCTCTAGGTAAAAAATTCATGAATTGCTGCGATCACCTGCTGCTGTTGTTCCCTGGTGATCCCGGCGAACAGGGGAAGCCGGAGAATTCTTTCACTGCTTGATTCGGTAACCGGTAGGGTGGGAGTTCCAGGAGCCAGACGTTTTCCCATCGGGGAGAGATGAAGGGGAACGTAATGGAATACGGCATGAATGCCGTTTTCGTTCAGTGCCAGGAGCAACCGGTCACGAACGTCCCTGTCCGCCACCAGCAGGTGGTAAAGGTGATGATTCGTCCGACATTCCGCCGGAACATGCGGCCGCACGATATGGCCCTGATCGTCAAGGTGCTCAAGCTGCTGGTGGTAGAACTCGTAAGCCTGCTTGCGGGCCCCGTTAATCTGCTCGACCGCTTCCAGCTGCGCCAGCAGGAAGGCACAGGCCAGTTCACTTGGCAGGTAAGAAGATCCCTCGTCAACCCAGCTGTACTTGTCGACCTGGCCGGCCAGGAAAGCAGCCCTGTTCGTCCCCTTGTCCCTGAGGATCCTCGCCCTTTCAAGCATGCTTTCATCATGGACACAGAGTGCTCCTCCTTCTCCGCAGGCCACGTTCTTGGTGTGATGAAAACTAAAGGTAGAGAGCTGGCCATGGGACCCCAGCGGACTGCCGGCGCAGCTCGCACCGACCCCCTGGGCCGCATCCTCGATCACCACCAGCCCATGCTCACGGGCCAGCTCCCCGATCGCTTCCATCGCACAACCGACGCCGGCATAGTGTACCGGGATAATAGCCCGGGTACGGGAATTCACCTGCTCGGCAATACAGGCCGGATCGATGTTGAGTGTCCGGCGATCGATATCAACGAAGACAGGCTGGGCCCCGGTTCTCGTTACCGCACTGGCAGTGGAGACAAAAGTGAACGAGGGCATGATCACCTCGTCCCCTGGCCCCAGCTCACACAGCATGGCTGCCATTTCCAGCGCTGCCGTGCAGGAACTGGTCATCAAGACGCCGACCGCCCCGGAGTACTCTTTGCGCCATTCGGCGGCCTGCTGGCTGAAGGGGCCATCGGAGGCCAGGCTTCCCTGCTCGATCACCCGGGTGACGTATTCCAGTTCCTTCCCCGAGAGAAAGGTCTGGGTAAAAGGAACTCGCGGCGGCATTCGTCGCTCCCGGCTGAACTGGACTCACCGATCATGCCTGATAGACTGGCAATTGACAACCTTGATTGTGACCCCCGCGCCACGTGCCGCGAGGAAGGATCACGGCACTTTTTTCGAGGACTATCCCGTGCCAGGTCGCTCACTTCTTATTCTACTTCTGCCGGCCCGTTCTTGTTCGCTTGGGGCCCTGGCCGTTCTCTTTTGCCTGGTCGGTCGTGGCCAGGCAGAGCCCGTACCGAAAGAACCCGTCGTGGTTGGCAGCTGGAACCTGGAGTGGTTTTTTGATGCCGACCCGGCGGATAACCGATCCCCGCTGGCCAGGCAGCAATCGGCACCGAGCGAGCCGGACTGGATCTGGAAGAGGGATGCCGTGGCGGATGTAATCGGAAAAATGGCTCCCACCATCCTGGCACTCCAGGAAGTCGAGAATCGCCAGGTGCTGGTCGAACTGGCAGAACAGATCAAGAAAAAGTACCAGCTCACCTACCGCGTCGCATTGATCAACGGCTACGACAGCTATACGGAACAGGATGTTGGGTATATTTACCGTGCCGATCTGGTCCAGTTCAGCCGCCGGGAACAGACCCGGGAGATGTATGAAAGCCGCACCTATTACAACCTCTCCAAGCACCTCTTTGCCCGCTTCCAGTGGGGCACCGGGGACCAGGCAGAGACACTGACACTGGTCAACGTCCACCTGCGGGCCGGCGAGAAGGCCCAGTCGCTTCGTGAAAAGCAGTGCCGCTTGATCCGCTACTGGGTGGATCCACTTCTGGCAGCTGGCGAGAACGTGATCGTACTGGGAGACCTGAACGCCAGCGAGGATTGGGATAAGACCAGGCCGGACGGGGATGTCGACATCCTCTGCCGGGCGGCACCCGGAACCGGTCAGCGGGCCCTCACAGATCTGCACGGGAAACTCCATCCGTCCCATCGGGCGACCCACATGATCGGCCGGCAGTTTGACCGCATCCTGGTCAGCCCATCGCTTCTCAAGGACCGTCCGGACCGTCTGGACCTGGTCTACGAGTCCATCCAGTGCCCTCATGAACTGGTGGTCCGGGGGGAACGTGACCAGGATCATCGGGACCGCTTCTACCAGATCCCGGTTACCGAGAGGGATACAAGTGACCACTATCCACTGCTTGTGACATTAAAAAGAAAGTAAACATGTGGCAGGTTTGGCATGAACAGTGAGCATCCCGGCGACGAGACCATTCGACTGGACCAGTTCCTCAAGCTCTGCCAGGTGGTTGGCACCGGTGGACAGGCCAAGTTACTCATCCAGGGCGGTGAGATCCTGGTCAATGGGGAACTGGAAACGCGCCGACGACGACAACTTGTCGCGGGCGACCGGGTCCAGTTTGACGGTGAACAATACGAGGTCGTTGTGGATGATCCATAATCATGTTGGCCTTGATACAGCAGTTCTCCGGGGCCATTTTGTGTAAGATGTGGATGCCTTCAACAAGCACAAGCAGCCCACGTTCCGGAAGATCCCTGTCACCCAGCTTCCCACTCTTTTACAGAAAACGAGACCCTCATGCGTTGTTTTCACTGGCCCCTCCTGGTTCTCTGTGCCGCTATGACCTTCGCTTCAGCATCGCTGCTGAAAACCAGCCCACTCGTCGGCCAGGAAACGGAGGAAGACAAGAAGGAAGCAGAGGAGGCCACCCCGGCCGGCCATTCCTTTCACGGCGAGGCTTTTAACGAGGGACCCCGGCAACAGGCAGTGCTGATGGAGGGCATGCCACAGATCGAGTTCCCCACCAGCACGAAAATCCCCCAGGCCCAGCAGTTTTTCATCCAGGGCCTGGGCCAGCTTCATGGTTTCTGGAACTTCGAAGCAGAACGGTCCTTCCGGCAGGCGGCAGCGATTGATACAGAATTTGCCATGGCCTACTGGGGCATGGCGATGGCCAACTCGAACAACGAAAAGCGAGGCAAGGGATTTATTGCCGAGGCGGTCAGCCGCAAGGAGTCGGTCACCGATCGGGAACGGCGATATATCGATGCCCTTGACAGTTACATCAAGACCGGGAGCGGAGACAAGAAGTCCCGTGGAGCAAACTACGTCAAGGCACTGGAACAGCTGATCTACGAGTACCCGGAGGACTTTGAGGCACGCGCCCTTCTTGCCCTTGAACTCTGGTCCAATCGATCCAACGGAAACGCGATCTCCAGTCACCTGGCCATCGATGCCCTCCTGCAACAGGTCTTTCAGCACAACCCGATGCACCCCTGCCACCATTACCGGATTCACCTCTGGGATTACCAGCGACCCAAGACGGCCCTCACCTCGGCCAACAAGTGTGGACAGACAGCGCCCGGTATCGCCCACATGTGGCACATGCCGGGCCATATCTATTCGCGTCTCAAGCGTTATGACGATGCCTGCTGGCAACAGGAAGCATCGGCCCGCGTGGACCACTCGCACATGATGCAGTACGGGGTGCTCCCAGACCAGATCCACAACTTTGCCCACAACAACGAGTGGCTGATACGCAACCTGATCCACGTCGGGCGGGTTCGCGATGGTGTTGACCTGGCGAAGAACATGATCGAGTTACCCCGTCACCCCCGTTACAACACGATCAGCAAAAGGGGCAGCACAAACTATGGCCGCCAGCGACTCTTTACCGTCCTGAGCATGTATGAACTCTGGGACGAACTGGTCACGCTCTGCAACACGGCTTACCTGGAACCGACCGAGGACGAGAACGAACAGGTCAAGCGTCTCCGGTATCTCGGCTTTGCACTGGCCCAGCTTGGGCAAAGCGAGGATGTCGAATCCACCCTGGGCCAGCTCGATGACCGTCTTGTCAGACTCAAGGAGAGTCGCGAGAAAGCCGGGACGGACGCGGAGAAAAAGGCCCGCGAGGAGAAAAAAGACGACAAGGCAATTGCCAAGGCACAATCTGACGCCCGACGAGGCTGGGACAGCAAGGTTCGAAACGCCGAGCAGGCCATCCAGTTTATTCATGGTTCTCAACAGATCGTTGCCGGGGATGCCGTCAAGGCCCATGAACATTTCAAGAAAGCCGGCAGCGTGGATCGCATGTTGCTTGCGCAGATCCAGTTTCAAGCAGGCCAGGAGTCGGAGGCCATCCAGGCGGCAGAGAAGCACGTCAAGGCCCATCCCAGTGAGGTCCACCCCCTGGCACACCAGGTCCAGCTCCTCTGGATGGCAGAAAAAAAACAGCTCGCGGGCAAGGCTTTCAAAGAGCTGGTCGCGTTATCGGGCCCGATCGACATGCAGTCCCCGCTCTTTCGCCGGCTGGATCCCATCGCCAGGGAACTTGGCCACGATCTTCCCTGGTGTGTGAAGAACACGCCCCGGGACGACATTGGTGATCGACCAGACCTTGATTCGCTCGGCCCCTTCCGCTGGCAGCCCTCGCCCGCCCCGGAGTGGAAACTCCAGGATCACAAGGGCAAGAAAGTCAGCCTTCAGCAATACCGTGGCAAGCCGGTAGTGGTCATCTTCTATCTCGGTTATGGCTGCCTGCATTGTGCGGAACAGCTCCAGGCGTTTGCTCCCCGGATGGAGGAATTCCAGAAGCAGGGAATCTCCCTGGTGGCAATCAGTACCGACGACCGGGAGGGCCTGAAAGTGTCGATCGAGAATTACGACGACGGGAAGATGCCCATTCCCCTGGCCAGCGATGCCAGCCTGGATATTTTCAAGGCCTACCGGGTTCATGATGATTTCGAGAACCAGCCACTCCACGGCACCTTCCTGATCGATGGCAACGGGATGATCCTCTGGCAGGATGTCAGCTACGAACCATTCATGAATGTTGATTTCGTACTCACCGAAAGCCGCCGTTTGCTTGAACAGCGAGCGAGTTCCCAGCTTGTAAAGACCTTGAAATAAGTGTCCTGGTTTGTTTTTTGCATAAATATCTACCGATCGGCGCATACCCTTTTTGCGGTTTCGCTTAAACTCACGGCTGAATTCGGTTCATTTAACGGCCAGGCAATTTTGATTTCAGCAGGCGACTGGCTGGTTTAGCTCATTTCACGGACGATAGGCAATGGATCAACAGCAACTGCTGGGGCTTTACCGATTCATGGTACAGGCCCGGCATATCGATCTTGTCGAAAAGGAACTCACCAACCGGGGTGAGGCTTTCTTTCATCTGTCGGGAGCAGGTCATGAGGCGATTGTCGCCCTGGCGCCCCACCTGACGTCCGACGACTGGTTGCACTGCCACTACCGTGACAGGGCCCTCCTGCTCGCTCGTGGGATCTCTACCCGCAGCTGCTTTGACAGCCTTTTTTGCAACAACCACGGTCCCAGTCGGGGCCGCCGGATGACACCTTTCATGAGTGATCCGGCACTGCATATTCTCAGCATGGTCACACCGACGGGCAACAATGCGCTGCAGGCGATCGGCGTGGCAGCTGCCATCAAGTCGCGCCCCGGCCAGCCACTTGTCTACTGTGGAGTGGGAGATGGCACCACGCAGCAGGGAGAGTACCTGGAGGCCATTGGGGAGGCTGTGCGGGAAGAACTTCCGGTCCTGTTCGTTATCCAGGACAACAAGTGGGCCATTTCCACTACCACATCCGGTCGGACTTTTTTCTCACTGCCGGATGGCCCCGGCGAATCCTTTTACGGGTTACCCATCCACTACGTTGACGGGCGTGATGTGGAAACTGCCTACCATGCTTTCTCCGCGGTGGTCACCCAGGTTCGCGAGACCCGTGGGCCGGCACTGGTTGTCTTCCAGGTGGAAAGACTTTCCAGCCATACCAACGCCGATGACCAGACAATTTATCGTACCGAAGAGGATCTTGCCGCGGCGGCAGAGCAATCCGACCCAATCCGGATTGCCGAGGACGCGCTGATCAAGTCAGGCCTGACCCGTCCTGACCTGAACGTGATCCAGGCGCAGGTCAAGGACCAGGTGGCTGCGGCCGAGGCCGAGGCAATGGTCGGCGAGACCCCCTTGCCGATGCCTTCGGCAAAACAGAATCTCCCGGTGGAGTTAACCCACCCCTCCCGGGCCCGGCGAGGCAAGAGCACCGGAGCCCCACTGACCATGAAGGATGCCCTTCGCAACGTGCTCCTGCATCACCTGCGAGAGGACGATCGGGTCACGCTTTTCGGAGAGGACATCGAGGACCCCAAGGGGGATGTATTTGGTGTCACCAAGGGACTGAGCACCCAGTTCCCTGGAAGGGTGATTAATTCACCGCTTTCTGAATCGACCATCATTGGCAGCTCCATCGGACGTGCCATGGCTGGTGAGCGACCGGTTGCCTTCCTGCAGTTTGCCGATTTCATGCCCCAGGCTTACAACCAGATTGCCTCGGAACTGGGAACCATCTACTGGCGAAGTGACGGCCAGTGGGCAGCCCCGGTGATCGTGATGGTTGCCTGTGGAGGATACCGACCTGGCCTGGGTCCATACCATGCGCAGACCTACGAATCAGTGCTTGCCCACACGCCCGGCCTGGACATCTTCATGCCCTCCACCGCCGAGGATGCGGCCGGTTTGCTCAATGCCGCTTTCCGATCCGAGCGGCCGACGATGATTCTCTATCCAAAAAGCTGCCTGAACGACCCGGAGAACACGACCCCGCCTGACGTGGACCAGGTCCTGACCCCGATCGGTACAGCTCGCAAGGCGCGCACCGGGCGCGACCTGACCCTGATCGGATGGGGCAACACCACCAGTCTCTGCCTGGATGCTGCCGAGGCACTTGACCAGGTGGGGGTGGAGACCGAGGTCATCGACCTGCGGTGCATTTCACCCTGGGATGAAGCGATGGTGCTTGCCTCGGCTGAAAAGACAGCCCGGGTGATCGTGGCCCACGAGGATAACCATAGCTGTGGGATGGGGGCAGAAATCGTTGCCACGATCGCCGAGAAAGTGCCGGTCCCGGTGTCCTTGCAGCGAATTACAAGACCTGACACATACATTCCCTGTAATTTCTCCAACCAGCTAGAGATCCTTCCATCCTTCAAAAGCATCCTCAACGCCGCCTCCAAGATGCTGGATCTGCAACTGGACTGGCTGGCTCCCAAGCCCCAGGAAGCGGGTGTCTGCAGCATCGATGCAATTGGCTCGGGCCCCTCGGATGAAACCATCGATATCGTGGAACTGCATATCCAGGTGGGAGAAATCGTCAAGCGGGGAGACGTGGTGGCCACCGTGGAGGCAACCAAGAGTGTATTTGATATCACCTCGCCGGAAGATGGCCTGGTGGAAGAGGTCTATGCTACGGAAGGACAGACCGTTCCGGTTGGGGAACCGCTGGTCCGCCTGGTGATGGAAGAGAGTTCGCGGCGGGCACGCCCGCTGACGCAGGAACAGTCCGGAACACCGGTTCTGGCCCGGGACAAGTCACGAACCACTTTCAAGATTCCACACATGACCGTGGAAAAAACGGCGCTGCAGGTGGGAATCTCGGAGGTCAGTGCCGTGACCGGCAGCAGGATTGTCTCCAACGAGGAGTTGCTGGTCAGCCACAGCAGCATGACGCCGGGGGATATTGTCCGTCGCACCGGGATCGAACAACGAAAATGGGCCCAGGACGAGGAGGACGCCATCAACATGGCTGTCGCGGCTGCCTGGAAACTACTTGACCAGGAACAGCTGCTCGTGGATGACCTCGACCTGGTGATCTGCAGTACCACCACTCCCACCTCCGTGACGCCATCGATGGCCTGCCGTGTCCTCAATGGGCTGAGCATGGGAGACTCCGAGACGATGATCCAGGCCTACGATATCAGTGCCGCCTGTTCCGGATACCTGTATGCCCTGCAGGCCGGCTATGACTTCCTGCAGAGTACCCCCCAGGGACGCGTGATGGTGGTGACTGCAGAGGTACTTTCCCCCCTTCTGGACATGAATGACTTTGACACCG
Source organism: uncultured Pirellulaceae bacterium (assembly GCA_964476375.1). Classification (GTDB taxonomy): domain Bacteria; phylum Planctomycetota; class Planctomycetia; order Pirellulales; family Pirellulaceae; genus SAT2750. The sequence goes on from CAYYZW010000297.1 coordinate 25,393, forward strand.
CAATCCTGTTTGGCGATGCCACCACCGCCACACTGCTTTATGGCGAAAACCACTTCGGCCGCAGTGTTGCCACCCTGCACCGGCCGGATCTGTCTGCCAAGGGTGAGGATGGCAGTACCCTCTCGGTTCCACTGATGAATGACGGGTTTATCCAGATGAAGGGAACACGGGTTTTTACCGAGGCCGTGCGATCGATGATCTCCAGCCTCACCCGGGCCTGTGACCGGGATGGGATTGACGTGGATGATCTCAAGATGGTCGTTCCGCACCAGGCCAACCAGCGGATCATTGATGCCATCCAGAGCCGCATTAATCCACGGGTCTTCAGTAACATCCGTCATTACGGGAACACGTCATCCAGCAGTATTCCACTCTGCCTTAACGACCTGCTTCCCAGCGCCGAAATGGGTGACCGGTTTGGACTCTGTGCTTTCGGTGGTGGATTCACTTTTGGGGCGGGAATCATCGAGGCACATGGAAATGGATCCTCCCAGCCCTAGGAGGATTGCCCCGCAGGATCCCACGTCATGGACGAACCGCTCGGGCTGCTGGAAACGACCGGTTTTACCCCCGCCATGGTGGCGCTGGATGTGATGGCCAAGGCATCCCCCCTGGTGGTGGTGCAGGCCGAAGTCAATGACTTCCTGGGAATCTGCATCAAGGTAGCAGGACCACTGGACGGAATCCGGGCAGCCCTGGAAGCCGGACGGGAAGTCGCCGGACAGATGGGAGGAAAGCCTGTTGTGCACCTGATACCACGGGTTCACGATGGAGCCCGCTGTGCGATTGAAGCGGAATCCGAATACAATCCACTGATCCAACAGGATGTCGTTCACCTGCCTCGTCGGCAGACAGGAGATGTTCTATCGGAGGACAAGAACGTGGCAGAAAACCACCCCAGGGCACTTGGCTTCATCGAAACACAGGGTTTCACGGCCGTCTTTGAAGCGATCGACCAGGCCTGCAAGGCAGCGAACGTGGAGGTCGTGGGCAAGGAAAAGCTGGGGGGCGGCTACGTGACGGTCATCATCCAGGGGGACGTTGCGGCGGTCAAGGCCGCGGTCGAGGCAGGCAGCCAGCAGGTCAAGGATCTTGGTACCCTGATCGCCGCCCACGTGATTGCCCGGCCATCGGAAGCCGTGCTGGAACTACTGCCGGTCGCTGCCGGGTGATCACTCGCCCTCGCTGACGGCGCTCTCGACCGACGGGGGATCACTATGTGCCACGCCGAACCAGTTCCCGTAGATCATGTAAAACGTGGGGATCAGGAACAGGATCAGGAAGGTCCCCATGATCAGGCCGAAGGTAATGGCGGTGGCCATCGGCTTGAGCAACTGGGCCTGGAAAGAGGATTCCAGAAGAAGCGGGAAAAGGCCTGCCACGGTGGTCTGGGAGGTTAACAAGACCGGGCGGAATCGATGCCGTCCGGCGTCGATGAGGGATTGTTTCAGTGGAATACCGGCACGGACCCGGCGGTTGATGAAATCCACCAGCACGATCGAGTCATTGATCACCACACCGGTCAGGGCCACGATCCCACACATGCTCATCAGGCTGATATTAAATCCCATCACGGCATGTCCCCAGACCGCCCCGATCAAGCCAAAGGGGATGATGGCCATGATCAAGAGGGGCTGAAAATAAGAACGGAATTCCACCGTCAGCACGACAAAGATCGCCATCATGGCGATCATGAAGCCGATCAGCAGGCTCCGCACCGATTCCACGGTCTGTTCCTGCTGCCCTTCCCAGCGAACCATCACGTGGGGGAACCTCTGCTGCATCACCGGCACCACGTTCCTGCGGAAACGGCCCACACTGGCCGCGGCGTTCCCAATCTCCTCGTCCATATCTGCCGTGATCGTGACCGATCGCATCCGGTCAATCCGGTTAATCTCTGCATACTTGATTTCCTCCTTGATATCTGCCAGCTCGATCAGTGGCCGTTCCATGCCATCCCCGGCCCGGACTCGCACGCGGTTGAGATCTGAAAGCGACCGGCGCTGGGCTTCTGGGTAGCGAACCATCAGCTTGACCTCGTGCCGCCCCCGCTGCAGTCTCATCACTTCCTCGCCGTAATAGGATCCGCGGATCGTGTCGGCCAGGTCCCTGGCGGTAATTCCCATCGCCAGTGCACGGTTCTTGATGGAAAACTGGTATTCCGGTTTTCCCAGGTACATGTCGTCGCCGATATCAAAGACCCCCTGCTCCCTGGCAAGTTCCGTCTTGCAGAAATCACGGGCGGCCTCCAGTTCTTCCATGTACCCACGTGGCACAAGCAGTTTGAATTCGATCGGGCGGCCACCAGGACCCATCTTCGGTGCCCCGAAGCTGAGCGATTCCACGCCCGGAAAAATACCCGCTTCCTGGCGCCAGGCCGCAACCAGCTGCTCGCTGGTCACCGTCCGGTCCTCCAGGTCAACCAGTTCCACGTCCACCACACCGACATGCGAACCATCGGTGCGCTGGTCGGGCCCCATCGACTCGGGGACGGTAATGTGTCCCACCGCCCGGTGATGCAGTCTCAGCAGGGGACGGTCCGGCGAGAGTTTTTTTTCTGCCCGCAGGACAGCCGCTTCCAGTTTCCGGGTTGCCGCATCGGTAAGATCCGACGGGGTTCCCTCCGGGAAAACCACCTTGGCCCCGATCAGCGGGCTATCGACCTTGGGAAAAATAACGAACGGGGTTACACCGGCCTGGATCGTCATCACTGTGACCACCAGCAGGGAGACTCCACTGACCACGAACATCCAGGGACGCTCCAGGCCCCAGCGCATGACGGGCAGGTAAAACCGTTCCACCATGAAACGCAAGCCGCTACGGGTCCAGACGTTGATCCTGTCAAAGACAACCTTGATGAACCGGAAGGGAAAGAAGAGAAATCCAAGTAGCTGGAAGAAAACACTTTTCCTGTGCGACAGGTGGCAGGGAAGCAAGAAGACACTCTCGGCCAGCGAAATCGCAAGCATGGCAACCACGGCAACCGGGATCACGGCAAAGAACTTCCCCATCACACCGCTGATGAAAAACATCGGGGCAAAAGCAATGATGGTGGTGGTGACCGAGGCGGTCACCGCAGGAAGAACCTCAAAGGCCCCCTCCACGGCAGCGGTGGGATAGTCGTTTCCTCCTTTCTCACGATGGGTACAAATATTCTCGCCGATCACGATCGCGTCATCGACGACGATTCCCAGGGCCAGCAGGAAGGCGAAAAGGGAAAGCAGGTTCAGGGTATGTCCCATCGAGAGGAGTATGAAACCGGATCCCAGCACCGAGATCGGGATTCCCAGGGCGACCCAGAAAGCCAGTTTCAAATCCAGGAAAACAGCAAGTACCAGAAAGACCAGGACCAGCCCCTGCAGGCCATTGCGGCGAAGAAGATCCATTCGCTCCCGCACGTGAATGGACTGGTCAAAAAAGACCTCCATGTGGTAGCCGGCGGGGAGCGTGTCATAACCTATACCCCGTTCCTTGTCGTGGGCATACTGGTGAACCGCATCGCAGAGCGCCAGCACGTCCTCGTTGGCAGTACGATCAATAGCAATCACCAGGGCCGGCTGGCCATCCACGTAATCAATCGAGTCCAGGTCACTGAAGCCATCCCGGACAGTGCCCACATCCCCGACCGTCAGCACCACGCCGTCAGGACGGGTCAGCAGCGGCAACTTGGCAATCTCCTCGCCAATTACACGCTTGTTGTTGCCGCGAAGCAGTACCTCGCGAACATTCGACTTGAGCGTGCCCCCCGGGATATCGATGTTCTCACTACGAAGGATCTGGGCGGCCTGCTTAAGGGTCAGGCCATACTTGCGAAGTGTCTCCTCACGGATCTCCACATCAATCTGGTAGGGACGGGCTCCGATAATCCCTGCCTGGGAAACGATCGCCTTGTTTGGATCAAAAGTCATGGACCGGAGCAGCCGGCTGACTCCCGTAAGGGGCAGCGGCTTGACGGTCAGCAGCTCATCGCGCACCAGTTCGGTAATCTCCCGCAACTCCAGCTCCGACCTCAAGCCCTCCTGGTCGGGCCCAATCACGGCCACCCGGATAGCGGGCATTCGCATCGTGATCTGCCGAATATCCCGGTTCTCCGCCAGTTCCGGAAAACTCGGGATGCGGTCGACCTCGGCACGGACCTCGTTGAGGACCTTCTGAACTTCCTGGACTTTCTTGATCGATGGATCGAGTTCCAGGATCAGGTAACCAACCCCCTCACGCGAGACCGAGGTCTTCTTCTTGATCCCCGTGATCGAGTTCAGCGCTTCCTCGATCTTCTGGCAAATACCCTCTTCCACTTCCTCCGGACTGGCACCGGGATAGGGAACCGAGACGAGAATGATTTCCAGGTCAAATTCCGGGAACGACTCACGTCTCATGTTCCCGAAACTGAAGATCCCCATAACCATCACCACCAGCATGATGGTATTCATGGCCTGTGGGTTTCGTGTTGCCCATCGGATCGGCGTGCGCATTTACTCCGTCTCCTCCCCCTGCTCATCGTCCGCCGCGGTTGCCGCTTCTGCCTGGAAGTAAGTGACCATGTCCCCGGCCACGCCACCGGTAAAAGGCTGGACCACGACAAGCTGTCCCGGCTGGAAGGCACCCGATGTGTTATCGATGATCCAGTCGGTCTGGCCCTCCTCGCTCGTGCTGCGAACAAGGTCGACCTGCTGGATCATGCCAAGCTCTCCCTGGCTGGATTTCAACCCCGGCTTGATGAACCAGACCCGGTTCCCGGGCTGTACGGCGCGCTCGGGAACACGGACAAGCGGGGAGACCGGATGGCACTTGATCATGATCGTGACGTACATGCCTCGGACCAGTGTGCTGGGACCACTGTCGCCAGGCTCCCTGTCCCGGTGAGGCCGGTCCACGACAACCCGGACCGGAACGGTCCGCGTCTCCGGATCCAGGCCCAGGCCATCGTATCGTTCCAGGCGACCCTGCCACTGGTAGGTCGCTCCCTTTCGACCCACCAGTTCATAGGTCACATCGACCGCGGTCTCGGGTAAAAGGTATTCATCGTTGCCCTCCTGGCCGGGGCTTTCCGGTTGCTGGTCCCAGATCCAGTAAAGGTCGTCCATCCGCAGGTTGCATTTCACTTCCACGTGGGACGTATCCTCGATGGTCACCAGGGTCGCTCCCTTCTGGACGAAGGAATCTTCCTCGACCAGTTCCCGGATGATCACTCCGCTGACCGGGGCCATAACCTTCGTGCGGGATTCATCCAGGCGAGCTTTCTCCAGCTGGATTCCGACCAGTTCCGTACTGGCCTGCAGGCGATACTTGCTCTTGGTGAGCGTTGCAAACTGACCGCTCAACTGGGTCAATGTGGTCCGCGCCATCAACACAGCCCGCTGGGATCGCTCGACATCACTGGCAGTAATGACCTGGCCATCCTCGAGTTTCTTGAGGCGGTTGTACTCTTTCAGCTGAAGCTGGATATCCTCCTGGGCAATTTCGATCAAGTCCCCGACGTTGCGGATCTCCAGGTCTGCTTCCTCCAGCTGGAGCGTGGTCTGCTCAAGCTGCTTGGAAACCCGGTTGACCTCCAGGACGTAGTCACGGTCATCAATCTGGAAAAGTTCCTGGCCCTTTTCCACGTAATTCCCCGGACGGCAAAGAGGGGACTTGTGAGAGACCCGACCTGCCACCTGGGTTGCCAGCTGGATCTCACGGAAGGGGACGACCACGCCATCCGCTTCCAGCAGCAGGGTCTCATCATGGACGGTTACCGGGGCAACACGCAGTTCCAGCTGGACCTGCGTGATCTCTTGTCGAGCTGGAGGTTCTCCTGTACCTGACATTCTTAAAGCCAGGTAGGCACACAGCACAATAACCACCGGCACCAGGTACCCGATCACGTTCTTGGCCAGGCTGGTTCTTGTCGTCATGATTCATCTCGTCTTTCTAGGGGCGGTCAGGGCGATGCGGGTGTTCCGGAAAGTTCATCAAGTAAATCCCGCAATTGGATATCCAGTTCCCAGATCGGCCGATCCTGGAGGGAAGCAAGGACAAGCGTGGTAATGTGGAATGCCAGCTGATCCAGCGAATGGTACCGTTGACGATCCTCCTCGGGAGTCAGCATCGCAATCACCCCTCCGGCCATGCGGTAATGCAGGCACTGGCCGACGACGCTGAAGGCCACCTGGCGACGGCGGTAGTCCGGCATCTCCGTTGGCAACCAGCTATCAAGTAGTTTCTGCAGATGCTCAAAACGAGGCCTGAAGTGTTCTTCCACCAGCTCCCGACAGGCCTCGGTCGGCTGGAGGACCTCGCGGACCAGTAACTTCACTTGCCAGGGATCCTGCTCCTTGCCCAGCATCCGTTCCAGCAGCGTGCGGACAAAGTCATGAAGATGAACCTCCGCAGGCGTCGAGGAGGGGCGCGAGGGGACAGGAATCTGTTCGATCCGCACCTCACTCGCCAGGCGAACCGTCTCCAGGTAAAGCTGCTGCTTGTCGCCAAAATAGTAATTCACTGCAGCACCGTTCGCCCCGGCCTGATGACAGATGTCGCGCACCGTGGCATGCTCAAAACCCCGTTCGGCAAAGACCGACCCGGCTGCTTCGAGAATCCGCTCCCGGACTGCATCTCCTGACGGGGACATCCTCTGACCTCAATTAAAACAGGCGTTTCAAACAATCGTATCAAGGGGCGAGGGGTGCCAGAAGGGGCCCAGCAGGAAGAAAAAACCGGGAATGCCCTACTCCACGCATGGAAAGTGCCTAGCAACGCAGGTTTTCCAGGTCCTGCCCGGCCACAGCGAGCATTCTCTGCATCATTTCGTTGGCATCCAGCTGCCGGGCGTTATAGATATCTCCCACGATCCCGTTGAGCGGGACCTCCTGGAGATTCGATCTTTCCACCACCTCGATAAAATCTTCCAGGTTGCCAGACAGCTCTATGGCTCTCTCCATATCCATCTGCCCTCCGGCGATGGCATCGATCGCTGCGGGCCAGAGTTGACCGTCGACCAGGTGCCCGTTGAGCAGCTCCACCAGGACCGTTTCCACTCCCCCGGCATGCTGGTCTCCCCGTTGCCCGGCAAACTCGACCAGGCTGTCATGCAGCCAGCGGAAAGCCCAGCGGGGAGTCTCACTGCCGGCAAGTCCGTCCATGATTGCCGTGCGGTGAATAATCGAGCCATGGACATCGACCACGTAAAGTGCATCGGGCCGGGCCCACTCGTTCACGGCCCTGGCAAAACCCTCCACGTACCTGGTCAACAGCGGGGCCGTGATATCAATACTCAAGCCGAACGGGAGCCCCCAGGTCAACTGTCCGTATTCCACCGGTGCCACCAGGTGGAGATCCTCGTGCCTTTCCGCCAGTTCCTGGAGCACCCCGTAGCTCTGGATCGTGTCGGTCGCCAGCGGCAGGTGAGGGCCATGTTCCTCGACGGCCGTGTCGACACTGAAACAGGCGATGCCTCCCTGGTGGCTCGGTGCCAGCGGGCCCCGGGGCAATTCCACGATCTCTAGTCTCCCGGACCAGCAGGCCCGCTCCTCTGTTCCCTCGAAAAAGGGAAAGCAGTGTAGAATTCGCTCTACCAGCTCCCCGCGAAGGGACTCATCCAGGGCTTCGTGGTAAAGGGGTGGCAGAACGAGTTCCCCCAGGGCCGCCAGTTCGTCGGCCGGCGTGCCAAGAGAGCAGATCGGCAGGACAAGACGGGCTCCACGGACAAGCTCCGCAAGCCGTGGCCGGGAGTAAGCGGTGACAAATGCCCCCTCGTTAATCGTTGCCGGAAGATACCTTTCCAGATCACGCATCCCCTGTTCTCCCTTTTTGCCACCTAGTCGCCACGTCTGCACGTGGTATCATTGTCAGCCGAAACCAAGAGGATCTGTTGCCTCCATCCCCAAGAGGAAATGAACCGATGTTTGAATCATTACAGATGGCCCCACCCGATGCTATCCTGGGTCTGACCGAGCTTTTTCGCCAGGATCCCAACCCGGACAAGATTAACGTGGCCATGGGTGTCTACCGTGACGAGGGTGGTAGCACACCGATCCTGGAATGCGTCAAGCAGGCCGAAATACGACTGCTGGCCGAGGAAACAAGCAAGTCCTACCTGGGAATGGCAGGTCTGGACGGCTTTGGAGAACTCGTACAGGAACTCATCTTTGGTGAAATACCAGGCGACCAGCGTGCCGTCACGCTGCAAACACCCGGGGGAACCGGGGCGTTGCGTGTGGCCGCAGACTTCCTCCGGCAGAAAGTTGGTGCGGAACGGATCTGGACAAGTTCCCCCACCTGGGCCAACCATCCCAATATTTTCAAGGCAGCCGGACTGCAGGTCGATTCCTTTCGCTATCTCAAGGAAGACAGCCTTGAGGTCGATTTCACCGCTTTATGCGATGACCTGGCGGGAATTCCGGCCGGGGATGTCGTCTGCCTGCACGCCTGTTGCCACAACCCCACCGGGGTCGACCTCTCCGCCGAACAATGGAAACAGGTGGCCGGCATCTGCAGGGAGAACAGGCTGCTTCCCCTGGTCGACTTTGCCTACCAGGGCTTTGGGGACGGGCTGGCCGAGGACACCACGGCAGTGCGGTGTTTCATGGAAGAGCAGAGCGAGATGGTGATCTGCAGTTCCTTCTCCAAGAACTTTGGCCTCTACTGTGAACGCATCGGAGCCCTCACGATCGTGGCCGAGAATGCTGCGGCGGCAGAGGCAGCCCTCAGCCATGCCAAGCTCTCGGTTCGAACCAACTACAGCAATCCCCCCAAGCATGGAGGCGCGGTCGTGGCCACGGTTCTTCGGGACCAGGAGCTTGCTGCCCTCTGGAAACAGGAAGTCGATACCATGCGACAGCGAATCCACGACATGCGTGGGGCATTTGCCAGGGGCATGAAGGAACGTACCGAGGCTCGTGATTTTTCCTTCATCGAGCAACAACGCGGCATGTTCTCATACTCGGGCCTGACAAAGGAACAGGTTGACCGGCTGCGGGAAGAGCATTCCATCTACGCCGTCGGAAGTGGCCGGATCAACGTGGCCGGAATGACCCCCGGCAACATGGACCGGCTCTGCGACGCCATCGCCGCGGTTCTCTAGGAGACCACGTCCAGCCGCTCTGCTCAGACCGGGATGCCCAGCTCGAGTGTTTCGGCGACAGCCGCTTTGTCCAGTTCGCGACCAACCTGGAAACCATGGCGAGTGAGTGAGAATTCTGCCGCACACTGGTGAATGACCATCCCTGCCCGGCAAAGCTCACAAAAACCGTCCAGGAAGCGGATCGTGATCTCCGGTTCACTACGGCTACGGAACATCACGTGGGAGTCATTGTCCGTTTCAACATAAACAGCAAGCAGCCGCTGAGGGGATTCAAATTCCTTGTTGGTCCCCTTGATCTCCATCAGGCCCCGCTTGCAGGCTGTCACCAGGATTGCCTGCGCTTCATCCGAGAGATCCAGCTCCTGGGCCGACCGGTCAGCAGCCCCAATTTGCTGCCCACACAGCCGGGCCAGTGCGGAAATCGTCGGCACGGCATTCACCAGGTCTGTCCAGGCATCGCCAGTTCCGTCATTACCAAGAAAAGGTGGCAACGTCACATTTCACCCCATTTCCAGAAGTCCATCTTCAAGAGCTCATCAACGTCTATTCTTGGTTGGAAGCAGCAGAAGCACAATCACCCGGCCAAGATGTTGCTAATCTGCTCCAGGTGTTCACTTTTTGCAACATCCGGGGAAATCCGGAGATTCCGGAAATATTCCATAAGTCCCATAACAACCGGGACTTGTGGAACTTCCCTTTGATCCATGGGTTTCCGGCACCAGAAATGCACTTCACTGGTGCATCATCCCTTTCCTGCTCCGCAGCTTCCCTGTATCACCCCCGACCAGGAGATATCACGTGGCCACAATCTCTTCTCATTCGCGGCAAGCGACTCTCTCTTCCCCCGAGGACAAGCTGGATCCCGCCGCATCGCCCAGCAGCAAAATGTCCAATCCACGTTCCTGCAAGTATAAGATCTCGCGAATAACATCCGGATCCAGCACCATGACGGTTGTTCCGATTCGCATGTATCTGATGCAGATGGGCCGCATTCCCCTGCTTTCACGCGAGGAAGAAATCGCTATCGCCAAGTGGGTCGAAGCCAGCCAGGCACGCTATCGCAAGAGCATGCTCTCCACCGACTACATGCTCCAGCAGGCCGTCGGCCTGCTGGAAGACGTGCGGAACAAAAAGCTGAGGCTCGATCGCACCATCGAGGTCTCCGTCACCGATGCAAAGGGCAAGAAAGCCCTCCTTTCCCGACTGGACCCCAACCTGCTGACCCTGCACCGGCTGCTGCTGGCCAACCGGGCTGATTTTCACATTGCACTCAACGCACGTCGACGTGAAAACCCACGTCGAAAGGCATGGCGAAGACTGATCAAGCGACGGGGAAAAGCACAGCGACTGGTCGAGGAACTTCATCTTCGCACCGGACGCCTGGAGACACTGCTGAAGGACCTGGAAACAATCAACCAGCGGATGCAACAGCTCAAGCAGCAGATGGATCAGTTAGCCACGGGTGAACCATCCACCCCGGGAGACCTCGTGCAGCTCCGTTCCGAGCTCAGGCAGCTGATGCGACAGTGCCAGGAAAGTCCTGCCACGCTCGATCGACGCCTGCAGAAAATCAAGGAATTCAAGGCAGACTACGACGAGGCAAAGCGTCGACTTTCAGCCAGCAATCTCCGGCTGGTGGTTTCGATCGCCAAGAAATACCGCAACCGGGGTCTGAGTTTCCTCGACCTGATCCAGGAAGGAAATACCGGGCTGATGCGGGCGGTCGAAAAATTTGACCACGCGCGTGGTTACAAGTTCTCTACCTATGCCACCTGGTGGATCCGACAGGCCATCACACGTGCCGTGGCGGACCAGAGCCGCACGATCCGCGTGCCGGTTCACATGATCCAGGTGATGACCCGTGTTCGCAACATCACACGGGAACTGCTGCAGGACCTCGGCCGTGAACCGAATGCCGAGGAAGTCGCCAAGCGTGCCGGTTTACCGCTGCAGGATGCCCAGTGCATCATGAAAATGTCACGGCAACCGCTGTCACTGGACCAGCCGGTCGGAGATCACGAGGAGAATAATTTTGGCGAGTTCCTTGAGGATTACCGGGATGACAACCCCATGGATGATATCAACCAGCAGGCTCTCAAGATGCACCTGGCGGAGGCCATGGAAGATCTGAATTACCGTGAACGGGAAATTCTCCGGCTGCGATTCGGGCTGGCCGACGGGTACAGCTACACACTGGAGGAAGTGGGGAAGATCTTTTCCGTGACGCGCGAGCGGGTCCGACAGATCGAGTCCAAGGCGGTGCAGAAGCTGCAACAGCCCTTCCGCAGTAAACGACTCTCTTCGTTCCTGGACCTGCCAAACCCGATGGCTGAGAGCAGGCTTGCCACGACATGATCCTAGAGGCAGGCGCCCAGGACCTGCATCGTGGCCCGTGAACGATTGAGCACGTAAAAGTGAAGCCCCGGTACACCGCCGGCAAGCAGGTCATTCACCTGCTCCTGTGCGTACTGGATTCCCGCCTCGAATTGCCACCCGGCATCTTCCTTTTCCCTCAGCCGGGAGACCAGGTTCTCTGGCAGGGCTGCCTTGCAGAGGGATGTGATTCGCTGGATCTGGGCCAGGCTGGTGACAGGCAGGATTCCCGGCACCAGGGGAACATGAATGCCGGCAGTATCAAATGCATCACGGAATCGATAGAAGTCATCGTTGTCGTAAAAAAGCTGCGTGATCACCACGTCGGCCCCTGCATCCACCTTGCGTTTCAGGTTCTCCAGGTCCACCTCGGCACTGGGGGCTTCCTGGTGAACCTCGGGGTACCCGGCCACGGCAATATCAAAACCGGGAAACTCGCTGGCGATCAGAGAGACCAGTTCGTTGGCGTACCGGAATCCCCCCTCGGTGACCTGGAAAGTCGGCTGGTCGGCCGGCGGGTCACCTCGAAGGGCGACAATAAAATCAATCCCCGCATCCCGGGCACGGCCCAGGTAGTCTCGTAACTGGTTCACGGTGGAGCCGACACAGGTCAGGTGCGAGGCGACCGGGACCTGGAACTGCTGCCTGACACGGGTGACAATTTCCAGCGTCTTCTCGCGCGTGGATCCCCCGGCCCCGTAGGTACAGGTGACGTAGCTGGGCTCAAATTGCATCAGCTGGCCGATGTGATCCTCCAGGGCCCTTTCCCCGGCCTCTGTTTTCGGCGGGAAAAGTTCAAAGGAGATCGCCGGGCGATCCTGCTGGTAAAACGATGCAAGCGACATGAAAGGGCCAGGGGGGCGAGTTGTCAATCGATCCACGAAGATGGAACTATACACGCCCGAACAGATATTGGGCACAGGAGATAATGAGATGGCGAGTATTTCCTACCATCACGTCCTACCGCGCCACGACTGGCAGGCAACGGCAGAATACATGGAGCAGTGGAAAAGAGACTTTCCCATGCACGATTCATTCTTGCCTAGTCCTCTTACCAAAGATGAAAAACTGGGCACACCTTGGGCACACCAACCGGCGTTTCAATGGTAATCTGGTTGTAGCCGGTTAGGTTTTACCCGGGCCAGAGTGGCGGAATTGGCAGACGCGGTGGGAAGGTCATCATAAAACCCAGTCACTTGTTCTATGGAGCGAGTGCGACTTCCCTTGTTGTGAATCAATAAGCCACCAGCTGCCCCTGAGGCAAGTACGGCGACAACAACAAGCAGTCGTCTCATGGCAGCACCTGCTGGTGACTCAAGTGAATCAGCCTGGTTCAAATCAATTCGTGGATCGGCCCGGGACTGTCGAGAAGATAGCGAGGGCGGCCATGCCCAGGCCGCCGGCCCGCAAGAAGTGGAGGCGGGAGATGCCATCGCAATATGGGTTTGCCTTGTTCCGGGCGACTGTGAGCATTGCACCCCTCCGGGTCGCGAGACAGACGAGAAGTTTCCACAATCTTAGGACAGTTGTTTCCATTCTTCCCTAACAATCACGGTGCGACCGGGGCTGCTCGTACCCTGGCGGGAAATCTCGCCGGGCCGTGTAGAAGAAACCGCGAGTGGCGATAAAGATCCGCACCCTCTCTAGAGAGAGAAGCGACGAGTTTCCCGGAAATAGCCACACGCAAAGAGATGAGGTCCTGGCCTGAGACCGTCGCCGGAAATCCGGCACTAGTGCTGGTAGATAAATTCTTTCGAGTTCAGCAGGGTCCAGAGGATATCCTCCCAGGCCTGCCGGCGATTCGAACTCTGCTGGACATGGCCGAGGAATTTCTCCGCAGCCTCCGCGGATGGGTGCCGGCTGAGGGCTCGCTGGTAAAGCTCCGCGAGGACCTGCCTGTCCGAGGCACCGGCTGCCAGCATTGCCGGCAAGCGACCCGTTTCTGCCGACAGTTTTTTCGCGACCAGATCACCCACCGTCAGTTCCAGTGCCTGCTTGCGATTAAAGCCCGTTGACCGATCGCACTCGCATGTTTCCCGCCGCACAGGCTGGCCAAACGTCCTCAGGAACGGATGAAGTTCATAACGAACGTATTTTCCCGATGAATTGATAAGCGTCACCAGGTCGGTGACCGGCAATTGCACCGCCCGGGTACCGATCGGCAGCTTGAACGACTCGGTGGGAATTCCGACAAGGTAGTCCTGCATCACCTCGTACTGTTCCGGTACCCCTGTCACCTCGCAGATCGCATCCAGCAGTACCTCGGCCGGCAGTGGCCGGGCATGGTGGTGAGAAAAGTAGCGTGCATCAGCCAGGTTATGATCGTTCGGAGCCGAGCTCAACTGGTAAGCGCGGGACTGGACAATCACCCGGACCAGCGGCTTGAGCTGGAAGTCGTTGGCAATGAAAAACTCGGCCAGGGCTGCCAGCAACTCGTCATTGACCGACGGGTTCGAATCGCGAAAATCGTCCACCGGTTCGACAATCCCGCGTCCATGAAGGTGAAACCAGACACGGTTCACCAGTGAGCGGGCAAAGAACGGGTTGCCAGGGCTGGTAATCCATCTCGCCAGCACGCTGCGAAGGTCGGTCTTCTCGTCAATCTGCTGGGCCGGCTGGCCTGGGAAATGCGGCGCCACGTCCCGGTTTCCCTCGCCCGTCAGACGGGAGATGGCCGGGTCCAGCTGGACCGCAATCTGCCGCCGGTCCGGCCGCCCACTGGGACCCTCCTTGCCCAGTCGGCTGCGTTTGACCTGTGAGAAAAATGCTGCCAGCCCGAGATAATCATCCTGTGTCCAGCGTTCAAACGGGTGGTTGTGGCACTGGGCACACTGCAATCGAATCCCCAGGAAAAGCTGGGCCGTCGATTCCGCCAGGTCCTTCTGGAGATAATCGACGTCGGTCACCATCCTCGGCATCGGGGCAACACAGAAGTAATTTGTTGCCGGGTCCTTGTACGACTCTCCCTGGGACATCAGCATCGCCTCAACAATCTCCGACAGCGGGCGATCCTGGCGGATCTGCTCGCGCAGCCAGGCCTGGAAGGCCTGGGCCCCCTGGAACTGGATCGAATCACGGCTGACACGCAGCACGTCGAGCCATTTCTTCGTCCAGAAATCGGTGAACTCGCTACGGTGAAGCAGTTCGTCCACCAGCCTCTCGCGCTTGTCACTGTCGCTGGACGCCAGGAAAGCAGCTGTCTCGGCGGGCGAGGGGAGCAGGCCACAGAGGTCCAGGGTCACGCGGCGGATGAACTCTGCATCGCTACAGAGTTCCGAGGGCGCGATATTCAGTAACCGCAGCTTGGCGAACACGTGCTCGTCCACGAAGTTGTTCACCTCCGGATCAGGCCAGCGATATCCCGGCTGGGACCGGGCAATATGGGTCATCCGCACCGACACCAGCTGACCCATGTAACGACAGAGAATCGCCACCTCTCCCTGCTGGTGAAACTCCACGCGCCCCTGCTGGTCCACGTCGGCAACGGCCAGGTCGCTGCTCTGGTAGCTGGTGATCCGCGTGACATCCTCGCTCTCTCCATCCTCGTACGTTGCCAGGACAGCCAGTTGCTGTTGCATGCTCGGTGCCCGGAGAACCCTCTCGGCCGGGGTCACCTGCAGGCCTGCCAGGCCGGGAGATTGCCGGTCATGGACAAGCCCCTCTGTCTGCCAGCGACGGAGCACCTGGGCGGCATGGCTCTCCTCCCCGAATCGCTTGCCACCGACATGAGGAATCTTCATGAGTGGTTTTCGAAGCAGCAGGCTCTGGTCTGGCCGAAAACCATTCGTCCGCCGTCCAAAGGCATCTCGTACCAGTTGCTGATGGTCAACATCATTGTCCGATCCCCAGAGGCTCAGCCGGAATCCCCCTTTCCCACTCGGGGCACCGTGACAGCGGATATCACTGCAGCCGAGCGAGCTTAACAGTGGCACCACTTGCCGTTGAAAACTGACCGGGTGCTCCTCGGCAGTCCCCCGGGCAGCCACCTCGATTGTCCGTGTCCGGCCACCGACACGCACCGACAGGCTTGCGGTGCCATCCTGGCGTGCGGTCACAAGCCCCCGCTGGTCCACGTCAAAAACAGGCGAGCTGGATGTCCACTCGACCAGGTGGGTAAGATCGGTCTCGGTACCATCGCGGCCGACCGCCGTCACCAGGAGCTGCCGACTGGCTTCCGGCCCGGCAAGCTCGACTCGATCTGGCGTGATAACAATCGTCGCCCGTCGCCCCGGATCTGCCCTGCCCTGCAGATCCTCATCACCCGCATCGAGCGAGGCTGCCATGGTTACAAGCAGCAGCATCACGAGGCCACCGATACCGGCCGCGGGGACTGGTTGTTTCTGGTGAACCTGGTGTCGCATCTGGGCTGCCTCTTGATTCTTTGACTTGATTCCCTGCACGCTCAGGCAAGGATCTCCTCGATCGGCTTTCCTTCCAGGCTAACCCGGACCGGTTGCCCACCCGAGTCGGGGATCTGCATCTCCGGGTCAATTCCCAGGCACTGGTAGATCGTGGCACAGATGTCGGCTGGCGAGACCGGCTTGTCCTTCACGTAGGCCGCCTTCTGGTCTGAAACACCGTGGACCGTTCCACCCTGGATTCCTGCCCCGGCAAACAACACCGAGTAACAGAACGTCCAGTGATCCCGGCCCGCGTTCTTGTTGATTACCGGAGTCCGTCCCATGTCGCTCATGACCACAACCAGCGTCTCTTCCAGGAGGCCACTCGCATCAAGATCCCACATCAGCCCCGAGAAGGTCTGGTCGTAGTTTGGCAGCAAGACCTCCTTGAGGATGCCAAAGTTGCGCTGGTGCGTGTCCCACCCTGAACCATCAAGCTGGCCCGGGCGTGTCCAGAACATATCCCAGGTCACGTTCACGAACCTCGTCCCCTGCTCGACCAGTTGACGGGCAATCAGGGCGCTATTGCCAAACAGGGTCCTGCCATAGCGGTCACGAACATCCCCCGGGACCTTCTCGATATCAAAGGCATCGCGAATCTTGTTGGAGGTCAGCAGTTGCAGTGCCCCTTTCTGGGCGCGCTCGAACTCCCCGCCCTTTTCCAGCTTTCGCAGCTGATCGTCAAACTGCTCGGTCAACCTGCGCCGTGACTTGAGCCGGTCGAGGGTGACACCGGGAGGTAACGATGCGACTGGCAAGCGAGGTACGCCATGAACCACCTGCGGGTGATAGGTGTCCGGCGAGGGCTCGTTGGAGGTGGGATCACACTCGGTAAACAGGGGGTCATACTTGCGGCCAAGAAATCCGGCGTAGGGTCCCGCACGGCGAATATGCTGTCCCCAGCCGAGCATGCAGGGCATGTGCACGTAGGCAGGAAAGTCCGACTCCTGGTTCATATACTCGCAGACCGAGCCAATGCTGGGATGAAGGTTATCCTGGACCACGCCAATCGACGGCAGCGGCTCGGGGTAACCGGTCAGGCTTGGCATCGGG